>JBMOFP010000013.1:0-54826 GCA_049318805.1 Bradymonadia bacterium
GCCCGACTCGCCCGCGTCCGACACTCCGCCCATTCGCCCCGCCCTCGTGCGGATGGAGGGCTTCTTCAGCGAGTCCTTCACGACCCTGACGACGGGCGCCGTGCAGACGGGTGTGGCGCTCGCCCTGGGTGCCGGTCCCATCGCGCTCGCGCTGCTCGCGGGCCTGCCGTATCTCGCCCAGTTCGGGCAGCTCGCGGGGCCGGCGGTCGAGCGTCGCTTCCAGACCCGGCGCCGTTATGTAGTGCCCGCGCTGATCCTCGGTCGCACGCTGTGGCTGGTGCCGATTCTCTGCGTCGCCCTGGGCTGGGAGGGCACGCTCCCGCTCTTCGTTTCCATGCTCGCGATCACCGCCATGGCCTTCATCCACATGCTCGGCCAAAACGGCTGGACGGCGTGGATGGCCGAGATCGTGCCGGACGCCCAGCGTGCGCGGGTCTTCGCGCGCAGACACTGGGGCGGCACGGTCGCGACGGGGGTCTGCGCGACGGGCGCCGGCCTTGCCCTGGACCACGGCGGGCCGCCCGAGGTGCGCCACCTGGTCTTCGCCGTGCTCGGCTTGTCCGCGGTCGGCGCAGGGGCCCTCGGCGGCTGGCTGATGCGGGAGTTCCCCGATGCCCCCGTGCCCGAACCGCCGACGGAGCCCTATCTCCAGCGGGTTCGACGCCTCGTGGACGCGCCCGGCTTCCGCCGGCTGATGGGCTTCTCGGCCACCTGGCACCTCGCCATCGGCCTGCCCCTGCCCTTCTGGCAGCTCTACATGCTCCAGCAATGCAAGATGAGCTACCTGCTCATCTCTTGCCACGTGCTGCTCTCGCTCTCGTTCCGGCTGCTCACGAATCGCCTCTGGGCCTACGTACTGCACCGCCTGGGGAGCACACGTGTCTTGTGCCTCTGCGCCGTGGGCATCTGTGTAATGCCCATCAACTGGATGTTCGTGAGCCCGGACAACTACACCATGGTCTTCGTCGACGCGGTGCTCTCCGGCACGCTGTGGGCCGGCTTCATCCAGGCGTGGTTCATTCAGCCGCTCGAGGCCTTCGACGAGCAGGATCGCACGCTCGGCCTGGGCCTCTTCCACTTCACCAACGGCGCGATCCTCTTTGTCTCGACGCTCCTGGGCGGGGTGATCCTGCGATTCTTCGGCACCGAGGACCCCTTCGGTTTCTACGTGCTCTTCGCCGCGTCCTCCATGCTTCGCCTCTACTCGGGGCTGCGGGGTTTCCGCGTGCTCGACCGGCGGTCCACGCTCGTCGAAGCCTTCCGCGAATTGAAGGGCGCACGGCCGGCGCGCGCGTTCGGAACCGATACATGGCCTCCCGATAATTAAACCCTTTCCGTGGTCCATGCGTGGAGTAGGTTCGCCCCCGGGTGACCCCCCGACGAGACCACGGAGAGTGTCGATGAAACGATTCCAGAAGACCCTGATGGCCGGCCTGCTCCTCGCGGGTGGCTGCTCCGACGACGGTGCCGTCAAGCCCGACCCGAAGCCCCTGGCGCCGGTCGATCCGAAGACGCTCGCAGCCAACGGCGGCGAGGTCGAGGCACCGGGGAAGAAGGTCGTCCAGCCGCCCGCCGCGCCCGAGGTGGCGCCGCCGGAGAGCAAGCGCCTCGGTGACCTGCCGCCGGTGAAGACGCTGCTCGAGCGTGTGCCGAGCTACTTCGACGGCCGCGCCGGGCACCGCCTGTACGTCCAGGTCGACAAGCCGCTCTACAAGCCCGGCGAGACCGTCTGGATCCGTTCGTGGGACTTGCGCTCGAAGGACCTGGCCGGCGCGCAGGGCGCCTCGCTCCAGTACCAGCTCATCAGCCCCAAGGGCGCGGTCGTGCTGAAGAAGCGCGTCGCGCTGCAGAACGGCCTCGCTTCGAACGACTTCGAGCTGCCCGACGGCGTGCAGGGCGGCGAGTACCAGATTCGGATCATCGCCGAGGACGGCCTGCAGACGGATCGTCCGATCATCGTGAGCACCTACGAGCCGCCGCGCATGAAAAAGAAGCTCGAGTTCGTGCGCAAAGCCTACGGCGAAGGGGACGAGGTCACGGCCACGCTCGAGCTCAAGCGACCCACCGGGGAGCCGCTCGCGAACAAGACCGTCGAGGCCGTGGTGCGGCTCGACGACGTGGAGCTGCCGCGGGTCAAGGTCACGACGAACGCCGAGGGCGGCGCGCTCGTGCGCTTCACGCTCCCGGGCAAGATCGAGCGCGGCGACGGCCTGCTGACGGTGCTCGTGGACGACGGCGGCGTGACCGAGTCGGTCAGCAAGAGTGTGCCGATCATCGTGAAGCGCATGCAGCTCGCGTTCTTCCCCGAGGGCGGTCAGCTCATCGCCGGACAACCGGGGCGCGTGTACTTCGAGGGCAAGACGCCCCTCGGCAAGCCGGCGGACCTCGAGGGCCAGGTGCGCGACGAGATGGGCAACGTGGTCGCCCAGTTCCGCAGCGACCACCAGGGCCTCGGCCGGATCGAGTTCACCCCGAACACCGGCCGGACCTACAGCGCCGAGATCACGAAGCCCGTGGGTGTGACCGAGAAGTACGCCCTGCCCCTCGCGCTCGCCGAGGGCTGCACGGTGCGCAGCTTCGACGACCTGGACACCCAGGAGCCCGCGCTGCGGGTCGCCGTGCGCTGCTCCGCGCCGCGCAAGGTCGTGGTGGCCGGCGTGCTGCGCGACCAACTGCTCGACGCCGCGGCCGTCGAGGTGCCGGCGAACGACGCGGCGATCGTGTATCTGAAGACGAAGGACGAGAAGGCCGCGCGCGCGCAGGGTGTGGCGCGTGTCACCGTCTTCGACGAGCAGCTCAACCCGCTCGCGGAGCGCCTCGTCTACCGCAACCGGCGCAACTTGCTGAAGGTGAGCGTCAAGCCCGACCAGGCCACGTACACCCCTCGCGAGCAGATCGCGCTGAAGATCAAGACCGAGGACACCCTCGGGCAGCCGGTGCCTGCGGACCTGGCACTGAGCGTGGTGGACGACACGGTCGTGAGCTTCGCCGACGACAAGACGGGCCACATGCTGTCGCGGGTTTTCCTGGAGCACGAGCTGCCGGACAAGGTCGAGGAGCCGAACGTCTACTTCGACCTGACCGAGGCGAAGTCCGCGCGCGCCATGGACCTGCTGATGGGCACACGCGGCTGGCGCAAGTTCGAGTGGCAGCCCGTGCTGACCCCGCCGAGGCCGATGGCGACGGGCGCGATCGATGGCCTGGGCGGCTTCGGTCGAGGGGTCGGAGGCGGCGGCGCCCGGCCGAAGCGCGCCGGGGCACCCGGGGCGATGCGGGCCCGCGCCGAGGAGATGGAAGGAGCGGCCCCGGCCGACATGATGGCCGAGCCCATGGCCGCGATGGCGCCCGCACCCGCGATGGCCGAGCCCATGGCCGCGATGGCCGACGACGCACCGAAGGGTGCGCCCGCCGCGGCCGCACCTGCGCGACCCATGCCCCGCAAGGCGCCGGCCCCCGAGATGGCCGCGCCGATGGCCCCGCCGCCCCCGCCGCCGCCTGCCGAAGAGCGCGCCCTCGAAGCCGCGAAGCCTCGGCAGATGATCCAGGCCGACAAAATCGTCATGGACAACAAGGACGCCGACTGGAACGGCGCCGAGGAGAAAAAGGAGGCCCGCCGCGAGGCCCGGGGGGACATTGCCGACGAAGAGATGCAGGCCGACGACGAGTGGGTGATGGCCCCCGTGCGTGTTTTCCCCGCGCCGAACTACGGCGGGGACTTCTCGGGGCCGCGCACGGACTTCCGCGAGACCATTCACTGGGCACCCCAGGTCCGCACCGGCAAGGACGGCGAAGCCACCGTCACGTTCTTCGCCTCGGACGCGATCACCTCCTTCCGGGTCTTCGTCGAGGGCACCGGGGGCGGCCTCGCGGGCCGTCACGAAGAGGTCGTGCAGTCGAAGCTGCCCTTCAGCATGAGCGTGAAACTGCCGGTGGAGGTCAGCGCCGGGGACCGGATGCTGCTGCCGCTCACGTTCACGAACGAGCGGGACCGCGTGCTCCCCATCGAGCTCACGCAGGACTTCGGTCCGCTCCTCAAGCTCGACACCCCGACCGCGCTCAAGGGCCCCGGCCTCGCGGCGAACGCCAGCGAGAGCCTCTACTTCCCCGTCACCGTGACCGGTGTCTCCGGCAAGTCCCCGGTGCGCTTCGCGGCCACCGCCGGCGGGCTCTCCGACGAGTTCATCCGTGAGGTCCAGGTTGTGCCGCTGGGCTTCCCGCAGCAGGTCGCGAAGAGCGGCACGGTGCAGGGCAAGGTCACGGCGACCTTCGACGTGGGCGATGCCACACCCGGCACCGTGGAGGCCCGCCTGCAGCTCTACCCGAGCCCCGTCGCCACGATCACGAGCGGCCTCGATGGCCTGATCCGTGAGCCGAGCGGGTGCTTCGAGCAGACCAGCAGCTCGAACTACCCCAACGTGATGGTGCTCCAGTACCTCAAGGCCGCGGACGTCGCCGATCCGGCCTTGGTGCAGCGGACGGGCGACCTGCTCGACCGCGGGTACAAGAAGCTCGTCGGTTTCGAGACCCGCGAGAAGGGCTACGAGTGGTTCGGCTCGAACCCCGGGCACGAGGCCCTCACGGCCTACGGGATCCTCGAGTTCCTCGACATGAAGCGGGTCTACGGCGGCGTGGACGACGACATGATCCAGCGCACCGTGAAGTGGCTCGAAGCGCGGCGCGACGGCAAGGGCGGCTTCCAGCGCAACCCCCAGGCCCTCGACAGCTTCGGCGCGGCGGGGCCCGAGGTCACCGACGCGTACATCACCTGGGCCGTGGCCGAGGCGGGCCTCGCCGGCCAGTTCGGCGCCGAGATCGACGCGGCCGGACGCCGTGCGCAGACCACCAAGGACCCGTACCTGCTGGCGCTCGCGGCCAACACGCTCCTGAACGTGCCCGCGCGCGCCCAGGAAGGCGCCGCCGCGGTGGCGCGCCTCGCCGAGATGCAGAAGGCCGACGGGGTCTTCGGGGGCGCGGCCGAGTCCATCACCAAGAGCGGCGGCGTGAACCTCGACATCGAGACCACGTCGCTCGCGACCCTGGCCCTGCTCGAGGGCCAGCGCCATCCGGAGCACGTGCGGCGCTCGATCCAGTGGCTCAATGACCACCGCGGAGGCTACGGGGAGTGGGGCGCGACGCAGGCCACCGTGCTCGCGCTCAAGGCGATGACCGAGTACGCCATCGCCGGCCGCGCGACCCGTGGACCCGGCAGCGTGACCGTGCTCGTCAACGGCCGGAAGGTCGCGGACTTCAACTACCCCGCCGGCCACCGCGAGACCATCGACTTCCACGCCTTGGGCAGTCACTTCACGCCGGGCAAGAACGAGGTCGAGGTGCTGGCCACGGGCGGTGATCCGCTCCCCTACTCCATTGTCGTCGACTACCGCGCCGTGAAGCCCGCGACCCATCCGGACGTGGCCGTGCAGCTCTCGACGCGGCTCGATCGCTCGGCCGTGAAGATGGGCGAGAACGTGCGCCTGACCGCGGTGCTCGAGAATCGCACCTCGAACGGACTCCCGATGACCATGGCGCGCGTCGGCCTGCCGGGCGGCTTGAGCTTCCAGACCTGGCAGCTCAAGGAGCTCAAGGAGAAGGGCCTCGTCGACCAGTGGGAGACCCGGGCCCGCGAGGTCATCCTGTACTACCGCCAGATGAAGCCCAGCGAGAAACGCGAGATCCCGCTCGACCTCGTGGCGCTCGTGCCCGGCGAGTACACCGGTCCCAGCTCCAGCGCGTACCTGTACTATACGAACGACCAGAAGTTCTGGGCCGACGGGCTGAAGGTCTCCGTCACGCGCTGAGACGAGTACTGGATGCGGCCAGGGCGTCGAAGTAAGGTCCTGCTCGAGGTCGCGTCTAGCACTGCAGACACTTCGACCCTCGACCCGGGAGCGAAAATGCGACGACTCTTGTGGACCGTCACCGTGAACCTCGGCCTCGCCACCGCGCTCGTCGGGTGCGGGAGCGCCGACGGCGCCGACCCTTCGGCCGACGCCGGGCCGGACCCGGCCCCAGTGCCCATCGAGGGCGTCTCGCTCGTCTTCTATGACGAGGCGGGCGCCGCCGCCCCCCCGGGGGAAGGCGGCCTCGTGCCGTGGATGTGGGGGCAACAGGGCGGGAGCATGATCCGCCCGGCGTTGCTCCTCGAGGCCGGGATCGATCTGCCACCGGGCGAGCTCGAGGTCCTGATCGCCCACGAGCCCTTGCCCGGGGCCGAGTCGAGCTTCGGGGTGGACGTCACCCTGGGTGGTGTCCCGTTCATCAGCACCGTCGAGGTCGAGCCCGACGGCCGCCTGCGCATCGGCCCCTTCGACGACCAGCTCGCCTGGGAAGCGCTCGATGACACACGGCATCTCTTCCGCATGACGGTCGAGGGCACGTCCATCGAGGTCGAGCGCGCGCTCTTGCTCGAGGACCACCGAGAGCGCGAGAACCCCTTCGCCGACGACCCGTGCAAGCCCTTCTCGCCCGGCCTGGGTGTCGACGGGGGCTGCATCTACGCGGACCTGCCGGTCGTCGCACGCGTCGTGGCGCGCGAGGACCCGCCGGCCTCGAACCCGCCCGACGCTTGCTTCGGCACGGTCGCACTCCGCCTCGACCTGAGCGTGGTCGACGCCGGGGCCCTCGCGTGCCTGGCGAGCCGGGAGTGGGGCCTCGAAAACCTGCAGAACGGCGGCTACTTCGACGACGCCGAGTCGAGCGCCCAGGGGCCACCGGCGTGCGCCGACGCGTGGGGGCTCGAGGTCGATGCCGAGGTCCCCGCGGTCGCGACGTTGCAGATTGAAGGCACCTGCGGTCCGTTCTCCGGGGTGGTGCTCGCGCTGCCCGAGGACCGGGCCCCGTGCGCGTGCGCAGCGCCGTAAAGGGGCGAGTACCTCGGGCCCCAAGTTCGTTTCGGAATCGGCCGAGTCATCGGCGTCGAGGGCAAGGCGCGACGACGAAGGCGTAGCCTCGCCCTACGAAGAGGAGGCGAAACGCAGCCCTCGGCGTCGAGGACAGGACGAAACGAAACGAACTTCAGGCCCGAGGGACTAGGGCACGATCTCGACGGTGACCGTGTCCTCACCCAGGGTGGCCCCCGACGGGCTCATCGCCACGGCGCGGAGCGCGCGCCTCCCGGCCTGTTGGAAGGTGTAGCGCAGGATCGCGACGCCGTCCGCCGTCGGCACCTTGCCCAGAGACCAGCGGTCGGCGAAGAACTCGACGGCCGCCACAGGCCCCGTCGTGGCGACCCGCAGCACCACCGCGCGTGCGTACGCGTTGCCCTCCGTCACGTTCTCGAAGCGCACGCTCGCATCGGGCGCCTCGAAGTCGATGACGCTGTACGCGCGGCCGAGCTCGGCACCTTGCTGGTCATAGACGACGGCCTGCAGCACCCGCCACCCGCTGGTCGTCAGGTCGACGCGCAACGACAGGTGGTCGTCCGCCACGTTGCTCTCTCCGAGCGGATACGGCCCCGCCGAGTAGACCGCTCGGGCCGCGTTGGCCGGCGCGTCGACCTTCAGCCACATGCCGCCGGCGTACGAGCCGCCGTCCCGCGGCGACAGGAACTTCAGGCGCGCCTTCGGTGACTCCCCGGCGACCACCTTCACCGTGGTCCGCGCTTCGGAAACGAGGGTGTCGTTGGCATCGTAGCCTTTCGCCACGAAGTTCCTGGTCCCGAGTTGGTTCAGCGTGACACGCACGGGGAATCGGTCGCCGCGACCCTCGGAGGCCCCCAGAAAGAACTCGTCGGCGAAGTACCGGACGTGGTGGGCGCTGCCCTCGGTCTTGAGCCAGAGCCCGTTCGTGTAGGTGCCGTTCGGCGTGAGGCCCACGAACGCCAGGTCACCTCTCGACGCGGCGCCTCCGACTCGGCCGCCCCCGGCGCACAGGCCCGTTCCGGGTGTGCCGCCGTCCAGGTACTCCCAGTGCCAATCCTCACTGGGCACGGTCCGATGGAAGCCGTAGGACACCGCGTTGCGGGACAACCAATCGTAGACGCCCCAGTCGCTGGTGTTCAGGTCGAGAGCGAGGCCGCTCTGGTGGTTGCTGTAGCCGGGGCTGGCCGCGAGGTTGCAGTTGTTGCAGTTGCAGTTCACGTAACAGCCGTGGAGGTACTCCTGCTCGGGCATCGTGCGGAACCCGCTGACGATGTAGAGGCTCACGCCGTCCGCCTGGGCCTCGGCCTGCATCTCCAGGTACCGCGCCGCGGTGTTGATCTCGACGGGGCGCCCGTCGACCTCGACGACGGTGATCCGCCTTCGGGCGCCGCCCACGTAGCCGTCCGCAGGCCGCGGCTCGCACCGCAGGCCGGCCTTCAGCGCGACCTCTTCGGGGTCGCGAGGCTCGGGCTCGACGCCGTCTGCGCCCGACTCGACGGGCAATTCGGCGCAGCCGACGGTCAGGAGCAAGGCCGCGACGACCCAGAGCAGGCGCGCGGAGAATTCGAACCTCGAGGACGTCGACAAGGGGGCCTCCGTGGACGGGTGCAGCGCAGAGACTGCACACCGCACGCCAGCCTCAGTCCCGGCTCAACCCCTTGAAATCATTGACACCACCTCACGAAACGCCGGGACACTGATAGCTCACTCAGGAAGCCATCGGCCGGGTTTCGAGACGTGAAGGTCACATGGCCCGACGCAGGGTCGCCCACAGGAGCACGGCGCCGCGCAGGGTCCATGCCGCGGTGCGCAGCCAGTTCGTGGCCACGAGGCGCGCGACGAGGGCGGCGCGCGCTTCGCCCGAAGCGCCGGGGAGCGCGGCGTGCAGCGGCACCTGAATCAGCGCGGTCGAGAGCCAGGCCACCGCGACGAGCGCGGCGCAGAAGACGGCGAGGTGCCGGTCGACGCCCGGCGCGCTCACGGCGACCAGCCAGGCGGAGGCGGCGACCTCGGCCAGCATGAGCGGACCGACGAGCAGAGTGATCCGCGCGGAGTGCGCCGCGTGGAAGCGTGCGAACTCGTTTGTGCCCACCTCGGCGAAGGCCGGGTAGTGCACCCCCTGGATGGTCCAGATCAGCCCCACGAGGACCGCCGTCACCGCGAGGTTGAGGGTGAGGATGAGCCCGGCGCTCACCGCGGAATCTTCAGCCCGGAGAGCCCCCCGTCGACCACGAGGACCTGGCCGCTCATCCACGGGCTGAAGAGCGCCGCGTTGATCGCTGGGAGCAGGTCCACGGGCTGCCCGATGCGCCCCAGGGCGTGCATGCGCTGGGACATCTCGAGCCCCGGCCCCGGCCGTGTGAGGCTCGCGGAGAGCGGTGTCTCGACGAGGCCCGGCGCGACGACGTTGAAGCGCACCCCTTTGCCCGCCCAGGTCGCTGCGGCGGAGCGCACGAGGCCCTCGACCCCGGCCTTGGCTGCGGCGATGGCCTCGTGGTTCGGGAGCCCGATGTGCGCGGCGGCCGTGGAGAACAGCACCACCGCCCCCCCACCCCGGGCCGCGAGGCGTGCTGGTGCGGCGCGCACCACATGAAACGCCGAGGTCAGGTTCTGCGCGATGACCTCGGCCCACTCGGCGTCCGTCGTGCGGGTGGCAGGCTTGAGCAGGATCGAGCCGACGGCGTGGACGACGCCTGCGAGGCCTCCGTGGGGCGCGGCCTGCGCGTCGGCCCAGTCGAGGAGGGCCTCGACCTGCGCCGGGTCACGTGCGTCGCAGGTGTGCCACGGCGCGTCGACCTCGTCGGCCAGCGCACGCAGGGGCGCTTCGCGACGCGCCGAGAGGAGAGGCCGATGCCCCTCCGAGACGAGGTCCGTGACGACGGCGTGGCCGATGCCGCCCGTCGCGCCCAGCACCAGGATGCAGGAAGTCGGGGTCTTCATGGCTTGGGGATTCCGCAATCACCGCCCGGGTTCCGCGCACCGGAGGATTTCGGAGCGGCTATGCTCGGGGACATGCGCACCGCCCTCGTCCTCGCCGGGTGCTTCTGGGCCGCGTCGGCCTGCGAGCGGAGTCACCGGTCGGCGGCCGCGCCGACCGCCGCCTTGACCGCGGCGAGCCCACACCCCGAGGTCCGCCCTGCACCCGAACGCTGCGGCATGTGCTTCGCGCACAGTTGGGAGGACGCCGGGGCACGCGGCTACGGCACCGACGCCGCGCGCAGCGCCCTGGACGAGCTGAAGGCGCTCGGCATCCGCCACCTGAGCCTCACGCCCTTCGGGTGGATGTCGAGCCTCGAGGACCCGCGTGTCGTCTCCGAGGTCACCATGGCCGGCGCGGAGACCGAGGACCGCGTCCGCGCCGCCGCGCGAGATGCGCGGGCGCGCGGCATGACGGTGCTGGTGAAGCCGCACCTGTGGGTCCGGCGCGGTGAGTGGCCCGGGGAGCTCCGCTTCGCGGCCGGCCCGCAGGCCGACACCTTCTTCGCGACCTACAGGGACTTCATTCTCCGGTGGGCGCGGCTCGCCGAAGAGGTCGGCGCGGACGCTCTGCTCATCGGGCTCGAGCTGCGGGGGCTCTCGGCCGCCCACCCCGACGCGTTTCGTGCGCTCATCGCGACCATTCGAGGGGTGTACCGGGGCCGGATCGGGTACGGCGCCAACTGGGACGAGGTGGAGCAGGTCACGTTCTGGGACACGCTCGACTTCATCGGCGTGCAGCTCTATGCGCCGTTGCGCGGCGCCGAGGCCCCGCTCGACCCCGGCGCGCTTCGTCTCTCCGCGGAGCGCTGGCGCGACCGGTACGAAGCCGTCTCGCGGCGGTTCGGCAAGCCCCTTTGGCTCACCGAGGCGGGCTTCACGAACCGCGTGGGTGTCACTGTGGACCCGCACCTCTGGCCCGAGCAGCGCTCGGCGAAACGCACCCCGGAGGGCGACGCGGAGCAGCGGCTCGCCTACAGCGTCCTGCTCTCGGTGTACGGCGCGTCACCTCTCGTGGACCGCATCTACCTCTGGAAGTGGTTCACGGACGTGCACACGGACGAAGAGCCTTCCGGCTTCGGGTACATGCCGCGCGGCAAACCGGCCGGCGAGGTCCTGCGCACGTTCTGCAGCGACCCGACCGCGCGGCTCCCTCGCGGTGTCGGCGGCGCATCACAGGCTGCAGAAAAAGCCGAATGATTCCGGGAGCATCCCGATGGACCGCTGACCGAGCTACTCCCCGACGTCCGTCCGTGAGTAGGAGTTCTGCAGGTCGTCCTGGATGACCGTGGCCTCGCCGGGCGTGCGCACGGACAGGGCGGTCTCGAGCGTCCGGGCGCGGTACTGCCAGCCCTCGGGCAGGGTGAGGCGCTCCCCGAGTGTGGGAAGCTCGGCCTCGGTCAGCTCGGCGTCTACGATCTGCGCGTAGGACTGCATGACATAGACCGCGCCGTTCGGGGCGACGAGCTCGTAGACCTCGGCGCCGGCACGGAACTCGAACTCCGAATCGCGGAGGACCGTACGCTCCGTGTAGGGCATGGACGAGAGCCCGCCAGGCGGGACCATCAAGGTCGCGAGCCGCTGCATCTCGAGCTCGCCGAAGAGGCGCGGCTCGCCGTCGGGCAGGTTGCCGGAGACGCCGTCGATGGTCCAATACCGCGGCCCGTTGAGCACCGCGGCTGTGGCACCGGCCGCGTCACGGACGGCGTCCGCGTCCACGGTCGCCCACGCGTCCGGCGGGCAGGGGTTGAGTCCCTGCGTGCCCCACACCTGCACCTCGATGGCGGCGGGCCCCAGGAACGCCAACAGCACCTCGCAGTACCGGCGCCCACGCACACTCTCGGGGAGCGCCGCATCGGGTGTCGTCGCGTCGGGTGTCGTCGCGTCGGGTGTCGTCGCGTCGGGTGTCGTCGCGTCGACCGAAGGGGCAGCCGTCGCGGCGTCGGGCGAAGCGGCGGCGTCGCTCTCGCAACCCGCGTTGAGACCCCACAGCGCCACCCACAGCGGGGCGTGCCAGGAGCGAAGCGCGAAAAAGTGGCTGGGGGTACGAAACATTCTGGACCTCATTTCGACAGCCTACACCACGGCGAAGGCAGCGGGCGATTCACCCACCACCGCGTCTTCCACCGCAGTCGGCGATGGACGGGCGTGCAGTCCCGTCCCCTCACACCTCCTGCGGGCACAAGAGTGTCTCGAAACAGGCGGCCGCGCCGCCGGCCGTCGCCCTCTCCTGAAGGCAATCCAGCCATGCCTCCGTCGCCTGCCGTGCGGTGCTCAACCGCTCTCGGCAGAGCGTCAGGAAACGCTCCGGGTCGCCGAACGGTTCGCCGAAGACGCCTTCGAGCTCGCAGGCCTGCAGGGCGGCGAGCGTCTCGAAACAGACCGCCACGCCGCACGCGAACGTGCCGTCCTGGTCGGGGTCGATGCACTCGACCCCGGCGGCGCACGCGTTCGCAGCGGGCTGACACACCTCACCATCCGCGAGTGTGGCCCGACAAACCCCCTCGGCCCCGACACAGGAGAGGCCGGGAGCGCAGAGCGCAGGGCCGCAGGCCTCCCCCTCGCCGACCGAGCGCTCACAGACTCCGACCACGGCGCCGGGCTCGGGGCGGCACGCGAGGCCGACGAGGCAGCGAGGAAGTCTACCCTCCAGACCGCAGGCGCCGCCGAGCTCGACGTCACCGGGGGGCGTCGACGCAGGAGCCCGCGCTGCGACCGGGCGCGAGCATGCATGCCTGGGACTCGGGGCATCGATACGCGCCGACGTCGTCGCAGTCGGCCCCCAGCGGAACCTCACCCGGCTGCTCCACCGAATTGCCGTCGGGTTCGAAGACATGCCCGAGGGCGATGAACGACGGCACGCCATCCTCGATGGCGATGGCCAGGGGGACGGCCAGGCTCTGCATGCGCTCCAAACGAAGGCCGCCGTCGAACTCGGCGTCGGAGTCCCAGAGCGTCGTACCGTCGCGCGCGGTGACGACGACGCGCAGGGACGCCGGTCCGTAGTCTGCGCCCGTCTCGACGTTCACCGCCCGGTAGTACGCGACGCCGACCAGGTACGGTCGCGCAAGGCCGGCGGTGGGCGTCAGAGACTCGAATTCGATGAACTCGGGACCGGCACCGTCCACGTCGTCGAACAAAAACATGGGGTCGTCCGCCCCCTCACCCGGGAGCCCCCAGTCGGGCTGCGGGTTACCGTTGTACGCATCCCCGGGCAAGCTCCCCCAACCGCGGCCTTGCGGGCGCAGCAGGTGGAGATCGAGGTCGTTGCCGACCTCATCGGACTCATCGTCGTCGGCGGGCGTGCGCCAGGTGAGTGCGATGCGAAAGGCCGCGCGTTGGGGGGGCGAATCCGGGGGCGCCGCCGCGTCGGGGGCGGGCGCCGCGTCGGGGGCGGGCGCCGCGTCCGTCTCGACGCGCCCGTCCGGGGCGAGGATCGCATCCGGGACGAGCATCGCGTCCGTCTCGACGCGCCCGTCCGGGGCGGTTGCGCCGGCGTCCCCGGCCGGGCGTCCACCCGCAGCCGCATCGTCCGGGAGAAACGAGACGTCCGCCTCACCCGCGGGTGAGCCTCCAGGACCGCCGAAGCCCCCGAGGGGTGAGTCACTGGCGTCGCCCGCCTGCGAGCCGCCGGCACTGGCGTCCGCCGCGCCCCGTTCCTCGGACTCGGCGACGCATCCGGACAAGAGGCCCAAAACCAGCACGGAAAGGCGAGTTCGTCCCAGCACGGTCGACATGGCGTGATCCTTCGAGTTCCCTGCGTCGTTGATGGCGCGCGAAGTATAAAGAGCCCGGCGGGACCCATCAACGGAGCGGGGTCGAACCCGGGCGTCGGTGTGACCGGCGGTGCGCCGAGGGCAAAATCCGCCCATGCATCGTCCCCGCGCGAACCTCCGCCGAAACCGACGGCGAATTCTTCCACGCGAGCGTTGCCAAGGCGTCGCCCCGCATGCACGCTCTCGGGGTGTTCCTCCTCGTACCCCTCGGCCACGACCGCGAGGTCTACGACCGGCCCTACGTCACCTGGGCCGTCGCGGCCGTGTGTGCATTGGTGCTGGTCGTACAGTCCGTTTCCGAAGACCGGCGCGTCGCACGCATCGACGCCCATCTCACGGACCTGGACACGCACATCACCCGGGTCAAAGAAGCGAACGTCGGCGCCGAGTTCGTCGAAACCCTCGACCCGTGGACGCAAGAGTGGGTGGTCGAGGGGCTCACGGTCGTCGATGGCCCAGGGGACACACGCGTCGAGGAGATCGTCGCGAGCGTCGACGACGAGGTCCGGCGCCAGCCGTTCCGCAAGTATGGGCTCGTCCCGGCGCGGGTGCGTCCGACGAGCCTCGTCAGCCACGCGTTCCTGCATGGCGACTGGCTCCACCTACTCGGCAACGGTATCTTCCTGCTCGTGGTGGGGGGATTGCTCGAGTGTTTCTGGCGTCGCAGCGCGTACATCGGTCTCTTCCTCGGCGCGGCGATCGGGGGCGGTGTCTTGCACGTGCTCACCCACGCCGGGAGCTCGATACCGCTGGTCGGCGCGTCCGGGGCCATCTCCGGCCTGATGGCGGCCTTCGTGGTCGGCTTCGGCAGCGCGAACATTCACCTGGGATACTTCGTTTGGGTGCTGCGGGTCTTCGCGGGCTCGTTCTGGGTCCCGGCCTATGTCTTTTTCCCCGCGTGGATCGGGCTCGACGTCCTCCGGTGGTGGCTCGGGGGCGACTCCGGCGTCTCCTACGCCGCTCACATCGGCGGCTTCGCGGTCGGGCTGGGGCTGGCCTTTCTCGCGAAGAAGTACGGCTGGATTGCCGTCGACGCGGGGCGCGACGTGGCGCGCGACGCCCGCGGCGGCGCTCGGCCCCCGACAGGTCGAACGCCGGGCCGGCCCGGGCGCTGAGACGCTCGACCGAAACGGGACACCGAAGCGAGCGGACCGATGCGTACGACCGACCAGGTGGAACACTTCGGGCGACCCTCTGAGTCCTACTCGCAGCCGTCGAGGCTCCGAATCCAGTCCGCGAGCAGGGTCGTGCCTACGACGTCGACCACATGGCTCGAGATCGGAGGCATCCGGGCCCGACCCGTCTCTTGGGTTCGACGCCACGCCAGGGAGCGCTCGGGCGCGCCGGGGGCGATGAGGCGCGGCTCCACGAGGTCGAGCGTGGAGCCCTCGGGCTCGATGTCACACGCGCCCATCTCGGCCAGGGGTGTGGTGTAGCGGTAGTCGGCGGTGCCTCGCCCCGTGCCTCCCGGTCGATGACACGACGCGCAGTTCGTGTGCAGCCAGGCGCGCGCCCGGGGGCCGATGGCGCCGTCTGCGTAGGGGTCGGGCATTGCGTCCGGCAGCGCCTCGACGCCGACGTCCTCGCCCTGCGAGACCGCGACGACCTCGTCGTCGGTCAGGCGTCGGCCGAAGATGCGCACGTCCCGCAGCTCACCGTGGAAGAAGAGGTCGTTGGCGTTGCTTCGGCCGAGCACGAAGTTCACTTCGGTCGGCTCTCCGGCGTACCCGGTCTCGGCCACGAGCGCCCCGTCCACGTAGAACCCCGCCCACTCCCCGTCGAAGGCGAGGCTGACGTGCTGCCATTCGCCGATCACGGCCGGGAATTCGAACTCCCAGAACTGGTCGTCGAGGATCGCCTTCCAACGGCCGTCGTCGAGCCCGAAGCCGCTGCCGTACTGGCCGGGCACATCACTGTCGATGACACTCTCGATGAAGGCCACGTCCTCGGAGCGCGACGGCCGCACCCAGGCGGAGAGCGTGCGCGCGCGGCCGTTCGGCACGTCGGTCCGGACCTCGTCGAACTCGAAGGCGACCGCCTCGTCCTCGAAGAAGCGCCCGAGCTCGGCACGTCGGTCGATCAGCCCCAGGTGCTCCCAGGTCGCGAGCTGGTCCGCCACGCGTCCGTTCGGGTACGCAAGCGGACGGCGAAGCTGGCGCAGCTCGGGACCGAGGGACCGGTTCGCGGCCTCGGAGTGGCACAGCATACACGCGGCGCGACCGGGGAAGTTCCACTCGACCTCGCCGCGTTGGGTCGTCTCGCCCGCATACAGCAGGTCCGCATCGGAGCAGTCGTCGCGCCACCGGTAGGTGTAGCCGGCCCAGACCCCGTCGTCGTGCCGCATGAACAAGCGGGTCTCGAGCAGCCCGTCCAGGTCGAACTCCTTGGCCAGCACCGTCCCGCGCGGGAAGTCGAGGTCACCGTCGTCCAGGACGCTCGCGCTCGTGCCCTCGGGCAGGGACACCCAGCGTCGTTTCTCGGCGCCGTCGGACCAGAAGGGGGCGTTGAGCGCGTAGGGGATGAGCATCGGCAGCGGTCGCGTCGGGTCCGCGGGGTCGAAGCACCCGGTGGCCGAGAGCGTGGCCGGGAAGTCCGCGGCGACCTGGGCCGGGGGGACGAGCTTCAGGACCTCACCCGGGGCGCCGCCGTACACGTCCGAGGCGACGACGTAGAGCTCCCCCTCGGCGTCCTCGAGGAAGGTCGGCAGGCCGCGGTCCAGGAAGAAGAGCGGGGTCTCGGCGTAGGGCCCCTGGACCTCGGGCGCGAGGTCGAGCCGGCCGGGCTCACGGAACAGGGCCCAGGCCTGGCGATGCACATAGTCTCCGAAGATGTAGGCCCCTCGAAGCGCGGGCAACGCGTTGCCGCGGTAGACGAAGCCGCCTGTGACGGAGTTCGCGATCCCGTGCTCGATCCACGCGACGGGCTCGGTCCACTCCGGGTCGTCGCACGGCGCGGGCGCGGCATAGCACGCGGCGCCTTCTTTGAACGGCCAGCCGTAGTTCCGACCGGCCTCGATGACGTTCACCTCTTCCAGATAGTCCTGGCCGACGTCGCCCAACCAGAGTTCACCGGTCTCGCGGTCGAAGTTCATCTTCCAGGGATTGCGCAGACCCCAGGCCCAGATCTCCGGGCGAAACGCGGGGTCGTCGACAAAAGGGTTGTCGGGGGGCACCGCGTAGCCGGGCCCTCCCGCGGAGACATCGAGGCGCAGAACCTTGCCGCGCAACGAGTCGGTGTCCTGGGCGGTGCCGTAGGGGTCCCCGCAACAGCCGCCGTCCCCGGACGCCACATAGAGGAGCCCGTCCGGCCCGAAGGCGAGCTGGTTCACCGTGTGGTTGATGATGGGCTGCCAGAGGTCGAGCACGACCTCTTCCGTGGCGGGCTCGAAGGTCTCGCCGTCGTCGGGGGAGCTGAAGCGCGCGATGCGAGAGACGAAGCCGTCACCCCACTCTTCGGGGGGTGGGCAGGGGTCGCCGGGGCCGGTGTCGGCCGCGTAGTCGCAGGTCGCGTTGTAGACCACGTAGATCGCGTGGTCGTTTTCGAAGTCGGGGGAGAACGCGAAGCCGACGAGCCCCATGTCGAGGTCCTCACGGACTCGATCCGTGAGGTCCAGGGCGAGGGTGGGCTCGACACTCCCAGGCTCGGCCCAGGCCAGCGTGCCGAACTTCCCGGTCATGTAGAGCCGCGCCGGTCGAACGGGCGAGAAGGCGCCCGCCGTCGGGCCGCTCCACTCGACGTCGGGGAAGGCGGGTTCGAGCCCGACGAGCTCGGACGCAGGCGGGCGCGGGGCGGGCAGGCAGGTGGGGTTCGCGGGACGTTCGTCGAGCCCGGGGAGATCGCCGGGTTCGGGAGAGCCGCCGGGCTCGGGGGAGCCGCCGGGTTGTGGCGTGCCGCCGGGCTCGGGAGAGCCGCCGGGCTCGGGCGTGCCGCCGGGCTCGGGCGTGCCGCCGGGCTCGGGAGAGCCGCCAGGCTCGGGCGTACCGCCGGGTTCGGGCGTACCGCCGGGTTCGGGCGTGCCGCCGGGTTGCGGGGTGCCACCGGGTTCGGGCGTGCCACCGGGTTGCGGGGTGCCGCCGGGCTCGGGCGTGCCGCCGGGCTCGGGCGTGCCGCCCGGCTCGGGTATGCCGCCTGCGGCAGCGTCCGGCGCAACCGCGGTCGAGTCCCCTGTTCCGCCGTCACAGCCCGCCAACGCCGCGAGTGCCACCAACGCCAGAGCTTCAGGTCGCATCAACCCCTCCGTGAGATCCGGGTTTACCCCATACACTGCGCATCTTCACTGGGGCGTACCCATGGCAATCGCGCAAATTTCTGCACGGTCTGCGAAGGTCGTCGGTCGACCGTCTGAAAGTACACGCCGCGATGCCGACACCCGACGCCGACCTCCTCGTTGCCCTACGGCCCCTAAGGCCCGACGACGTCGTGTGGCTCGCCGACATGATCGCCGACCGCGCCGCGATCGGCCCGCACAATTGGGGCGGGCCCGTCGATCGGGCGCAGGTCGTCGCCCGCCTGACCCAACAAGTCGCCGACGGCCCCGAGGTCACCGTCGAACGCGGGCGCCTCATCGTCGAGGTCGGCCCCGAGGACGGCGATCCGACCCCGATCGGTCACGTCTCCTGGCGCGGCGTACACTGGGGCCCCGCTGCCGAGAGTGTGTGCCCCTCCATCGGGATCGCCCTGCTGCCCGAATGGCGCAGGCGCGGCTTCGGGCGCACCGCCCAGCGACTGCTCGCCGACACCCTCTTCGACCTCTTCCCGATCCACCGGGTCCAGGCCGACACCGCCGTCGACAACCCCGCCGAGCGCAAGGCCCTCGAGGCCGCGGGCTTCACCTGTGAAGGGCTCATCCGCCGGGCCGAGGTGCGCGACGGGCGCGTGTACGACCACCTGCTGTACTCGAGGTTGCGGGGGGAGTGAGTGCGGCGACGTGCTCGACTCTCCCGACCTCGGCAGCTGGACCGACGGCGCTTCTCAACTCGGTCGCCGCAGCGTCATCAGACAATCCACCAGTTCATGAACACGTGTGTAGGGCGTCCAGGCTTCGTCGGTGCCGAGTGGTACCGCGGGTCGAAGAGCACGCTTGCGGGCATCGTCGATGCGCGCGCGCAATCGTTCGAAGAGGTCGGTGGAAGCCTTGCTGTAGTCCGGGAGATGGGCCCTGAGGCGCGATTGGATGCCCGCCCGGTCGACGGGCGGCTGCACATCCTCGAAGTGGAGAAGGAGCCAAACTTCGAAACACGGCACTGAAGGCACAGCAATGAAGGGCACTGGCTGGCGTTCGTCGTTTCGAAGCTTCCCGTCCAGCTTCTTGGCCGCTTGAATCGCATGAGCGTAGCTGGCGTGGTCGTCGCGGTCGAAAACGACATAGACGCGATCGAACGCTCTCGCCGATACCGGAGGCTGCGATTTCCCGTGTTCGAAGAGCGACCTCGCTGCGGCCACGACCTGGTCCGGGGCCGTTCCCCGTTCGCTCGGCAGAACGACCACGTTCGCGGTCGGCAGCCGAAAGGCTTTCTGAATCTCGCGAAAGTAGTTCGGTTCGGTCTTCTCTCCTTCGGTCACGATGAGGACACGGTCGTACCGCTCGCGACTGGGCCCCCGGCGGGCAAGGTGCCGCTCGTCGCGACCGCGGTTCCGTTGGGGACCCACGGTCAGTCCACGAGCGTCGTGATGAGGGGCTGAACAAAAGGAACGGCGCCGAATCGGCCCGCAAGGTACCCCTTCTCGAGGGCTTCTCCCTTGCGTGGGCTGAAGTCCGTGAGTGGGAAGAGGTGGGACGTCTGGTCGCTTGCCTTTTCGACGAACCAAACCTGGTCTCGTCGAAACAGGCCCGCCGCCCCCAGGAGCGATGTGTCGTGCGTCGCGAAGATGAGCTGCGCCCCTCGCGGATTGAGGTGCGTAGAGTGAAAGAGCGCCACGAGCTCTCGCACGAGAAGAGGGTGCAGCGCCTCGATTTCATCAACGACCAGCGTCGTCCCCCGACGAAGCGCTTCGGAGAAGGGCGCCGCGAGAACGAGAAGGTTCCGGGTGCCGCCGGACTCGTCGTCGAAGCCAAGCACCGCGTTTCCGTTCGCCGTTTCGTGGTGAAACTGAAACACCACCTCGTCCGCCTCTTGGGGACGCAGGGTCGCGCTCCCGGTCGCGAGATCGAAATTGACGCTCGGTCGGTTCACCTTACGCGTCACGACCTGAACGTCCTTGAGGCTGATGTCCGCCGCATTGAGCATCTCGACGAATCGTCGCCGTGTTGGCTCGTCCCGCATCAAGGCGACGGTCTGCAAGATATTGAACGGGTTGCGGTCGTTGTACACCGCCACGTCTTCGACGATGGCCCTGTAGAGGGGCCGCAGCGCATCCGCGTTGAGCTGAACTGCCGTGGAGAGGAACAGGGCGTTGCGTCGGGTGGCCTGCTGCCATACGTGGCGGGGCCCCACGAGGCCGCCTCCGTATCGATAGTGGTCGTCACCCGTAGTCGCGTCCACGGTGCGGTCGAACCAGAGCTGCGGCTTGGCCGCTTTGTAAACTCGCAGGCTCTCGGCCGTGATTCGCTCCTTGGTCAGCGAGAAGGCGTAAACGCAGCGAGTGCCATCAACGAGCAGCGTGGCCTCGAAGTCACTGGGTTCGGATCGCGAGCGCTCATTGAGCAGGAACGGCTGAACGTTGAGGAGTTGGTCCGGTTGAATGAGCGTTGCCGACTCGGCCACGAGTCCTCGCATGAACTGCAGCGCGCGAACGATGTTGGACTTTCCGCTCGCGTTCGGACCGTACAAAACCGCGCTCCGCAGGACCCGGGGCGCGGCTTTCAGGCCAGTCTCGATGGTGTGGGTCTCGAGCAGCGAGCGGTCCGTCGACGCCACAAGGCTCAGAACCTGCTCTTTCAGCACCGAACGGAAGTTCCCGACTCGAAACTCGATGAGCATATCGACCCGTTCTTGACCCGTTTCGTCGCGATTCTCGACGAAACACGTCGCAGATCGAGCTTATTCGCGCCCGATTACGGAAATAGCGGGCACTCGCCGTTGTTGGGGTCGACGGGGATGCACTGGTTCACGCAGCCCTGAATGCCGCACGGGTAGCAGCACCGCTGGCCCGCGTCGCACTCGTTGTCGCTCTCGCAGCCCGGCTCGACGCAGGTGCCGAAGCCCTCGCCGCCGAAGCCCCGCTCGATGCAGATGAGCCCTTCGGCGCACTGCGGCTGGAACGGGTCGCACTCCGAGCCGATGCCGCCGGGGCATGCGGCGTCCTGCGTGCAGCCGACGCCGGGCATGAAGGTCTGGCCAGGGCCGCAATCGCAGCCCGGGATGAGCGCCTGACACGCCGGCGGGAGGCCGCACTGGTAGTGGCCGCACGAGCCCGCGTCCCACCGGCCGCCCGTGGCGATGCAGAGCGCTTCGTCGCCTGACGGCGCGCAGAGCGCGATGTCGACACAGGGGCCGTAGCACAGGTTCAGGATCGACGCCGACTGCCCCCGCGGGCAGTTGGGCGGGATGCGGTCGCACGCCGCGTGGCTCTGGTCGCAGTCGTAGGGCGCGCAGCAACTCGCGTCGACGGCGCGGCCGTCCGCACCGACGCATACGCCCGCGGCGTCGAGGGCCGTGTTCTCGCACGGGTCGACCACGGGACCGCAGGTTGCGACGCACTCTTCGAGCGACTCGAAGTTGTTCGCGTTCCCGCCGCACCCACCGTAGAGGAAGGTGAGGCACTGGCGCGACTCGGTGTCGAAGTACCAGCGCTCGAAGGCGGCGTTGCACGGGCCAGACTCGGGCGCGAGGTCACACGCCTCGATGACGACCGCGCCGCCACTGCCGCCGGAGCCGCCACTGGCGCCGCCGCTGCCGCCCGTCGCGCCGCCGCTACCGCCTGTGGCGCCACCGGAACCGCCTGTGGCGCCACCCGTTGCGCCCCCGGAGCCGCCCGTGGCGCCGCCCGTCGCGCCACCCGAGCCGCCAGACCCACCGACCGCGCCGCCCGTGCCGCCCGTTGCACCACCAGAGCCACCCGCAGTGCCGCCCGTGGCACCGCCCGTCGCGCCGCCCGTCGCGCCGCCCGTCGCGCCGCCGACCGAGCCGCCGCCTCCGCCGCCCGCGCCGCCGCCGCCCACGCCCTCGTCGAGCGTGGTACCGCCGCCGGTCCCGCCGCCGCCCCCGGCCCCACCGCCGCCTTCATCGGCCTCGCAGGCCACGAGCGCGCACACCAGAAGTCCCCAGCAAAGTTCCCGCTTCATCGTTTTCCCCATTTCGCTCTCCCGAGCATCGGTCTCATCCCCGACGCAAAGATCGCAGATCCCCCCCGACGCAAGCAAAGCGCGCCCGGACGCGTCGTCGCGCAAAGTTCACACGGCGCTGAGCCGCTTCGCCGTAGGCTCTGCGCATGTCTGCGCTTCGACGACGTGACGTGCTCAAAGGAGCGGCCGGGCTCGCGCTGGCCGCGTGCGGCGAGTCGGGCGGCTCGAGCTCCGAGACACGCGACGCGGCGGTCGACTTCGGGCCGTCGCAGGATGCTCTCCCGGACGCGGAGCCACCGGCGCCCGACCCCTTCGACCTCCCGGTCGACGCCGTCGCCTTCCCTCTCGGCGTGCAGGCGGGCTCGGCCGAGGCGGCGCAGGCCCTCTTCTGGACCTACACACAAGCGCCTCGGGTCACACTTCGCGTCTGGCCCGCAGACCTTCCCCCAGGCGGGCCGCCCGTCTTCGAGCAGGCGCTCGACCCGGTCGACGGCTTCGTCAAGGTGCTGGCCGTGGGGCTCTCCGCGGGCGCGTGGCATCGCTACGCCTTCTTCGACGACGCCGCTGGGACCCGCTCCCTGGACGGTCGTCTGCGCGCGGCGCTCCCCGAGGGGGCGCGGGCCGTCGTCCGCATCGGCGCGACCGCCTGCACGGCCATCGGGCGCGCGCCCTTCACGCCCCTGCCCCGCCTGGCCGAGCGAGAGCTCGACGCGCTCTGCCACCTGGGGGACATGAGCTACAACGACGGCTCCGTCACCCGCGAAGAGTACCGCGCCGACTGGGCCCGCATGCTCTCGAACGCCGAGTACCGCGCCCTGTTGCCGACCACCGGCAGCTACATTACCTGGGACGACCACGAGATCGCCGACGGCGCGGACCTCGAGGACCTGCCCGACGCGCAGGTCGCCACGGCCAAGGCCGCGTTCTTCGAGAACCTGCCCGTGCTGCGCCGCGAGGGTGACCGCTTCTGGGCGAGCTACCGCTGGGGCGCGACGGTCGAGTTCTTCGTGCTCGACGTGCGCCACGAGCGCACCGACGCGGAGATCATGAGCGAGGCGCAGCTCACGTGGCTGCTCGGCGCCCTCGACGCGAGCCCGTGCCACTTCAAGGTCATCCTGACGTCGGTGCCCATCGCGAACCTGCCGCCGCTTTGGGCCGCCAACGCCGAGAGCTGGATGCGCTTCACCGCCCAGCGCGACCGACTCCTCGACCACCTGGTCGCCGGGGCGCACCGCAACGTGCTCTTCCTCGCCGGCGACTACCACGTCTCGGCGGTGTGGCGCGTCGAGGACACCGGCCCGCGCGCGGCCTACCACGAGGTGCTCTGCGGCCCCGCGGGCAGCGGCCCGAGCAACCGATTCGCCCTCGCGCGGTCGAGCGACTCCGCGTGGCAGTCGTTCTTCCCCGAGGGGCGCATCGACTACGCGCTCGACGTCTGGACCGCGACGTTCCTGACCTTCGACCCCGAGGCGGACACCGTGCGGGTCGAGCTGCTCGCGGGCGACGACGGTCGGGTGCTCTACGACGCGATGCTGCGGCACGAAGCGTAGTCTCGACGCGGACAGAGCGAGTCCGCATCATCGCGACCATGCACGCCCGACTCCCTCGGTCATTCTCTCTCATGCGCGCGCTGAGTTTCGTGCTCACGACCTACGGGTGTGCGGACTCGAGCGGGATCGTCGAGGCGTCGAGGGACGCAGGTCTGCGCGACGATGCGCCGACGCTCGACGCTGCGAACGCAGAGGATTCGGGGCGCGTCGAGCGTCTCGACGACGCGATGTGGCCCGTGGAAACGCTGGACGCATCGCCCACGGACCTCCCGGCCGACGCGGACGCCCCGACGGACACACACACCGCCCCCACCCCCGACGCCGCGCCCCCGCCCGACGCCGCGCCCCCACCCGACGCCGCGCCGGTCTTCTGCGGCCCGAACGGGCTGCCGCGTTTCGGCGACGAGCTCACCGGCGACCTGGTCGACGCCGCCCGCCCCGTGCCCGCCTGCCTCGACGCCGCCTTTGTCGCGGTGATGCCCGCCGGCAGCGCCTGGACCTTTCGGTTCGCCGGGGTGCCGCCCGGTGCCGAGCTGGCCGCCTACAGCCCGCACCTCTTTCCCCGCCTGGCCGACCGTCGCACTTGGCCCGCGCCCCTGGCCGTGGCGACACCCGCGGCCGACACACCGGACACCTTCGCCGTCACCGTCCGACCGGCCTTTGCCGGCGAGGTCGTGCTCACGCTCACGCGCCCGGAGCGCGAGGGGGCGCTCGACCTGCGCGTCACCGTGACGTGCGAGGCCGGCTGCGACCGCCGCGCCACCCGTTTCCCGGTGGCCCTCGTGCACGGTTACTTCGGCACGGACCGGTTCTTCGACCTGCTCGACTACTTCCACGACGTGCCGCATCGCTTACGCGCCGCAGGCTTCGAGGTCCGCACCCCTACGACGGACCCGTTCAACCACTCCGAGAACCGCGCGGCCCAGCTCGCCCCCCAGATCGAGGCCCTGCTCGCCGAGACCGGCGCCCGCAAGGTCAACCTCATCGGGCATAGCCAGGGCGGCCTGGACGCCCGTGTGCTCGTGAGCAGCCTGGGCTTCGCGCCCCGCGTCGCGACCGTGACCACCGTGGGCACACCCCACCGCGGCACACCCCTCCTTGTGGACGACCTGGCCTCCGTCCAGGACTTCAGCGTCGAGTACCTGACGAACGTCTTCAACCCGGCCTACCCGGACTCACCGGCGGTGCGCTACTTCTCGTGGTCGGCGCGCTCCTGCGGGCTGCTCGACCTGGGCTGCCAGCGCGAGACCGGCGGCGAGATCGCCGACGCGCTGCTCACCGCCTTCCACACCGCGCTCACGCTCCGCATCGGCGACAACGACGGCTTTGTGCCCACGGCGTCGATGCTGTGGGGCGAGCACCTGGGCACGGTCGCCGCCGACCACCTGGACGAGATCGGCCAGCTCGCCGACCCCAGCTTCGAGGGCGACCCCTTCGACCACCGGGCGTTCTACTTCGCCGAGCTCGACCGCCTGGCCGCCGCGGGCTACTGAGGTCGGGTCAAGCCCCGGTGGCCCCGAGGGCGCGGGCCGCCTGGGTCATGGCGATGACTGCGGGGTTGCGAAGTCGGCGCTCCGCCGAGAGGGCGTAGTACCGCTCGCGCAGCCCCTCGACCGGCCCAACGGGCACCACACCGAAGGTCCTGCAGACGTCCTGCTCGATGATGGTCGGCGCGGGAAAAACGGCGCGTCCGCTCTCGCCGAAGACCTTCATCAACGCGCTGTCGTCGAACTCGGCCACGATCTCGGGGCGCAGCCCACGGGTCTCGAAGTACTGGTCGAGCGCGCGGCGCAACGTGCTCGTCGACGTGGGCAGGTACATCGGGGCGCCCGTGAGCGACTCCGGGAAGCCGGGGCGGAGACGCTCGGCGAGGGCCCGACCCGCGTAGAAACCGACCCCGGACTCACCGAGCTCGTGGTTGAACGCCTTGATGCCGCTGCCGGCGGGCAGGGGCGCGTCCGTGAGCACGACATCGACCGTATGGAGCGCCAGCTCGGCCAGCAGCCGCTCCGCCGAGGCCTCACGACACACGAGCTGGATGCGCTCCGGGAGTGCGGAAGCCGGCTCGATCAAACGCCGCGCGATGAGCTTCGGCAGTACGTCCACGATGCCGACGACGAGTCGAACGGGGCGCCCCGTGGGTCGGCCGCGGACCGTGTCGACGAGCTCGCGCCCGATGGTGAAGATCTCATCGGCGTAGTCGTAGACGACGCGACCCATCTCCGTGAGCACGAGCCCGCGGCCTCGTTTTTCGAAGAGGCGCTCCCCGAGCATGTCCTCGAGCGCCTTGACCTGCGCGCTCACGGTGGGGTGCGACAGCCGCAGGCGCTGGGCGGCGCGGCCCACACCGCCCTCGCGCGCCACGAGCCAGAAGTAGTGCAGGTGGTGGTAGTTGAGCCAATCCATACGTAGGTCAAACCTACCCGATTCGATGAAACTTCCTCATTTTTCTACACAACCGCGCTCGCTACCTTGAGGGCGTGTCGATGGACGACACCCGAAGGAGTCACCCGATGAAGCTCGACATCCGCTGCCAAGGGACCCAGAAGAACGAGACCCTCGTGGAGCACGTGCAGCGCAAGCTTGCCTTCGCGCTCGGCCGATTCAACCGCCGGGTGCGCAGCGTGGTCGTTCGCCTGGAAGACGTGAACGGACCTCGGGGCGGCATCGACAAGGTCTGCCGCGTCGAGGCCGTCAGCGAGTTCGGCGTGCACGTCGTGGAGGCGCGGGACGCCCAGCCCTTCGCCGCGGTCGACCGGGCGCTCGAGATGATCGAGCGCGCCGTCGCACGCTCCCTCCGCAAGACCCGCGACCTCACGACCCGCCCCGCCGAGGGCTTCTGAGGTTCCTCAGGCCACGCCGTTCTCGCGCAGTCGCTGCAGCAAGAAGTCGTGGGCGCGGATCGGGGCGCGCTCGCCCGAGATCGGTGTCAACACCACGTTCGGCGCGGGGTGCAGGAAAAACGGCATCGAGAAGCGCCCGCCGTCCCCACCCGCGGGCGGGTTCACGACCCGGTGCGTGGTGGCCGGCAGTCGCCCGCCGGTGACGAGCGCCATCATGTCGCCGGTGTCGCAGACCATGGAGCCCGGGGGCGAGGCCACGGGGAGCCACGTGCCGTCCCGCGTCTGAAGCTCGAGCCCCGGCTGGGTCGCGGCCGGCAGCACGGTCATCAGGTTGATGTCCTCGTGAGCGGCGGCGCGCACGGCGCCGGGCACGGCCTCGCCCACGTCCGGGTAGTGAATCACCCGCAGCACCGAGTTGCCCTCGTCGGCCATGGCGCGGAAGAAGCCCGGTGCCAGGCCCAGATAGAGGCACACCGCGTCCAGCAGCTCGAGCGCGAAGGCCTCCTGCGCGTCGAAGAGGCGCTGCATCACCGCCTCGAACTCGGGCAAAGCCGCCGGGAATCGGTTGTGCGGGAGCGACGGGTCGGTCCGCTCCGAGTGCCGCCGACCGACGTGCCAGAACTCCTTGAGGTCGCCCACCGCCTGGTCGCGGGCCTTCTCGAGGGCGAAGGGCGTGTAGCCCCGCTGGCGGCCGTCCTCGGGGGTCTCGGACTGCCGTTTGACGGCCTCGGGCAACGCGAAGACCCGCGTCGCGACCGCGTAGGCCTCGGCGATGAGCGCGTCCGGCACGCCGTGATTCACCACGTTCACGAAGCCGAAGCGCTCGAGCCCGCGCCCGAGTGTGTCGAGAAAACGGTCGCGCTCGTCGCCCCCGCGCCGCCAGTGGTCGAAGTCGACCAGCGGGATGTTCTCGACGGGCGCGCTCACAGCCAGGCCTTGATGCGGGCGTTGACGGCCTCCACCGTGAGGCCGAACTTCTCGGCGAGCACGTTCGCCGGGGCCGAGGCGCCGAACCGGTCGATGCCCAGGTTGAGCCCGGTCAAGCCCGTCAGCGCCCGCCAGGGGGTGCTCAAGCCCGCCTCGATGGTGCAGATCCGGGGGTGCCCCGAGGCCACGACCTTCTCGCGGTACTCGTGGGACTGCTTGCAGAAGAGCGCCCACGACGGCATCGACACGACCCGCACCCGGCGGCCCTCGAGGGTGAGCTTCGCCGCCGCGGCCACGCAGAGCTGCAGCTCCGAGCCGGTGCCGACGAGCACGACCTCGGGCGCTGGTGCATCACTCACCACATAGCCGCCGCGCCACACGTCCTCCGCCTCGAAGCCCTCGTGCCGCGCGATGGCCGGCAGCGCCTGGCGTGTGAGCGCCATGAAGGTCGGGCCCTTGGCGTGCTCGAGCGCGTATGCCCAGGCCATGGCGACCTCGACCCCATCGGCCGGCCGAAAGTCGACGAGTCCGGGGATCATGCGCAGCGCCCACAGGTGCTCGATGGGCTGGTGGGTCGGGCCGTCTTCGCCCAGGAAGACGCTGTCGTGTGTGAACACGAAGACGTTGCGCAGGTGGCTCAGCGCCGCGAGCCGGATGGCCGGGCGCATGTAGTCGCTGAACACCAGGAAGGTGCCGCCGAAGGGCCGCAGCCCACCGTGGAGGAGCACGCCGTTGTTGATGGAGCCCATGGCGTGCTCGCGGATGCCGTAGTGCATCTGGCGACCTGTGAAGCTGGGGCCATGCGGGGCTCCGGCGTCGGGCGCCCCGAAGACACCCGCGTGCTCCATCGCCGTATTGTTCGACTCCGTGAGGTCGGCCGAGCCGCCGATGAGGCCGGGCATCTTCGCGGCGGCGGCGGCGATGGCCGCCCCCGAGAGCTTCCGGGTCGGTCCCGCCACGGGGGTCCCCGAGAGCAGCGCGTCCCGCAGGTCCGCGGGCGCCTCGTCCAGCATCAGGGTGTCGAGCAGCTCGGCGCGCTCGGGGTTGCGCTTGCGCCAGTCCTGGTAGCCGGCCTCCCAGGCGGCGCGCGCGTGCTGCTTCTCGGCCCGCGCCGCGGCGAAGAACGCCCGTACGTCGTCGGGCACGAGGAAGGTCGGCGACTGCGGCCACCCGAGCTTCTCCTTCGTGGCCGCGAGCTCCTTCGCACCGAGCGGCGCACCGTGCGCGCCCGCCGTGTCCTGCTTCGTGGGCGCGCCGAAGCCGATGTGTGTTCGGCAGATGACCAGCGTGGGTCGCTCGCGCTCGCGTACCGCCTGCTTGAGCGCCGTGCGCAGCTCGTCGTGGTCGTGGCCGTCGGCGTGGAGCACCTGCCAGCCCAGCGCCTCGAAGCGCCCCTCCGTGTCCTCGCTCCACGCCAACGAGGTGTCCCCGTCGATGGTGATCCCGTTGTCGTCGTAGAGCCACACGAGGTTGTTGAGCTTCCAGTGCCCGGCGAGGGCCGCGGCCTCCTGGCTGATGCCCTCCATCAGGTCGCCGTCGGAGCACAGCGCGAAGATGCGCTGCGGCATCACGTTGAAGTCCTCGGTCGAGACCCGCGCCGAGAGCATGCGGGCGGCGAGCGCCATGCCCACGGAGTTCGCCACGCCCTGCCCGAGCGGGCCCGTCGTCGTCTCCACGCCCGGCGTCAGCCCGACCTCGGGATGCCCCGGGGTGATGGAGTTCCACTGCCGGAAGCTCTGCAGGTCCTCCATGGACACGTCGTAGCCCCACAGATGGAGCATCGGGTAGAGGAGCATCGAGGCGTGACCGCACGAGAGCACGAACCGGTCCCGCGCCCACCACGCGGGCAGCGCCGGGTCGAAGCGCATGAACTCGTGCCAGAGCACAAAGGCGATGTCGGCCTGCCCCATGGGCGCGCCGGGGTGACCCGAGTTCGCTTTCTCCACGCCGTCGGCCGCCAGCATGCGGACGGTGTCGACGATCTGGCGGCGCAAGGCGGGGGTAAGCACGGGGGCGGGCTGCATGGGGGCATCTCCGGGGAACGAGGCGGCGGGATTGTGCCCAAGCCCACCGAACGCGACAATCCCCGCGCATGCTCGCCGCCAAGGCCAGAGACCTCGTGCGCCTGCGGCAGATCGCCGGGATCGTCGCGCGCCACGGTTACGCCCACCTCGCGGAGTCGCTGGCGTCCGGTCGCGCCGGGGGCAGGAGCGACGCCGTTCAGGCCGATACGAGCGCGCTCGTGGGCGCCCCGGCCCGACTTCGGCTGCTCTTGCAGGACCTCGGCCCCAGCTTCGTGAAGCTCGGGCAGGTGCTCAGCAGCCGACCCGACCTGGTCCCGAGCGCGTTCCAGCTCGAGCTCGCGCGGCTCCAGGACGATGTCGCCCCCCTGCCCTTCGAGCAGATTCACGCCCAGCTCGTCGCCGCATGGCACACCGACCCCGACACCCACCTCGCGTTCGTCGACCCGCGGCCCCTCGCCACGGCGAGCATCGCCCAGGTCCACCGCGCGCGCCTGCACGACGGCCGCGAGGTCGTGCTCAAGGTGCAGCGCCCGGGCCTCGAGGCCACGGTGCGCGCGGATCTGGACCTGCTGTACCTGCTCGCGCGCCTGCTCGAGGCGACCATCGAAGAGGCCGGCGTCTATCGACCCGTCGACATCATCGCGGCCTTCGAGCGCGCGGTGCTCGACGAGCTGGACTTCACCGCCGAAGCCCGAAACGCGCGGGCCATCGCCGCGAACCTCGAGAGTCACCCGCGCATCGTCGTGCCGGCGATCGTGGACGCGCTCTCGGGCCGCACCGTGCTGGTCATGGACTTCGTGGCGGGCACGAAGATCACCCTCGCCGACCCCGAGGTGCATGACCGCAAGGCGCTGCTCGCGACCGTGCTCGACGCCGCCTTCCAGATGGCCTTCGTGGACGGCCTCTTCCACGCCGATCCGCACCCCGGCAACGTGCTCGTCACACCCGACGGGCGCATCTGCATCCTCGACTTCGGCCTCGTGGGGCGCCTCACGGCGAACATGCAGAACACCATCGTGCAGCTCGCCGTGGGCGTGGTCACGCGCGACGCCGAGGCCGTGACCCGCCTCGTCTACCGCATCGGGCAGCCCCAGGAGCGCGTCTCGCTCGCGGCGTTCCGCGACCAGGTCAGCGACCTCATGGCGCGCTACCTCGTGCGGCGTCTGGACGAGGTGGACGCGGCGAGCCTGCTCACGGAGCTCTTGGACCTCGCGCTGCGCTACAAGCTCCGGGTGCCGCCGGACTACGCGCTGCTCGCCCGGGCCGCCGTGACCATCGAGGGCATCGTGCGCCAGCTCGAGCCCCAGATGGACGTGGCCGGCACGCTCATGCCCTACGCGCAGAAGCTCATGGTCGACCGGTACTCCCCTGAGACCGTGACGCGGCTGGCGGCGCGGACGGCCGTGACCCTGCTGGACTCGGCGCAGTCGATGCCTCTGCAACTCCACCAGATCGTGAGCGACCTCGAGAGCGGTCGGCTCACGGTCCAGGTGCAGAACCCCGAGCTCGACCGCCTGAGCCGGTCACTGAACGACCTGGGCACCAAGGTTTTCCTCGGCATGGTCGTGATGGGCCTGGTCATGGGCACGTTCTTCCTGCTCGCGCGGTACCCGTGGGAGTGGCACGGCGTGAACCTGTGGGCCCTGTTGGGCGCCGTGGGGGCGCTGTGGCTCGTGTCGATGGTCGTGAGCTGGCACTTTCTCTACACTCGGCTGAAGAAGCTCAGTGTGCGGGGGCTCTTCCGCGCTTTCGGAGGTCGACGGTGATCGAGCGCGGTATTCCCACGGCCCACTGCCCCCGGTGCGACACCGAGCGTGTGGTGTGGCGCGACGCCGTGACCGACGCACCGCTCTGCCTCGCCTGCGACGCCCCCATCGACCTCGCACGGGTCGGGGGTGCCGACCTCGAGCATGTGGCGAACGTGCTCGGCATGGGCGCGTGGACGGTCACGGAGACCGCCGAGCCCTGCGGCTGCGCCGACACCCACGCCGACGACGCGCACGGCTGCGGAGACTGCCCCGCCCACGGCAAGTGCGCCCACACCCGGGCGGAGGCGTCGTGAGCGCGCGCGGCGTGGCGCTGCTGCTGGTCGGCGCGGTCGCGCTCGGCCAGGTCTCCGTAGGGTCGGCGGTGGCTCAGACCCAGACCGACGACGACGCGAACAAGGCGCGCTGGCAGGCGCTGGTGCGAGAAGCCCAGCAGCGGGTGGAGGACGCCATCCACGCGCTCAAGACCGCCGAGCTCGAGCTCGAGCAGGCCGCGCTCCGGGCGGTGAACATCCCCAGCGGCGAGACCCAGTCCGCGCGCACGCACGCGGTCGAGGCGGTCGAAGCCGCGAAGAGAGCGATCACGACCGCGGAGGCCGACCTGAAGGCCTTGCTGGAGCGCGCCCGCACCGAGGGTGTCCCGCCGGGGTGGTTGCGCTGACGATCGTCAGCCCGCCACGCCGATACCCAGCCGCGCGCTGAATGCGTTCAAGAAGCGCCCCTCGGGATCGAGGGTCTCGCGCAGCCGGCAGAAGGTGTCCCAGCCGGGGTAGAGCGCGGGCAGGTGCGCCGTGTCGGTGAAGAGGCACTTGCCCCAGTGGGGACGCGCGCCGTGCCGCACGAGCAGGTCGGGCAGGAACCGCATCAGCGGGTTCTCGGGGTAGATGAAGAGCGAGACCCACACGCTGTCGATGCCGTGGGTCGCCGCGAGCGTGCCGCGCTCGGCGGCGCCTGGGCGTAGGCCAATCGGCCGATCGGGCAGGTGACCGGTCGAGCGCATGTGCGCGTCGAGCTCGCGGACCAGGGCGGCCGCCCGCGCGCGCGGCAGGGCGTACTCGGCCTCGGGCGGTGTGCGGTTGCGGCGCCGCTTTGCGAGGATCTGGGCGGCGTCCCCCCGAATCGGGGCGAGCATCTCGTCGTAGTGACCGCTGAAGGTCCGCGGCGGGAAGAGCCGCTCGGGCGCGAGCCACGAGCCGGGGCTCGGCGCGCCCTTGCCCGCCCGCACCTTGCGCGACAGCCAGTCGAGCACCATGGCGCGCGTGTGGAACCGGTTCTCGCGCGGCGCCGCGGCGGCAGCGGGCGGCAGACTCGGCGGCGCGCCCCGGTGCGCCGTGTAGTCGACCACGCAGTCGAGCGCAGGCAGCCAGATCGAGCCGCGGTACTCGTGGCCCGCGGGGTTGTGCTCGAGCGCGTCGAGGTAGGCGTTCAGCGACGTCGCCCGACGCTCGACCACGAGTGAAAACGCCGGCTCGCACTCGAGCTCGAAGCCCGTGATCACGCCGAGTAGCCCGAAGCTGGGCAACAGGTGCGGGAACTCCGGGTCCGCTTCGCCGTAGGTCCGCTCGACGCCGCGGCCGTCGATGAGCGTGACGGCGCGGACCGAGCTGCACACCGAGCCATGCCGATACGATCCGCCGTGGGAGCCCGTGGAGATCGCGCCGGCCACGGTCTGACCGCCCCACTCGCCGATGGTCGGCAGCGCGAGGCCCTCACGCCGCAGGAACGCGAGCAGGTCGAAGAGCTGCACGCCGGCGCCGACACGCACGCGGTGGGTGTCGAGCCGCTCGAGGTGCTTGAAGTGCGTGACCCCGAGGGAGCGCCCCGAGGTCTGGAAACACGCGCTCTTCGAGGTGCCGGAGCCGACGGGGTGCACCCACCGCCCGGCGTCGTCGCGCGCCTCGGTCACGGCCGCCGTCAGTGCACTCGCGTTCGCCGGCTCCACGTGTCCCGCGGATTCCTCGGCGTCCAGCAGGGTGTGTCGGGGCTGGAAGCCCAGGACCCTGCGGGCATGCGTATTCGGGTAGATCGACCGCACGGTGTACGCGGTGGTGCGAACCTCACCACGCAGGCCGTTGATGCCGTCGATGGTGTGGCGAATCGCGGCGTCGAGGGGCGCGGGCGCGGTGACCGTCCATACGCCCAGGCCGCGCGCCACGTGGTTCTGGAAGTCGGCGAGGGAGACGTGCTCCGCCGCCAGGTTGAAGACCCCGTTCGCCGCCGCGGGCAGGTCGCAGGTGAGGCGCAGCCCCTCCACGACGTCGGCGATGTGGATGAAGTTGAAGCGGATTCGGCCGTAGCAGAAGCGGAACGTGCGCACGAGCTGCTCCACGTCCGTGCCCCAGGGTCGGCAACCCGGCCCGTACACGTTGGTCGGCCGCACGACGACCCACTCCATCCCGTGGGCCTCGCAGAAGGCCTGCGTGCGTCGCTCCCCCTCGATCTTGGTCTTGCTGTAGATGTTCAGGCGCGGGTCGTCGTAGGGCGCGATCGCCTCGATGAAGGTGCGGTCGTCGCGCAGGGTGGCGCGATACACCGAGATGGAGCTGACGAAGACGAAGCGCCGCACCCCGGCGGCCGCGGCGGCGGCGAGCAGGTTGTCGGTGCCCTCGACGTTCACGCGGCGGCTCTTCGGGTGGTCCGTCTTGCCCATGTGCGCGGCGCAGTGCACCACGACCTCGGCGCCGTCGCAGAGCTTCGTCAACGCGTCGGTGTCGTGCAGGTCCCCCTGAATCCGGGTGCAGCGCGGCCCCTCGAGGCCCGGCGGTGGTGTATCGCCGCGCAGAAGCACCCGCACGGGCCGGTCGCGCGCGACCAACGCCCGCGCCAGCGCGCCCCCGATGAACCCGGAGGCGCCGGTGATCGCCACGGTAGACTCAGCGTGTGTCATGGCATTGACCCTCGGGGATGTTCGGCGCCTAGATAGACCAACGCGGGGTGGGTCTCAAACGCTTTGCCGCGCCCACCGCCGAGGAGTGCACCGTGCAGAAGCGCGACATCGACCTGCAGGACCCCTCGACCTACCTCCGCGGTGTGCCGCACGACCAGTTCGAGGTGCTGCGTCGCGAGGCGCCCATCTACTTCCAGTCCGAGCCGAACGGCCCGGGCTACTGGGCGGTGCTGAAGCACGCGGACGTGGTCGCGGTCTCCCGGAATCCTCGGGTCTTCTCGTCCCAGCGGGGCGGCATCAACATCCCGGACGCCAGCCCCGAGGACCTCGAGGCCTCGCAGCTCATCCTGATCACGATGGACCCGCCGCAACACGCGAAGTACCGACGCCTGGTCTCCACGGGCTTCACCCCACGGATGACGGCGCGGCTCGACGGTGCGATTCGCACCACCGTCGACTCCATCCTCGACCGCGTGCGCGACGAGCCGACCTTCGAATTCGTGGGGGCGATCGCGGCGCAGCTCCCGCTCTGCCTCATCGCCGACCTCATCGGGTGGCCCGCCGAAGACCGCGCGCTGATGTTCGGCTGGAGCGACCGGGTCGCGCGCATCGACTTCGATCCCGACGACGCGCGCATCGCCGCGGTCGAGTTCTGGAACTACAGCGCCGAGCTGATCGAGTCGATCGAGCGGGGGGAGCGGGCCGTGCCCGACGCGCTGATCGAGACGCTGATGCACGCCGAGGTCGACGGCGAGCGCCTCGAGATGATGGAGATCGTGAACTTCATGCTGCTGCTCGCCATCGGCGGCAACGAGACCACCCGGAACTGCATCTCGGGCGGCTTCCTCGCGCTCCACGAGCACCCGGACACCCTCGCGGCGTTCCGCGCCGATCCGCTGGGCCTCTCGAGCACGGCCGTGGAGGAGATGCTCCGGTGGACCTCACCCATCACGGCCTTCCGCCGCACCGCCACCGAGGACACCGAGCTCCGCGGCCAGCCCATCCGCGAGGGTGAGAAGGTCGTGCTCTACTACGCGTCGGCGAACCGGGACGAAGAGGTCTTCGACCGGGCCGGCATCTTCGACGTGCGCCGCGACCCGAACCCCCACCTCGCCTTCGGGGTCGGCCAGCACTTCTGCCTCGGGGCCACGCTCGCTCGGCTCGAGCTCCGCATTCTCTTCGAGGCGCTGATGCAGCGGATGCCGGACCTACGGCCGGTCGGACCGGTCGAGCGCCTCGAGAGCAACTACGTCAACGGCACCCTGCGGTTCATGGTCGAGCGGGGGGCTCCAGGCGCTGCTGCACCGCCTTGAGCAGATCGACGCCGGCCGCGGCCTTCAGCTGCTCGTTCGCCACGAGCACCTTGCGCGAGAGGTCGACCGGCGTGCCCTCGCCGCCCCCGACCCCGCCCCCGAGCACGGTGAAGCGGTCGATCTTCAACTGCCCCATGGACCCCATCACGATCCCGACGAGCGCGTTCACCTTCTGCATCAAGAAGACGTCCCGCGCGCCCGTCCCGATCTGCTTCCACGTCGTCGCGAGCTCCTCCAGCGCCGTCGCCGTCGCGCGGCCCTGCTCGACGATCGAGGCCGACGCGCCCTTGGCCTCCGCCTCGTCGGCCGCGCGGCGCGCTCGCGCGGGCTCCAGCACATCGGCCTGGAGTCGACGCCGCACCTGCTCGACGCGTGCCCTCTGCACGGCGACGTCGGCCTCGGCCCGCGCGATGCGTGTCGCGACCTGACCCTGGGCCTCGGCGACGAGCGCGCCGACGCGGGTCTCGGCGTCGACCTTGCGGCGCCCCACCTCGGCCCGCAACGCCCCGAGCTTCGCCTGGAGCTGGCTGATCTCGGTCTCCTGGCGGTTCTGGGCGCCGCGGATCGCCGCCTCGGCCTTCGACCGCGCCTCGGCGACGACCGCGTTCTTCTGCACCTCGGCGGACTGCTTCCGACCGATGCTGTCGAGGTAGCCCATGTCGTCCGAGACGTCCTGAATCTTCAGGGTGTCGAGCTCGAGACCGAGGGCGCGCAGGTCGTCTTCGGCTTCGGACAGTAGGCTCTGAGCGAACTTGATCTTGTCCTCGTTGACCTCTTCCGGCGTGAGCGTCGCCAGGACGCCGCGCAGGTTGCCCTCGAGGGTCTCGCGCGCCATCTCCATGATGCGCTCCCGCGGCACACCCAGGAATCGCTCGATGGCGTTGTCGAGCACCGGCTGCTCGCCGGCGATCTTCACGTTGGCGATGCCGTGCACGTTCAGGGGAATGCCGCCCTTGGAGTACGCGCCCTTGACCGCGACCTCGATGGGCATGTTCGTCAGGTCCATGCGGTCCACGAGCTCGAAGAAGGGCACCCGGATGGCGCGACCGCCCTTGATGACCCGGTAGCCCACCTGTCGCTGGGGCCCGGCGGACCGACCCCCGATGAAGATGAGCACCTCGTTGGGTTGGCAGATGAACAACAGGTTGCGCACGACCCCGTAGAGCGCGCCGATGAAGACGAGCCCGATGCCGAGGAGGACCGCGATGAGGACGCCGATGCTCATGACCGACCTCCCGCCCGAGGGCCCGCGAGCAAGGCGTTCACGTCGACCCCCGTGGTCTGGAAGAGCGAACGCAGCACCTCGGCCACGGCCAGCGGATAGGCCGCCGCGAGCTGCGGCAGCGCCTTGCCGTCCGTGTCCACGAGCTGCACGGTCCCGACGTGCATGCGCTTCACGCCGTCGACCACGGCCTGGGTGATGGGCTCGATCTGGTTGAGCATGAACATGTCGGCGGCCTGCGGACCCGCCTTGCTCCACGCGGCCGCCACCAGGCGCAACGCCTCGGCCGTGGCCCGCCCGTTCTCCATGGTCGAGGCCGCCCCGCCGGCCGCCGCTTCGACGCTCGCCTCACGCTGGATCTCGGTCGGAATCACCACCTCGCACTGGAGCCGCAACGCCTCCAGCTCACGACGCACCCCCTCGAGGGTCTGCATGGACGTCGCCTCGGCCGCCAGAGCAGCCGCCTCGGCCCGCTCCTCGATGGACTTCACCTCGGCCTCCAGCTCCGCCTGAATCCGGCGCGCGGCGTTGCGCTCCTGGGCAATGGCCTGGTCCGCCTGGGACGCCGCCACGCGGGCGCGCATATCGGCCGCGGCGGCCTCCTTCGCGGCCTCGTTGCGGGCGTTGGACTCGGCGATCTCGGCCTCCTGGATGACCTTCGCGATCTGCCCGCGACCCAGGCTGTCCAGGTACTTCGCGTCGTCGGTGACGTGCTGAATCTTCAGGATGTCCAGGTGCAGCCCGAGCTTGCTCAGGTCCTCTTCGACCTCGCGGGAGAGCGACTCGGCGAACTTGAGGCGGTCCTCGTTCACCTCTTCCGGGGTCAGCGTCGCGAGCACGCCGCGCAGGTTGCCCTCGAGGGTCTCCCGGGCGACCTGTTGGATCTCGGCGGGTCCGCGGCCCAGGAATCGCTCCACGGCGTTCATCACGATGTTCGGGTCACTCGACACCTTGACGAGCGCAACTGCCCGAACTTTCAGGGGAATCCCCACGCGGGTGTACGCCCCGTGGATCGAGATCTCGATGGGCACGGTGCGCATGTCCATGCGCTCCACGTTCTCGATGAGCGGCGTACGCCACGCGCGCCCCCCGAAGACGACCCGATAGCCGAGCTCGGCGCCGTCCGCGCGGCGGTGGCTGCGACCGGCGAAGATCAGCACCTCGTTGGGTCGGCACACGTAGAGGAAGGTCTTCAGCAGCGCGATGGCCGCCAGCGCCGTGACCCCGAACACCCCCGCCGCGATTGGCAAGAACTCCATTGCGCCCCCGTTCGATGCTGAACTCCGCGCACGAACCCGGTCACGCGGACCGGCCCACCGCTCCGCGGCTGTGCGCACCGGCAACCTCGATGGCCCGCAAGGCGCTGTCAACCCCGACTCGCAAGGCGGTGAACCGCTCCGGATTCATCAAGACCTCGAGTATTGGGCCGCGCGACAACGAGCGCGTGAGCGCTTATCCTGACGCGGATGGACGAGCCCACTTCCGAGCGTGCGCTTCGTGCCGCAAAGCGACGGGCGACCTGGTCGCTTTCCGTCCACGGCCTCGCCGGCGCGCCGCCGAGCGAACGCGTTTCGCCCGAAGTCGCCCTGGCATCGATCTGGCGTTTGTCCTGTGAAGTCTGGGCCATGAGCGGCCGCCCGTGGCCGGAGTACACGCGGGCCACCATGCCGGGGCGCGTGATTCGGAACCGGCCGGAGCCCTCGGCAGAGGACGTCGAGTGACAAACGCCGACATGCTCGACGCCGCCGCCCGGACCTCCTCGCGGAGCTGATCGAGGGCGGCGTCGAGTTCCTCGTCGTCGGGGCGCACGCACTCGCCGCACACGGTCTCGTCCGCGCGACCGGCGACCTGGACGTTCTCGTGGGGCCGGAGCCCGAGAATGCACGCCGCGCGTGGGCAGCCCTTCATCGTTTCGGGGCGCCCCTGGCCGCCCACGGGGTCACGGCCGACGATCTCGCCACTCCGGGCACGGTCTATCAGTCGATGTGGGTCGTGAACTCAGAGAGCAGGTCGGCGGCCACGGGCTCATCGACCACGACTCCGGGCCCGGCACGACTCTGTTGGGGCCTCTACGATGGCGGCGACCGTCTGCGGGCATGCGGACGCCGTGACCGCCCATGGGAGCGCGATGGGCCACGCAAGACGCTGGCGCGCGGTTCGGCTCAGAGGTCGATGGGGAGCAAGTCGAGCAGCGCGACACCGCGCGCCGCAGCCGCCTGCGCGAGTCGTCGGTCCAGCGTCGCAATGCGTGCCTCGAGGCGATGCGCAACGGCGAGGTGCAACGCGTCGCCGGCCCTCAGATTCGTGACCTGCTCGATCAACCTCGCCGCGCTCCGAAAGTCGAAGGTCTCTACTTCGACGACGTGCAGCTCGGTCGACGCGAACCGGTGAAACGCGCGCAGGGCGTTGTCCCGGGCGTCTGGGCTCACGACGCCTGTGCGCTCTTTGAGGGCCGCAACCGAGGCCATCTCCGTAAGCGTCCAACCAGATATCGTCAGTTTGTCTTTGGCGTGGGCGCGGAGGGCGGCTGCGACCGCCCTCGCCGTCGGCTCGCGAAAGAACACCGCCGCAAGGACCGACGTATCCAGATAGGTCAAAGCAAGTCTCTCGCTCGCATCTCCTCGACGGTCAGGCCGCCCGCGCTGACCTCATCGCTGGCCAGCCACTCGTCGAGGGCCGTCCAGCCCAGCGGCGCGGAACCCTCGACCACCGGGACCAACCGCGCGACAGGTCGGCCGCGCCGCGTAATGGTGACCTCTTTCCCGGCGATGACCTCGTCGAGAATCTGCGACAGGTGCGTTTTGGTCTCGGCGACGGTTCGATTGCTCATCGAGACCTCCTGTTGGTCATCATCTCTCCAACAATAGGGCGTGAATGGTCATTTGCAACCCCTGCCCTCGATCTGACGGTTGTCCCGTGAAGTGCGGGCCACGATGCCGGGGCGTGTGATTCGCAACCGGCCGGAGCCCTCAGGCGAGAAGCTCGCCGCCGACGCTTGATGCCGGTCCTTCGGGCGCACCGCGCAACGTCTTCAGCGCTCGACACTCAGAGGGTCGTCCGGAACTGGCGCCAAGGCGAGCGGACCGATGCGCCCGGCCGACCAAGGAGTGGGGGAGCACAACCGGTGGTGGCTGTACCCGGGGTACTGCCCCACCGGTTGGGGGCCCCGCGACGCCGGTCCGCCGGGTGCAGCGGTTCGCGCAGCTGGCGGACAATTCCGGACGACCCTCAGAGCTTCTCCAGGTCCTGCGGTGAGGGCGCGACGTGCGCCGTGGTCCCGCGCATCTCGACGATCCACACCCGCTCCCCGACCGCCAGGGGCTCCGTCTGCCCCGGGGCGAGCTCGGCGACGAGGTCGGTGTCGCCGTCCGGCGCGCGGACGCGGAGCTTGGCCCGGCCTCCGGGCTCCAGCGGGAGCAGGAGGCGGCCCTCACGGCCCACATGGTGCTCGGCGGCCGCGACGGCGCCGACGACCTTGCGGGACTCCTGTTGAAGCACCCGCGCCGCGACCCCGCCGCAGGTCAGCCCCACCACAGACGCGACCACCGCGACGATCACCGCCGGGGCCAGCTCGAGGCCCGCGAGCGCCGTACCCGTGAGCCCGAAGAACGCCAACGCGAAGCTCCAGAAGCGCAAGCTCAGGAACAGGCCGAACGGCCCTCCGTGCGCGACGTCGTCACCCTGGTCGCTCCCCGTGTCCTTGCCGCCCTTCAGCACAGACGCACCCACAAAGAGCGCGCCAAGGACGAGAGCGGCGAGGTACACGTTCATCGGGGCGAGTGTGTCGTTTCGCGTCGCACTCGGCAAACCGGCGGTCGGTGAATCTTCGCGACGATGCCGTCGCCGAAGGGCACATATTCGAACGCAGGGGGTGGAGACGATGTTCAGGGGCTTGCTGGGCGGAGCGTTGATTGGCCTCGCGGGGGCGAGTGTCACGGCCTGCGATTCGGGGGACGGCGGCGGCGGTGCAAGCGGGATCGCCGGCTTCGCGCAGCAGTACGCCGAGGTCGTCTGCACTGGCCTGGTGCGCTGTTGCGCGAGCGCTGGAAAGCCGGTCGAGAAGAGCACCTGCACCCAGCTCTACGACTATCAGCGGGCCGAGTACGAGCGCGGCGCGAGCAGCGGCCAGTACGAGTTCGACAGCGTCGCGGCCGACACGTGCCTCGAGAAGGTCCGCGCCGTCACGGACCAGTGCACGGCCGCCCCGCCCGTCGAGTGCGACCAGGTGCTGAAGGGCACCACCGCCGCCGGCGGCCGCTGCGAGGACGACGCGGAGTGCGCGGCGACGCCGGGCGGAACGGCTGAGTGTGCGTTCAGTGGCGACGAGGACCAGGGCAAGTGCGAACAGACCGTGCGCGGTCAGGTCGGGGACACCTGCCAGAAGACCTGCGAGGACCTAGGCAACGGGACCTGGCAGTGTGCCTTCTCGGGCGAGGATGCGGTGAACGGCATCCTCACGGCCTGTTACCGCAACGACAACGTCGCCTGCTACGATGAAACGAAGAAGTGTGTTGCGCTGGGCACGGCGGGCACCGCGTGTCGCAGCGACGACCAGTGCGCCCGGGGCTTCACCTGCTCATTCGAGGTCAGCCAGTGCGTCGCGCTCGTGGCCGTCGGCGGTGCCTGCACCTCGAGCTCGGCCTGTGAATCGCAGTTCTGCGATCCCGACGACAAATGCGCGCCCCCCCTCGCGGTGGGGGCGGCGTACGACCCGGCGGCCTCCCGCGATCCTTGTGGGGCGGACGCCCGGTGCTCCGACGAGGGTCAGTGTGAAGCGCGCGGTCTCTTCGGAGGCGGAGGCGAGGAAGCCGCCTTCGTGTGCTCGATCTTCGGGGGATGAGACGCGCTACGACGCGTCGCCCACGATGAACCGGACGACCTCGCGCCACATCGGGACCGGCGCGGCCCAGGGCAGGTCGTTGTGGTCGGCGACCGGGTCGACCCAGAGGCGTCGGGGACCCGAATAGCCGTCGTGGAGCGCCTGACCGAACGCCGGCGCCACGATGGAGTCCCGCCCTGCGAGCACGAACGCGACGCGACCGTCGTAACGGGAGAGCGCGCGGTCGTTCTCGAACCGGTCGCGCAGTAGGAGTGACACGGGCAGCCACGGGAAGTGTTGCGACGCGGGTCCCGCCATGCGGTCGAAGGGGGTCACGAGCACTACACCCTCGACCTGCGCCCGCCGCGCCGCGGCCACGTGGCACGCCGCGCCGGTGCCGATGGACTCCCCCAGAACGTAGAGGCGCCCCCCCGCCCACCGCGGCTCCGCCAGCGCCGCGTCGACCGCCGCCTCCGCAGCCTCGAGGAACGCGGGCTCGCCGGGCTCGCCGGGTCGACTTCCGTAGCCCGGATACTCGACGACCCTCACCTCGAAGTCAGACCCGAAGGTCGCCGCCATGTAGGCCCGGTCGAGGGCGCGCCCGGCGTTCCCGTGGAACGCGAGCATGAGCCTCGGCGCGGCCTCGTTCGGGAACCGCCAGCCGTGGAGCGTCGAACCGACACGCCACGGCACCGCCCCGACGCCCTCGGCGTCACGCGCCGCGCGGGTCTCGTCCGTGACGTCGGGGTAGAACATCAAACGGCGTTGCAACGCGGCGAGCATCAAGCCTCCGGCCAGGAGCGCGACGAGCGCGAGCGCCAGCGGGCGAAAGCGGCCCCAACGTGTGCTCCCGAGGGTCGTGGGATTCATCCACGGGGCACGATAGCAGGCTGCGGAGCCCGGGTCGCCCGCGCGAGCCGGGGCATCACGGCCCGAGACGGCGCGGTCGTCGCGGCCTCGCGCGCCTCCGGCACCCTGTGGTGCCGCCCGAAGACACTCGAGGCGACCACCGTCAGACCGCTCAGCGGCATGATCACCGCCGCGACCAGCGGGCTGATGTGCCCCGTCACGGCCAGGGTCGCGAAGACGACGTTGTAGCCGAGCGAGAAGACGAGGTTTCGCCGAACGATGTGCAGGGTGCGGTGCGCCCCCTCGAAGAGGTCCGCCACGGCGCCCAGCCCGCGCTGTGTGAGGTAGACGTCGGCCACCTGCAGCGCCGCCTCGGCGCCTCCGGCCACGGCCACGCCCACGTCGGCCGCGCGCATGGCCGGCGCATCGTTCACGCCGTCGCCGACCATGGCGGTGCGCCCGCCCACGGCCGCGTCCCGCGCCTTGTCCTCGGGCCGCTGCGCGCCGAGCGCGTCGTGCAGACGCAGTCGACGCGCGACGGCGTCGACGACGCGCTGATCGTCGCCGCTCCGTAGGACCAGCTCGAGGCCGAGCGCCCGCAGCCGGTCGAGCGCGGACTCCGTGTCGGCCCGCAGCGGGTCTCCGAGCGCGAGCCAGCCCACGACCTCGCCGTCGAGGCGGACCATGACGGGCGTGTCGCCCCGCGCCGCCGCGGCCTCGACCTCGGCGGCAAAACGCCCCTGCCCGAGCCAGCGCGGGCTGCCGAGCGCCACGCGCCGCCCTGTCGCGCGGTCGAGGCCCTCGATGCCTTCAGAGGGGGTCTCTTTCACCGCGTCCAATAGAAGCGCGCGAGCGGCTTCGCTGTCGCCCCACTGCGCGATGGCGCGCGCGAGCGGGTGCATGGACCGCGCCTCGAGCGCGCCGAGCAAGGGCCGCAGCGCCTCGGGCACGTTGGCCTGGACGACCTGCGCGCGTCCCTCGGTCAGGGTGCCGGTCTTGTCGAGCACCACACGCCGCGCCCGCGCGAGCCGCTCGAGCGCGGCGGTCGAGCGGACCAACGTGCCGCAGCGTGCGGCGCGTCCACGACCTACGGAGAGCGCGACGGGCGTCGCCAGGCCGAGTGCGCACGGGCACGAGATGACCAGCAGGCCGACGACGACGTCGAAAATGCGGCTCGCGTCCTGCTGCGCCCAGTATAGGCCCGCGAGCGCCGCCAGGAGCAGGACCGCGCCCACGAAGTACCCGCTGAGTCGGTCGACCGTGCGCAGCAGCGGTGCCCGCGCCTGGTCCCCGTTCTCGGCCAACTGGACCATGCGGCCCACGCGGGAGTCGGCGCCGGCCGCGTCGACCCGCAGATGCAGCTCGTCGGCCACGTTCGTCGCCCCGGCCCACGCCAGTCCGCCCTCGCCGACGGCCACGGGGCGCGACTCCCCGGTCAGGAAGCTGAGGTCGAGGTGCGACTGACCTCGGAGCACCGTGCCGTCGGCGGGCACGACGTCGCCGGCGCGGACCCGCACGACGTCGCCCACCGCGAGCCGACTCGTCGCTACGGCGCGCCACCGCTCGCCCTCCGGCTCGCGACGCCACGCCACGGGCGGCGTGAGCACCGCCAGCAGCTCCGTGCCCGCGAGCGCGGCGCGCTGACCGCGCTGCTGGAAGTAGCGCCCCAGCAGCAGCAGGAAGACGAGCACGTTCACCGAGTCGAAGTAGACCGGGCCGTGCCCGACGACGACGGAGTAGACGCTCATGCCGAAGCCCGCGACGAGGCCGAGCGAGATCGGCAGGTCGATGTGGGCCGTTCGGGACCTGAGGCCCGCCCACGCGCCGCGGTAGAAGGGCCACGCGCAGTAGGTGATGGCCGGCAGCCCGAGCGCGAGACTCCAGACCTCGAAGTACCGACGAAACGTGTCGGACATGCTGCCGTCGAGCTCGCCGGCGTAGAGCCCGGCGGCGAGCAACATCGTATTGCCCATCGCCGCGAACGCGATGCCCAGGCGCAGAAGGTCACTGCGGGCGCGGCGCCGCTCGACGGCATCCGCCTCGGAGAGCGGGTGGCTCGCGTAGCCCAGCCCGTGCAGGAAGCTCCCGATGCGGCTGAGCGAGACACGCGTAGGGTCCCAGCGCAGGTGCAGCCGCTGCGTGGCGAACTCGAGGCGCGACGAGACCACACCCGGCAGGACCCGGGGCAGCTGGTCCATGACCCACACACACGCCGCGCAGTGCACGCCGTCCAGGTAGAGCGTGCACTGGCCGCCCTGGACCACGTACCGCGCCTGGAAGTCGGGCGCGTCGTAGTGCGCGTAGGCGGAGTCGCCGTCGGCCAGGGTCTCGCCGTCCACGGCGCCCTCGGGGCGCCCGCCGCCGAGGCGGTCGCGCAGGCGGTAGAAATCCCCGAGCCCTTGAGCGCGGAGCATCTCACTCACGGCCCGACAGCCGGCGCAGCAGAAGTCCGCGCCCTCGGGGGCCGGCTGACCGCAGTGGTGGCAGGGGTTCATGGGTGCAGGCAGTCCTCGGTGCGCTGGGGTGCGGTCGACAACGGGTCGAAGCCGGGTCCGAGCTTCCCCGCCACGGTGAGCAGCCCCGCCGCGAGCATCATCACCGCGGTGATCCTCGGGGCGTTGCGGCGCAGGGCCGGCGCGATCGCGAGGCAACCGGCGAAGTACGCGAAGGCTGCGAGGGCGGGCACGGCCCCGATCCAAAAGGCCGACATGACCGCCGCCCCGCGCAACGGGCTCCCCGAGGCGCCCGCGAGCGCGAGAAAACTCCAAAGCCAGCCGCACGGCAGCAGGGCCGTCAGCAGGCCGACGGCGAAGGCGGAACGCCCGAACTTCGCCTTGAACCGGGCCAATCGACTCGGGCGCGCGCGCTCGGTGATGAGCACGCGCCCGGTCGCGGGTCGCAGGGCACGCACCGCGAGGACCACGAGCAGCGTGCCGAGCACCAGACCCGCCGCCCGCTGCACGTCGAGCAGCGCCTCGCCGGCCAGGTCGAGCCCCTGCCCGGCCGCGCCGGCCGCGAGGCCCAGGCCCACGTAGGCCACCAGCCGACCCGCCTGCCACGCCGCGTGGGCGCGGTCCGGTGCGCACGCCAGCGCGAGGCCGCCGCACATGCCCACGCAGTGCACGCTCCCCACCAGCGCGGTCCCGGCGATCACCGCGAGACCCGCGCTCGGTTCCAGATTCATCGCGTCACCGCGAGGCGGCGGTCGTCCAGGAACGGGGCCGCGCCGCCCTCGAAGCGTGACTGGAGCCGCCAGTGCCCGCCCTGGGGGAACGGCCGCGACGCCACGTACACACCCGGCGCGGTCTCCCCCCACTCCCCTTGGAAGTCCAGGTCCGCGCGGTCCGAGCGTCGCGCCTCGATGAAGCCCCGCAGACCCGTCACGGGAGCGCCGCGCGTGTCCGAGAGCTGGATGCGTGCGACGCCGTCGACGACCTCGACCTGCGCGCTGTAGCCCAGCGCGACCGACGCGCGCCGCGTCTCGAGCACCTTTTCGAACTCGACGCCGGCCTCGTACGGTCGCTCGGCCTCCTGAATCGGTCGACCGCCGACGGCGACGGTCACCATCCAGATGTTGACGGAGACCACGATCCCGAGCCCTGCCACGATGCCCATTGGCCACGGATTCATCACTTCACCTCGGTTTGGACATGAAGTTCCATGTGTAGAGACGCTCGTACCCCTGGTCGTCGTGGACACGAATCGTGAAGGGCGAGCGACCGTTCGCGGTCTCGGGACGCGAACGGACCATGAAGACGGGCACACGCAGCTCGCGCTCGGCCGCCATCTTCAACGGCTGACCCGGCACGACGATGCTGCCCCCCGCGGGTTCGACCACCTCGATGCGAACCTCACGCTCAGTGTGGCTGCGATTCGAGATTCGAAGGTTCGCCTGGTTCTGCACCTGGTCGCCCGGCAGCTCGGTGTAGAGCGACCCCGGCGCGCGGGCGAGGGAGAACTCGAGGGCCTCGCGGTGATTGAGGCTGAAGGTCAACCCAGCCACGACCGCGACCAGCGCGATCACGTAGAGCACGACACGGGGGCGCCACACCCTGCGGGGCTTCGCTTCGAGCTCGTTCAGGGACGCGAACCGAATCAGCCCCTCGGGCCGATTCATTCGCACCATGACGTCGTCGCAGGCGTCGATGCAGGCCATGCAACCGACACACTCCATCTGCACGCCTTTGCGGATGTCGATGCCGGTCGGGCACACCTGCACGCAGCGATGACAGTCGACACAGTCGCCCGTGGTCGAGCCCTTCTTGCCGCGCGGCTCGCCTCGGCGGGCGTCGTAGTTCACGCTGACCGAGTCGGCATCCAGGAGCACCGACTGGAACCGCCCGTAGGGACAGACGACGACGCAGGTCTGTTCGCGAAACCACGCGAAGTCGAAGAAGAGCAGCGCCGTGATGGCGACAAAAAACGCTGTGCCGGCAGGGTGTGTGCGCGGGTCGAACTGCGCGTCGAGGACGCCTTCGCGACCGATGAAGTAGGCCACCACCGTGGTCCCCACCGCGCCCGCCACCACAAGATAGACCGCGAACTTCAGGCCCTTCTTCCAGACTTTGGCCGCGGTCAGCGGCCCCTGGTCGAGGCGCGCGCGGTTCCGAGGAGAGCCCTCGATCAGCGCCTCGATCGGCCGGATGATGCTCTCGAGGAAGACCGTTTGCGGACAGGCCCAGCCGCACCAGGCGCGGCCCCACAGCGCGGTCACCAGGAACACGCTGAAGACCACCGAGCCGAAGAGAAACAGCAGGTAGCTGCTGTCGCTCGCCAGGAGAGTGATGCCGAAGAGATGGAACTTGCGATTCGGGATGTCGAATCGCAGCGCCGCGTGGTCCCCCATGTCGATCCAGGGCGCCACGAGCAGAATCGAGAAGAGGAGCCACGCCACGGCCGTCCGGCGGACCATCCAGCGCCCGACCACACGATCCACGTACAGCCACACACGGCGCCCGTGCGTGCCGATCGTGACGACTTGATCATCCTCCGCGAGCGGCATGGCGACTTACTCCGGCAGACCTTCCGGCGCCTTGGGGCTGGCCGGGGTCTTGCCCTTCAGTGAACGAATGAAGGCGGCGGCGGAGACGATCTCGTCGGGTGAGAGCTGGCTCTTCCAGCTGATCATGCCCTTGTCGGGCACACCCTCCGTGATGGTCTTCACGATGCTCGCCATCGAACCGCCGTGAATCCAATGGTTGTCCGTGAGGTTCGGTCCCACCAGGCCGCCGCCGTCCGCGGCGTGACAGGCCATGCAGAGCTTGTCGAAGGTCGCCTTGCCCTGCGCGATCCGCGTGGCGTCGCCGTCGGCGGCGGCCAGGTCGATGTTCGCACCCGCGGCGCGCGGGGGGTGGCGGGCCGCGGCCTCGGCCATCTCGGCCTCGTACTCTTCGTGGGGTAGATTTCCGCCGAGGTGCGCCCACGGCACATAGATGACCGCCCAGATGAGCGTGCCGTAGAATAGATACAGCCACCAGCGCGGCAGGGGGTTGTCGTACTCCTTGATGCCATCGTAGTCATGGTCGAGGAGCTCGTCGGTGTCACGGTTCGACATGAGAGACTCCGTTCTCGCCGTCGAGCGCCATCCGGGCGCGCGCTTCGTAGCCCTTGCCCGAGCCGGGGCGGAAGATCCACACGACCATGCCGACGAAGACACCCATGAAAATCGCGAGCGAGACCAGCGGCAGCAGCAGCAGGTCCGTTCGAGAGAGAATTCCGCTCATCATTGGCCCACCTCCGCCTTTGCCTTGATGTCCGTGCCGAGGCGCTGCAGGTATGCGATGAGCGCCACAATCTTCTTCTCGCGAACGTCGGGCAGACCCTGCTTCATGAGCCCATCGGCGATCTGGCCCGCCTGAGCCCGCGCAGCGGCCTCCGCGCCCTTCACGTCGTCTTCTGTATACGGCACGTTGAAGGTCTTCATCACATTGAGCTTCGCGCTCGTCAGGCTCAGATCGAGGGCATCCTCGAACAGCCATGGGTACCGCGGCATGATCGAGCCGGGCGAGGTGCTCTGCGGCTCCAGCATGTGATTGTAGTGCCACATGTCCGGGTACTTGCCGCCGATGCGATGCAGGTCAGGGCCGACTCGACGCGAGCCGAACTGGAACGGGTGGTCGTAGACGAACTCACCGGCCTTGCTGTACTCGCCGTAGCGCTCGGTCTCGGCGCGGAAGGGCCGCACCATCTGGGAGTGACAGGTGTAACACCCTTCGGCGATGTACACGTCGCGACCCTCGAGCTCGAGCGGCCTGTAGGGCTTGACCGAGGCGATGGTCGGCACGTTGCTCTCGATCGCCATGGTCGGCACGATCTCGAAGAGGCCGCCGGCGAGCACCGCAATCGTCGTCAACACGGTGAAGGTGAGCGGACGCCCCTCGAGCACGCGGTGCCAGCTCCCGTGGGCCTCGACGGGCACCAGGCGGGGGGCCGAAGCGCGGTCGTTGACGGCCTTGCCGCTCGCCATGGTCTTCACCAGGTTGTAGGCGAAGAGCAGGGTCCCCACGAAGTACATCAGCCCGCCGACGCCCCGCACCCAGTACATCGGCCGCAGCGCGCCGAGGGTGTCGGTCCAGGCGCCGTAGACGAGGCGACCGTCCGCGTCGAAGGCCTTCCACATCAGACCTTCGCCGATGCCGGCGGCCCACATGCTCAACACATAGAGCGCGATGCCGACGAGGCCGAGCCAGAAGTGCGCGGTCGCGAGCTTCTGACTGAAGAGCTGCGTCTTCCAGAGGCGCGGCACCAGCCAGTACAGCATGCCGAAGATGAAGAAGCCGTTCCAACCCAGGGCGCCGGAGTGCGCGTGCCCGACGGTCCAGTTCGTGTAGTGGGAGAGCGCGTTCACGGCCTTGATGGACATGAGCGGGCCCTCGAAGGTCGACATGCCGTAGAACGTGATGGCGACCACCAGGAACTTGATCACGGGGTCGGTGCGGAGCTTGTCCCAGGCGCCGCGCAGCGTGAGCAGGCCGTTGATCATGCCGCCCCAGCTCGGGGCGAGCAGGGCGACGGAGAAGATCATGCCCAGGGTCTGCGCCCAGTCCGGCAGCGAGGTGTAGAGCAGGTGGTGCGGCCCGGCCCAGATGTACATGAAGATGAGCGACCAGAAGTGCACGATGGACAGCCGATAGCTGTAGACCGGGCGGTCCGCGGCCTTCGGCATGAAGTAGTACATGAGGCCCAGGTAGGGCGTGGTGAGGAAGAACGCGACGGCGTTGTGGCCGTACCACCACTGCACGAGGGCGTCCTGGATGCCGGCGAAGACCGAGTAGCTCTTCGTGAACGACACCGGCAGCGCGAGCGAGTTGACGACGTGGAGGATCGCGACCGTGAGGATCGACGCGATGTAGAACCAGATCGCGACGTACAGGTGACGCTCTCTACGGCGCGCCAGGGTGCCGAAGAAGTTCACGGCGAAGACCACCCAGATGACCGCGATCGCGAGGTCGATGGGCCACTCGAGCTCCGAGTACTCCTTCGAGGTCGTGATGCCGAAGGGCAGCGTGAGCGCGGCGGAGACGATGATCGCCTGCCACCCCCAGAAGTGGATGCGCGAGAGTGTGTCCGAGAACATGCGCGCCTTCAGGAGGCGCTGCGTCGAGTAGTAGCCGCCGGCGAAGAAGCCGTTGCCGACGAAGGCGAAGATGACCGCGTTCGTGTGCAGGGGGCGCAGGCGCCCGAAGGTCGTGAAGGGCAGGTCGAGGTTGAGCGCGGGGGCCGCCAGCTCGAAGGCGATCCACACGCCGACGAGCATGCCGACGATGCCCCACAGGATCGTCGCTTGCGTGAACTTCCGGACGATGTCGTCGTCGTACTCGAAGTGCTCGAGCTCGCCGGCGGTGCCGGTGCCGGTGTCGGTCTGACTCATCGACCGACCTCCCCGTGCGCCGGCGAGGGCGGCGGCACGTCGTCCGTCAAGACGCGCAGCGGGGGCGTGTCGAGGTCATCGAACTGACCGTCTCGGACCGCCCAGCGGAAGGCTGCGACGGCCCCGAGCCCGAGGCCGAGCGCAACCGGTATCAGGAAAAAAAGGATGTCCACGGTGCACCTCCAGTCGGGCCGGCGTTATCAAGTCGCGTGCCAGTGGATCGCCGGCCCGCGAACCCGCATGGATGGGAGACTTCGTCGCGTCGACTCGTCCGCCGACGTTACCGTTCGGTGCCGGGTCACTCCGGAGCCGCCGATCGGGTAACGTCGGCCCATGCGACCGATGTCCGTAGATGCGCGGCGAGTGCTCGGCTTCTCCCTGGACGACCAGCTCGAGGACGACGAGGAGGTGGTCTTCGCGGCGCGACCGGAGCCCGACGAACGCCTCGACGGGGCGCGTCGACTGGCCCGCATCCAGTCGGTGTTCGGCTTGCCGTTCCTCGGGTTCTCGCTTCTGTGGATGGGTGCGGCCTTGTCCCTGAGCGCCGAGGAGGCGCCCTCGTGGGCCATCCGTCTCGTCGTCGCGAGCTTCGCACTCCCGTTCGCGACCGTGGGTTTCTTCATGTTCCGGTCGCCCTGGCGCGTGGAGCAGATCGTGCGCGACGTCGCCGCACGCACGGCCTATGTCGTGACGGATCGGCGGGTGATCATCGTCGACGCGGGCTTCGTGGGCCTCGGCACGGCGCTGCCGGTGAGCGCCGCGATGGGCCCCCTCACGCGGGTCTGGGGGGGCGCGGCCCTGCGGCTCCCCAAGCACCCGCGTGTGCGTGTCTTCGAGGCGGACGCGCTCACGGACGTGCGCCGCACGCTCCGCATGGGCGATGTGGGCGACCTCGTCTTTCGCACCGAGGACCTACCGCGGTCACGCGCGGGCTCCGGGGTCGGCGCCGTGCCGGTCGGCTTCGTCGCGACGCCGCACCTGTCCCACGCCGAGGACGCGCTCCGAGCGCTCGGCGCCCGTGTTCGCGACGCGTGAGCGCGCGTGAACTGTGAGCGCTCCGCCGCATCCTGCTAGATTCGTGGGGTCTGAACCGGATGTGAAACGACGGGGGGATCGAATGCAGCGAGTGGGATGGGCCCTGGGTCTTGCGGTGCTCACGGCCGTAGGCTGTGGAGACGACGGCGGCAGCAAACCCGGAGGTGTTCAGGGCGACGCGACCGCCCCCGCGGTCGACGACGGTGTCGGCGGCGAGGTCCCGGAGCCCGATGCGGCGCCCGGGGGTGTCGATGCCGCCACGGGCGGTACGCCGACCCCACCCGACGCCGAGCCCGAGGACGCGGACACACCCCCGCCCGATGTCGGACCCGAGGACGACGCCGCGCCCCCTGCGGACGCGGGGCCGGTGGACGACGCCGCGCCGATGCCCGACATGCGGCCACCCATGCCCGGGGACGACGACGGCGATGGTTTCACCGGCGACGACGGGGACTGCAACGACGACGACGCCGACGTCTACCCCGGCGCCACCGAGGTCTGCGATGCGGTCGACAACGACTGTGACGGCGAGGCCGACGGCATCGTGGTCTCATGCTTCGACGGGGAGGCGGCGCTGGTCGGCGTCGGCGCCTGTCTACCCGGCACGAGCGAGTGCCTCGCGGGCGAGTTCGCGGCGTGCACCGGGCAATCGCTGCCGGTGGCCGAGGTCTGCGACGACCGCATCGACAACGACTGCGACGGCATCGCCGACGAGGGCTGCGACGCCGACGACGACGGCTTCACCGGCGTCGAGGGGGACTGCGACGACGCCAACCCCGACGTGAACCCCGACGCGGCCGAGGTGTGCAACGGCCTCGACGACGACTGCGACGGCGAGACGGACGGCGTGCGCGAGCCCTGCTACGACGGCCCGCAGGGCACGCAGGGCCTCGGCATCTGCGCGGGGGGCGAGCGCCTGTGTGTGGGCGGCGGCTTCGGCGACTGCCAGGGCCAGGTGCTGCCCGCGGCCGGTGAGTCCTGCGAGAACGCCGCCGACGACGACTGCGACGGCAGCGCCGACGAAGGCTGCGAGGTGCTCGACCCCGCCTGCGCCCAGATTGATCTCGACTCCCCGGTGACGGTCACGGCCGAGTGTCTCGCGACCGGCAGCGGCGGGCAGGGCCTCGTGCTTGTCGAGCTGCGCGACACCCAGGGGCAGCCGCTTCTGGGGCGGACCGTCGACATCCAGTTCCAGCCCGCGCTCCCGCTGGTCTTCCGCAACGTGCTGTCCAATGGCGGCACGTACTTCCGCGGCTACAACCCCACGGACCTGCCCCAGGAGACCTACGCCGTCGTCTCCGTCGCTTGCGGGGCGAGCCGCGTCGCCTTGCGCACCCAGCCTCGCGTGCAGATCGTGCCCGGCACCACGCCCGGGCGCTCCCTCGTGACGGGCGGCTGCACGGGTCTCACGGGCGACCTGCGGGCGCTCGTCACCGACGCCGAGTCCGGCGCGCTCATCCCCAACGCCTGGCTGATGGTCGGTGTGGCGCCGGAGAACCGCCTCCAGGACAACGCCACGGACTTCGTGCGCGGCGTCCAGGGCGGGCGGCCCAATTCGGTCAACGCGCAGGATGGCCGCCCCCGGCTCCTCGACTACGGCGGCCGCCTGACGGGCGCGGTGACCCTGACCGTGGGCGCGGACGGCTACGAGAATGTGACCCTCGCGGACCTGAACGCGAGCATGGTCACGGTGCCGCTGCGTCCGGTGGCCCCACCGCCGCCGGCGCGTGTCACGCTGGAGGGGCGCCTCGCCGACTTCGACAGCCTGCGGGTCGACGGCGACATCGACGCCGGCCTCGTGCTCGGGGGCTTCGACCTTTCGTTCCTCACGAGCTTCAACGTGGGCAGCCTCCTCGGTCGACAGCAGTGCTGGGACCCGCTTCAGGAAGGGCTCGCCGCCGACCTCGTGCCCGAGACACTCTTGCCCGGCAATCTGTACGTGCCTCGTCAGCGAGAGCGCATCGAGATCTTGCCCATCACGGTCTCGGAGCACCGGTTCTCGCTCTCGCCGTTCACGGTCGGCACCGACAACCTCACGGCGCTCGCGGGCAAGGTCTCGTCGGACGCCCTCGTCGAGGCGCTCGCCGCCGAGGGGGCCTCACTCAACGGCCTGCTCTCGCTCCTTTCGCTGCGCGAGATCGGCGTCGCCCGGGACCAGCGGATCGAAGCCGACACCCTCGACCTCGCGATTCCGCTCTCCCAACCGCTCCGCGAGAATGCTTCGTGCCAGGTGTCCAACCCGCCGCCCGGGACGAGCGTCTCCTGTGTGTCCGCGGGCGATTGGTCCGGCGGCGCCGGAGCCGGTCCGCTCTTCGCCATGGGTTTCGGCACGGTCGACGCCGCCGACCTCGCGGTCGCGAACGGGCCCGTCGGCGCGCCGCTCACGACGGTCGCGCGCGACGGCGTCTTCCGCGGCATCGGCTACATCGGCGCGGCGGTGGCGCGCTTCCTCGACTACGAAGCCGCGCCCCCGGAGCTCGCCTTCGGCCTCTCCACGATCATCGACCGGGGCGCCCTCGGCCCCGACGGCGGCGCGGTGGTCGCCGACTCCTTCCTCGACGTGCCCAGCCTCGCCCGAGACGACCTGGACGTGAACTGGGGCGCGGTGGAGAACGCCACGAGCCCGCCCGTGGACCTGTGCCGGGTCGAGATCGTGCGGGGCATCGCCGCCCTGTACCAGCCCGGCGCGTGTGTGCCTGAGCTCGCCACCATCGAAGAACAGCCCCTGTGGACCGGGTACGTCCGGGGAGACCCGGGCACGCTGCGTCTCCCGTCGCTGCCGAACGCCTGGCCCCGCAGCGCTCAGGACGGGCTACTGGACCTGGACGTGACCCCCGAGGAAGACTTCATCTTCCTGCGCCTGAGCTGCCTCGGGCTGGGCGCGGCGCCGAACTTCGATTACGACCGCGCGGACTTCCGCGCCCTGGTCGAGGGCGTCACGCACTTCGCGCAGAACCAGGCGAGCTACTGACGAGCCGCCTTCGGGCCCGCACGCCAGGCCACGCCGACGCTCTCGCGCCGAGTCGGGCTTGCTCCCGGGCCGCCCGTGCGCTACCCCCGTGCGCGTGCGCCACTTCTTGATGCTCTCTCCCTACTACCCGCCGATGAGCTTCGTCGGGGCCAAGCGGGCGCTGACGTTTTCGCGCCACCTACCCCACCACGGGTGGACGCCGGCGGTGCTCGCGCTCCCGGAGCACCTCGAGGCCGACCCGGCGCTGCGCCCCTACGTGCCCGACGTGCCGATGGACCGAAGCTACCGTTCCGGCCCGCTCGCGTGGTGGGCGGATGCCGTCGGCCGCATGACACCGGCGCGTCCCTTCGGTGATCCGCGCGCGGCGACGACGGGCTCGGCGCCCGACGGGCTCTGGCCGCGGCTGAAGCGCGAGCTGAACGGCCTGCCCTTCGACAAGTACACCCGCTTCCTCCCGTGGGCGGGCGCGCGCGCGCTCGCGCTCCTGCGGCGGCATGACTGCCGACTCATCTACGTCAGCGCCGGCCCGTTCTCGGCCATGTACCTGGGTACCGCGCTGGCGCAGGTCACCGGACTGCCGCTCGTGCTCGACCTGCGAGACCCGTGGGCCGTGGATCCCATCTACAGCGAAGCGTGGACGCCCACGGGCAAGGCCGTCGCGAATCGGCTGGAGACCTGGGCGTTCCAGCGCGCCCAGCGCGTCGTGCTCAACAGCGCATCGAGCTTGAAGCTCTACCGCGAGGCCTACGCCGGGCGCTTTCCGCCCGAACACTTCGAGATGGTGCGCAACCACTTCGACCCGGGCCTCTACGATGCCGCCCCGCCACCGCCCGGGCAGGCGCAGCCGTTCCGGATCGTCTTTTTCGGTCACCTGCACCCGTTGCGAGACGGCCGCCTCTTCTTCGAAGCGTTTC
>JBMOFP010000014.1:0-53875 GCA_049318805.1 Bradymonadia bacterium
ATGTGGTGATGGCCCTGTTCATCTCCATCGTGGTGGTGCTGCTCGGCCTGAGCTACCGCAAGCGGGTGCGGGCGAGCGCCGACCAGGGCGTGGTGCCCGAGTCCGCGCCGAACGCGCGGGCCTTCGTCGAGACCATCGCCGACGCGGCCCTCGGCATGTTGGCCGGCATCATGGGCGAGAAGGCCGCGCGCAAGTACCTGCCGCTGGTCGGCACCTTCGCGTTCTTCATCCTGCTCTCGAACCTGAGCGGGGCGATCCCGGGCTTCCACCCGCCCACGTCGAACTACAACACCACGCTCGCGTGTGCGCTCATCGTCTTCTTCGTCGTGCACATCGAAGGCGTGCGGGCCAACGGCCTCGCCTACTTCAAGCACTTCTTCGGACCGGTGCCGTGGCTCGCGCCGCTGATGCTGCCCATCGAGATCTTCAGCCACCTGCTGCGGCCGGTGAGCCTCTCGGTGCGGTTGATGTGCAATATGTTCGCGGACCACACCTTGTTGGTCGTCTTCCTCGGGCTCATCCCGCTGGTGGTGCCGCTCCCCGTGATGGCGCTCGGCCTCATCGTCTCCATCGTCCAGACGGCCGTGTTCTGCCTGCTGACCGCGGTCTACATCGCCATGGCGATCGAGCACCACGACGAGCACGGCGAGGGCGAGGCGGCCCACGCCCACTGATTCACTTCACCGCGCGGCACGCCGCTCGAGACACCGATCGCCGATGCGTCGGACCCATGGGGTCGGGCGTAGGAGAGAGTAGAGGCAGGAAAACCGCCGCATCGGTCCGGTCATCGAGTCTTTGTAAAGCGCAACCCACCCCCCCCTGAAAGGGAGAGTCGTCATGCAGCTGTCCAAGGTCTTCGCGTTCCTCTTTGTCACCCTCTTTGCACTGCCCGCCTTCGCCCAGTCGGGCGGTGGCGGTAACCCCGTGGCCGCGCTCGCCGCGGGCCTCGCCATCGGCGTCGCGGCGCTCGGTGGCGCGCTCGGCCAGAGCCGCGCCGCCGCGGCCGCCCTCGAGGGCATCGCCCGCAACCCCGGCGCCGCCGGCAAGATCCAGACCCCGATGATCCTCGCTCTCGCCCTCATCGAGTCCCTCGTGCTCCTCGCCTTCGTGATCGCGTTCCTCCTCCTCGGCAAGGCCTGAGCAGGTCGGCGCGTCCGGTCAGGCGACCGCCCGGGGCAACCGGATGACAAAGCAGGCCCCGCGGCCTGTTTCAGTCGCCTCGAGAGACAAGGTGCCGTGCGCCTCTTCCACGAGCCGCGCGGAGATCGCGAGCCCCAGGCCGGTGCCTGAGGCTTTCGTCGTTTCGAACGGCTCGAAGATCCGGGCCCGTGCCGCCTCGGCCACGCCGGGGCCGTCGTCGCTGACCCGCAGCGCAACGTGACCCTCGCCCTCGGCCTCGGCCGAGAGCACGATCGTGCCCTGGCCCTCGAGCGCCTCACCCGCGTTCAGCAACAGGTTCACGAGCACCTGCCCCAGGCGCTGCGGGTCGACGAAGACCTCGAGCGTCGGGTCCAGCGGGCGCACGTCCAGGGTCACGCTCCGAACCGCCCGCTGGTACCGCACGAGCTCCACGGACTCGGTGACGAGGTCCCGGACGGCGATGCGGCGCGGGTCCCCCAGGCTCGGACGCGAGAAGTCGAGGAGCTGGCGCACGGTGCCCTGCATACGCTGAAGCTCCCGGTCCATGCGGGCCAGAAGCTCCTTCTGGGTCGCGGGGTCGGTCCCCCGTGGGTCACGCAGGTACTCGACGAAACCGAGCACCGCCGAGAGCGGGTTGCCGACCTCGTGGGCGACGCCGGCCGCGAGGCGACCGACCGTGGCCAGCTTCTCGCTGCGAACGAGGTCGTCCCGGGTGCGCTCCAGGACCTCGAGCTGGTGGGCCAGCTCCTGCTGCTGGGTGCGCAGGCGTGTCAGCATCTCGCCGAAAGCCACGCCGAGGCGCTCGAGCTCTCGCGGCCCCTGGGGCGTCGGCAGCGTCGCCTCGCCCTCGAAGCCCCGTGCGGCGATGGCCTGCACCGCGTCGGTGAGGCGCAACAACGGTGAGACCAGCACGCGACCGCCCAGGAAGATGCCGAAGCCCAGGACCGCCACGAAGTCGAAGAGGAGCAGGAAAATCACGGTGCGCTGCCGGCCCAGCACGGCGTCGTGGGCGGGCTCCAGGTCGAAGACCGCACGCAGGACCACTCGGGCGCCGTCGGCGTGCTGAACCGGCACCGTCACGACCTGGGTGGGCGCACCGTCGGCGGCGTCGCGATTCTCCGCCTGGAGTCGGCGGGACTGGAACGCCAGCGCGACCAGCGGGTCCCGCGAAGCGTCGGCGCTCGGTGAGCCGGCCTGGGCCTGAAACTGAGCGTCGAGGAGGGTCAGCGCGCGCAGGTCCGGGCCGCTGCGGGTGGCCTCGTCGAGCAGCTCGGCGCAGGCCTGAGCCACGCAGGCCTCACCCAGGCGCGCGCCGAGCAGGCCCGCCCGCAAGCGCTGCTGCTGCTCCACCAGGCGGATCGCCTCGTCGCCCACGAGCCGGGTCATGACGAGGCCGGCGAAGACCCCCGCGACCGTGAGCAGGGCGGTCAGGCCGAGCGCAAAGAGCCCCCGAATGCCGAGCCGGAACGGGCGGCGCGTCCGCCGCCCCTGGGACGTGGCTCGGTCGGTCTCAGGGGTGCTCGAGCTCGCCATGTCGCGCTCAGCCGGCGGGCATCGTGAGGCGCAACAGCCAACCCACGAACGTGTCGATGGCGCCCCAGAACGGCCCGGTGCCGAAGAGCAGCGCCTCCAGGCCGCCCAGCGCGAGGAAAGGGCCGAAGGGGATGGCCGCGTGCTCCGGAAGGCCGGCGTTCTGCTCAGACTCTTCGAAACGCGCGTCGAGCTCGGCCGTGGTCAAGACCAGGGCGTTCCGCCGGCCCGTGACACGGGTGTAGAGGCGGGCCACGCCGGCCGCCGCGAGACCCTGGAGGCACGCGGCCAGGATGACGAAGGGCATCGCCTTCCAGCCCACCCACGCCCCGAGCATGGCGGCGATCACCACATCGCCGTCGCCCAACGCCTCGCGTCGGAACAGGACCCACGCCAGCCCGTAGACGAATCCGAAAAAGCCGAGCCCCGCGAGCAAGCCCCAGACCTGACCCCAGGGGTCGGGCATCGGCAGCAGGAACGCGCCCCCCAGCGCCACCGCCGTCGACGGCAGGGTCAACGACCACGGCACGATGGTGTGTTCGAGATCGATGAAGGCGATCGCGACGAGGATGTAGACGAAGACCTGCCAATAGAGCCACGGCAGGAGGCTGTGCAGCAGCGTCTCGGGCTCGGAGAGGTCCACGAGGCTGCGAAAGAGAACGAGCGCCAGCACCCCGCACGCGGCCTCGACGAGCATGTAGCGGGGCGAGTAGGCGGTCTTGCACGCCGCGCATCGACCGCGCAGCAGCAGGTAGCTGACGATGGGCACGTTGTGCCACGGCCGGATCGGGGTGCCGCACGTGCCGCAGCGAGAGCCGGGCGAGACGAGCGACTCGTCCCGCGGCAGCCGATGAATCACGACGTTCAAGAAGCTGCCCCAGCACGCGCCCCACACGAAGGCGAACACCGAGAAGGCGGTCGCGAGCGGCCACAGCGACGGCGGCTCCAGCGGGCTCGTGTCCACGTCAGCGCACGTCCAGGACGCCGAGCTTCGCCCGATTCTCGTTGTCCTTGTCGCCGGCCTTGACGGGCGCGCGGGTGTCGCCCGAGTAGAGGCCGACCCAGACCGTGTAACGGCCCGAGGCCTTCTCGGACTTGACCTCGGTGCTGTGCACGTCGCGGATGATGTCGCCCGGGTTCCAGTTCGTGGCCGGGTAGAGGCCCTCGACCGGGTCGTGGTCGCCGTGAATGCGGGCGCCCGAGCCGTCCACGTGCACAAAGACCTTCCAGTTCCGCGTGGGCTTCTTCAGGGCCTTCCAGTAGAGCGAGATCTCGATGCGTGTGCCCGGCTTCGGGTTGGGCGGATCGATGTACCAGCCGACGAGCTCGATCTGGTCGTCGAAGTTGACCTTCGAGGGGCGCGCCTTGTCCTTCGGCAACTCGGTCACGAGGGCGCGCTTGATCGGGTTCTCGTCGGTCTCACCGTCGGCGAGCTGGTTCGAGACGAGCAGGAAACGGAAGCTCGAGGCGTCCAGAACGGGCAGCGTCCGCCCCTGCGCGGCCGCACGGAACTCCCCGTTGATGCTGGCGAGCTGGGCCCGCGGGATGATCGCGAAGACCCGCTCGGCGCCGTTCGCTTTTTCCTTGAACTGGGGCGGGGTGAGCTCCGTGAGGGCCCGCGTGTAGAACGACGCGCCCTTCGCGTCCACGCGATACTTGAAGAGCGGCGCGTCCCCCTGGGCGAAGCGCTCATAGGCCTGAACGATTTGCTTCTGGCTGAAGTGCGCGGCGAGCGTGAACGCCACCGCGCCCCCGACGAAGACGACCCACAGGCCGAGCACGGCGACCAGCGAGAGGGCGGCGATTCGGGGCTGGGTCACACGCTCGACGAGGCGCTCGAGGGAAGCCGTCAGCGGCCCGTCCGTGCGCCCGTCCACACGCCGCGCGCGCCAACGGATGCCGAACCACAGGGCGAGGTAGAGGACCACCACACAGGGCAGCAGGATCAGGAGCTGCCGCGCCTGGTTGTTCAGCGGTCCCCAGAACTTCTCCGCGGCGAAGCTCAGCAGCCAGTCGGGCCGAGCGGCCGCGACGCCGATCGCGACCGCGATCAGCGGACCGAGCAACCACCAGCTCACGGGACGCAGCGCGCGGCTCGGATACGCGATGAAGCGGAAAACGGGGACCACGGCTCGCCAGACGCCGGCCTGGTAGAAGAGGAGCAGGCCGATGAGCACGGCGGACAACACCCGCTTCACCCACCAGAACGCGAGGTCGGGGGGGAAGGTGTCGACCTTGGCGAGCACCAGGGCGTCCGCGAGGGCCTTGGGCTCGTGCTTCAGCCCGTGGTCGACGAGCATCAACACAAAGGCCGCGGCGATGGCCAGGAGGGGCTCAGGGGCGCGTCGGGCGGCGCGCGCGAGGTAGATGCCGACGACCGCCGCAACGAGCAGCGCGCCCGGGAAGAGCGCGCCGTCGCTCAAAGGCACGGGCAGGGCCACGCCGATGAACGCCGCCGCGAACGCCGCCGCGAGGCCGAGCTCCGCCGGGTAGGCGCCGCGGACCTCGTCGGGCTCCGGGTCCCCCCAGAGCACTCGACCGAACGCGAACGGCAGCAAACAGCCCAGGGGGTAGAGGCCGTACCCGAGCTGATGCGTCACACGGTCGAAGGTGGGCCAGGACGCCGAGGCCGCGAGGCCCTCGTAGGGTTCCGAGAGCAGAAGGAGCGAGACGAGGCCGTTCGCGTCCGGCAGCGCGCTCGCCGCGAGCCCCCACCCGGCGAGCACCAGGCCGAGGGAGACAGAGAAGGGCAGGCCGAGCCGAGGCCGCAATGCGGGGCGCGCCTCGCCGTGCATGACCCAGGTCACGAAGCCCGCGACGAGGGGCACACCGAGACCGACGAGCCCCATACAGAGCGCCGCGCCGGCGGTCGCGAGGTGGGCCCCCCAGCGCCAGCGAGGGCCGGGTGCGTCCACCGCCATGAGGTACACCCACGCCAGCGTGGCCATGCCGAGTAGAGCCATGTCGAGGCCGCCGCCGAGGCTCTGCCGCCCGTGGAAAAGGAACAACGGCGCGCCGCAGGCGCCGAGGACCGCGAGCCAGCCCGCGAGTCGACCCCAGAGGCTGCGGGTGACGGCCATGAGCACGAGCAGCGCGCCCAGCCCCGCGAGCGCCGAGGGCAAGCGGAGTCCGAGCTCGTTCTCGCCCAACAGCTTCAAGGTGATGCGCGTCGGCCACATGCTCCAGGGCAGCTCGTACCGCGCGGTGTCGTTGGCGGAGAGCTTCGGGAGCTCGGCGAGCAGGATGTGTCCGCCCTCGCGCAGGCTCGAAGCGAAGACCGCCTGCTGCGCTTCCCAGGGCTCCCAGACCCCGATGAAGGGGCTCAGGAGCACAAAGAGCAAGACGCCGAGCGCGGCGGTGAGGGGCAGGTCGAGCTTCGCCGCGGGGAGCCAGGCGGCGCTCGCGTGGCTGTCCGGGCCGGCGGGGGGCGCCGGGACGGGCGGGTCGGCGGGCGCGGAGGACTCGGCCGGGAGCTCGGTGTGGACCGCGGGCTCGGGGAGCGGCTCACCGCCGGCCGAGTCTGCAGGTTCGTTCGTCACGGGGTCGGGCGTGTCAGCCAAGACTGGCTCCTGGGGCACGAAGGGTCGACGGGCGGTTCGCAGAGCGGGCGGACAACTTCAGTCGACCCTCTCAGCGGCAGCAGCGGAACCCAAGCGTGGACGAGCGGAGCTCCTCCGGCTTGAGGTCGGCCAGTTCGTCACAAGCGAGGCCGCCGGGGATGTTGCTCTCGTAGCCGCCGCCGCGCACCGGCCGCAGGCCGTCGGCGAGGTCGGAGGTCCACTCCTTGAGGTTGCCGGACAGGTCCGCGACCCCCCCGCGCACGCAGGTTGCGAGGCTCCCGGTCGGCCGGAGCGCGTCCTGGTCGCCGGGGGCGCCGGGGTCGCTGTCGAGCTCACCGCCGTTGCAGGCGTTCGCACGGTATGCGACGCCATAGGGGAAGGCCTCCGCGGCGGCGCCCCCGCACGCGAGGCCCCACTCCGCGCCGGTGCACAGGCGCGCCCCGAGGGAGCGGCACGCGGTGTCGGCCTCGGCCCACGTCACGTTCGCCCACGGCAGCACACCGGGGCGGCTGCACGCGCGTGCCTCGACGTAGGCGAGCGCGTCGTCGTTCGGGTTGAGGTCCAGGCCCACGAGCGCGTCCGTCGCGCCGGGTCGACTCGCCTCGAAGGCGAAGATCTCCGTCGCGCCGACCCGCACCCACGCGTCCTGGAAGTCTTCATCGGCGCGCCCGTCGCAGTCGTCGTCCTCGCCGTCGCAGTCGGCGTCGTCTGGGGAGCCGGCAGGCAGCGCGACCGCAGGGCACTCGGTACCGGCGCCGTCGGCGGTGCACTGGAAACGCGCCTCGACCCGGCAGCGGCCTTCACCCGCACCGCAGGTCCGCGGACGCTGCCGGCCCGCGCCATCGGAGAAGAGCGCGTCGACGAAGTCCTCGTCGGTCCGGCCATCGCAGTCGTTGTCGCGCTGGTCACAAGCGCCCGCCTCGTTCCCCGGCTGGAAACCGGGGCCGCGGGCGCATCGATAGCCCGCGTCCGCGTCGCAGACGGGGCCGTGGACACGCTCCACGCAGGTCGCGCGTCGGATCGGACCATCGGCGGTCAGGGTCACGGTGGTGATGCAGGCGAGTCCAGGGTGGGTCGCTCGACAATCGGCGTCGGTCGCGCAGGCCTGGTCCGCGGGCGCGCCGCCGACGGGCACACAGACACGGCCGGTGTTGCAGCGCTCCTGCGCCGCGCAGTCCGCGTCGACGTCACACTCGAAGCCGCACACACCGTTCTGCCCGCAGAAGTCCTCTTCCGGAGGCGCCAGGTCGGCCGCCTCGTCGATGCGGGTGTCGCAGTCGTCGTCCAGGCCGTTGCAGAACTCGGCGACCTCGGGGGTGGACCGCGGTGAGCACGCATACTCGCAGCCGTTCTCGGGGGCACCGTCCGCGTCGACGTAGCCGGGGTCGCACCCGACCAGGTCACACTCACCCTCGACGCAGAGCACGGTCCCCTGGGCGGCGTCGCCACACTGCCGACCGCACGTCCCGCAGTTCTCGGGATCGTTCGAGAGCGACCAGCCCTCGTCGAGCTGGCCGTCGCAGTCGTTGTCGCGCTCGTCGCACAGCTCGGCGCCGCCCTCCGAGATGACGCAGTCGCTCTCGCAGCCGTCGGCGGCGTCGGCGTTGTAGTCACTGAAACCAGGGTCACAGGCGATGACGACGCACGTTGCGGCGCGGCAGCCCGCCGTGCCCCGGGGCGTGGTGCACACCTGCCCGCAAGCCCCGCAGTTGTTTGCGTCGTCGAAGGTCGCGACCTCGATGTCCGGGTCGTCCCCGTCGACCAACGAGTCGCAGTCGTCGTCGACGCCGTTGCACAGCTCGGGCACGGGCTGGCACGGCGCGTCGGCCACGCGCAGGTCCGTGAGCGGCACCAGGTCGGGCGCGACCTCGAAGTCGGGACTCGGGAGGACCTCGACCCCCTGGTCCTCGCCGCACCCGGCGAACGCGAGCGCGAAAACGGCGACGCCCGGGAGCGCGCGACGCCAGCGCCCGCTCATGCGCGCGCGGCCCGCCCGACGGTCTTCGCCGCCGCGTCGAGGCGGTCGGTGACCTCGCGGGCCAGGGCTTTGTAGGCGAGCGCGCCCCGCGAGTTCGGGGAGTACTGAAAGATGCTCTTGCCCGCGGCCTGGGCCTGGGCCAGCGCGCTGTTGACGGGAATCGCCGTGTCCAGCAGGAGCGACCGGTAGTTGTCGTCCAGCGCGCCCCCGATGGCGTCGTTGATCTGCTGCGTTCGTCCGTCGACCCGTGTTCGGAGGATGCCGAGCACCTGCAGGGGGTGCCGGAGCCGCTCGTTGACGATGCGCACCGTGCCGAGGAGGTCGGCCACACCCTCGAAGGCCAGGATGCTCATGTCACACGGCACGAGCACGTGGTCGGCCGCGACCAACGCGTTGAGCGTGAGGTTGCCGAGGTTCGGCGGGCAGTCGATCAGGATCCAGTCGAAGCGCGTCAGCGCCTGCGTCAGCGCGGCCTGGAGGATGTATTCGCGGCCCACGCGGGTCGAGAGCCGGGTGTCGGTCTCGTTGAGCGACTTGTCGGGTGGCGTGAGCGAGAGGTTCTCGATGTCGCTCGGCAGCACCGCGTCCATGAGGTCGCGGGGCGTCTGCGCCAGGAGCACGTCGGACAAACTCGTGCCGGCGATGCGCACGGCGTCTTTCAGAGAGGACGCCACGTGCCCCTGCGGATCGATGTCGATGACGAGGACCCGGGCGCCGTGGGTCTGGGCCAGCGCGCAGGCGAGGTTCACGGTGGTCGTGGTCTTGCCCACGCCGCCCTTCTGCGCGGCGATGGCGATGACGTGCGCGCGGCGACCGCTGGGGGGTCGCGAGGCGGCGGTCCGTGGCTCGGCGTCCGCGTCGCCCCGGAGCTTACGAAAGCCCGCAGTGAGTAGGTTCTTCATCGGCTTCGGCGCTATCACGCGAGCCGCCGAGACGTCAATGGCGACCCTCCGCCGGAGGCTGTGGCACACTCGAGCCACATGCCATCGAGCCCGAAGTTGAAGCGCCGATTCGACCGGATTCATCCGCTCGACCAACTCGAGGTCACCCTGGTCCGCGCGGCGACCGAACGTTCGAGCTGGCTGACCCCCGCGGCGCTCAATGCGCTGCGGTGCGTCCTGTCGCTCGCTCGGATCGAGGTCGTGCCGACCCCCGACGGCGAGGTCTCGCTCGACGGTGCGTTCGACGCCCTCCGCGCGCGTGTCGTCGAGAGCCTCGAGCCCTTGATGCTGGAGTCGGGGGGCGTCATCGAATACGACGAGGTCGCCTCGACCGTGCCGTTCCTCACGGACCTCGCCGAGCGCGCGCGAAGAGACACGCTGGCCCGCTTTGCCGGTCGCCTGGCGCCCGAGCACCTGGACGCGGAGATGTGCCACAAGGTGCTCGTGGTCGTCGCGGGGGGTGGGGGCGGGTCCGGCTACGTCTACGGGGGGGCCTTCAAGCTGCTGCACGAGCTCGGCGCGGCGCCCTCGATGATCGTCGGCACCTCCATCGGCTCGCTCCTCGGCCTGTTTCGTGCGCGCAATCGCGACCTGGTCCTCGACCCGCTCGTCTCACTCGCCGACCGCATCAGCTGGCGCAGCGTCTTCATGCTGCCGGCCGTGCGGAACCGATACGGCGTGCCGGCGACGCTGCGACTCTACTTGCGCAAGACGATCGCGCACCTCTTTCAGCACCCGACCGAGGGCCGCACGCTCCGCCTCGCGGAGCTCCCCATCCCGTTCCGTGTGGTGGTGGCGGGGCTGAGCGGCACGGGCCTGACCCACGACCTGTCGTACTACGAGCACCTGGCCGACGGGGTCATCGGCCAGGCCCGCCCTTCGTGGAGCGCGCTGCGGCGGACCGTCGGCGGCGTCGCGGGCGCGCTGACGGACCTGGTCCAGCGCCCGTCCGTGTTGAAGGAGATCGTGCTGGGTGGGGACGAGCTGACGGGACGCTTCGACGTGGTCGACGCCGTGGGCTTCTCGACGGCCGTGCCGGGCCTCATCCACTACGACATCCTGCGCGACGATCCGCATATGCACGGCCTCATGGAGAAGTTGTTCGCACGACACGGCGTGGTGCGCCTGCTCGACGGTGGCCTGGTCAACAACGTGCCGTCCCGGGTGGCCTGGACTCACGTGCAGCGCGGCGACCTGAAGACCCGGAACGCGTTCGTTCTGGCCATGGACTGCTTCGCGCCGCAGCTCGCGCGCAACGTGCTGATGCATCCGATTCAGCGCCTCGTGCGCCCTCAGGTCGCCGCGAACGCTCCCTACGCGGGTTTCACCAAGACGTTCATGCACGTGCTCAGCCCGCTCGACGTCGTGCCCGACGCCCGCAAGGTCGACCAGGCCCTGCGCGCGGGCTATCGCGAGCTCGAGAACGAGCGTGCCCTCATCGGCGAGATGCTGCGCCCCCTCCGCGGTCTCGACGGCGCCTGGAGCGACGCCGGCCCGCCGAAGGTCGTCAAGTCGGCTTGATGATCGGGAGCGGGTCGGTGATCCGCCGCACCGCCTTGCGGGCGATGGGGCGATTCAGGACGTCGTCGAACTCCACCGGCCGGTGAGCCCCATCGGGCGTGACGGCCACGACGCGCGCGTTCGAGGTGGACGGATCGCTGCGGATGGCGCGCGCCATGCGGGCCGCGTCGACACCGGGCAGCTGCGTGTCGACGAAGACCACGTCGGGCCGGAAGCTCGAAACGAGTCGACCCGCATCGAAGGCGTTGTCCGTGTGCTCGACCTCCCAGTTGCCGGGCTCGCCGGCCTCCTGGTCGAAGAGGGCGTCGAGGATCGCGTCCACCACACCGCGGTCGTCGTCGATGATCAACAGCCGACGTGTGCCCGCCGCTTCGACGTGGTCGACCCACTGGAAGGGGATGCCGGAGCGTCGACAGAAGTCCTCGAGGTCACCCCGCATGATGCGGCGATGGCCTCCTGGGGTCTTATAGGCGCGTATTCGCCCCTCCTCGACCCAACGAATGATCGTCATCGGCGTGACTCGGCAAAATCGGGCAGCCGAGTGGGTCGAGAAGACATCGGGGAGCTTGTCGGCCATAGCGGGAGGCCCATTCGTTCGAACGTCGGGATCCTCGAACGCTAGACGAGCCTCGGTGGGTCGTCAAACGTCGACTCATCGAGTGTGCCACCGCCGATTGCTCCTGAACGCCGACACGACCTATGATGCGCGCACCGCGCCGTCCTCCGGGGGCGCGCGTTGCGCGGCGGATGCTGGCCGCGCGTGGGTGCGAGGGGTTCGCGCTCGGGTCCCGGAACGGGGAATCAAAAACGAAATGTCGATGCGGATTCTGGCGACGTGGGTCGCGCTGATGTGTTGGGCGTGTGCCGAGGACAAGGCGAGCGGCAGCGGCTCGTGCGGCGAGGACTCGGACTGTGAGCGGGGAACCGTCTGCTCCGAGCGCGTGTGCAAGGCGATCGCGTGCCGTACGCTGAACGACTGCCCGGGCTCGGGTCGCACCTGTGTCTCGGGGCTGCAGACCTGCGGGCCCAAGGAGTGCGCACACCAGGTGGACGGCGTCGTGCTCGAGTGCGGAGCCGGCTCCGTCTGCGTGGACAACGGCCCGAACGCGGGGAGCTGCGTCTCGGGGAGCGTCCGATGCGTCTCGAACGACGAGTGTGCCGGCCTCGGCGCCGACTACCAGTGCTGCGCCGGGACCTGTGACCGCGGCTGCATCCTCGTGCCCGACGCGGGCATGCTGCCGGTGGCCGACGCGGGCGTGCCCGTCGCGGACGTCGGCCCCACGACGGACGGCACGACCTCACCCGACGAAGGGGTGATCCCCGGCGAAATCAGCGCCTGCTCACCGTGCCAGGTGGACGGCGACTGCGCTGCGCTCGGCGCGGACGCCGTCTGCACCCCGGTGGGCAACGAGGGCGCGTTCTGCACGCCCGCCTGCGCCGGCGACATGGACTGCCCGAACGGTTTCCGATGTGTGCCGAACCTCAACGTGTGCTTGCCCGCGGGCTTCCGCTGCGGGTGCTTCGCGACGGGGTGCGAGAACGGCGAGGTGTGTGATCCGTCCACCGCCGCGTGTGTCGCGCCGCGCGGGCACTGCGGCGCCTGCTCGACCGACGCGGACTGCGCCGCGGGCCTGACCTGTGGCGACCTCTCGGGCGGGAAGTTCTGCTTCGCCGCCTGCGGCGCTGGCTGCCCGGCCGGGCTCGAATGTCAGGACGCGCAATGCAAGCCGCCGGGCGGTCTCTGCGACGCGTGCGGCGGCACCTGCGGCGCGGCGACGCCCATCTGCAACCCCGGTCAGAACGGCCAGCCCGGCACCTGCGGCGAGTGCGGCCAGGGCTCCCCCTGCGCGGGCCCGAACGAGCGTTGCTCGGCGGAGTTCCGGTGTGTGGAGGGGCCTGTCGGCGGCATGTGCGCGACGGACCTCGACTGCGCCGGCGACCTGCAGTTCTGCGTGAACTCGACGTGTGTGCAGTGCCTGCAGACCTCGGATTGCCCCGCGCGCTCCGCGTGCAACCAGGCCACGTTCACCTGCGAGGACGATCCTTGCGGTGGTGTGGAATGCCAGGTCGGCTCGATGTGCGACGCGGCCACGGGCCGGTGCGCGCCCGGTTGCCAGCAGGACGCCGACTGTGGGGATGTCCAGACCTTCGGCTGCAACGAGCAGACGGGGCAGTGCTACTACATGGACGGAAGCTGCGATCTCGGCGGCGGCGACGGGGTGTGTATCCCTGGGAGCGTCTGCGACTCGAATGCCTTCACGGTGTTCACCATGAAGGGCTCGTGCCGGTGCCAGAAGGAGGACCCGGCCAACCCGTTCTCGGCGGACCTGATCCCCTGCCAGCCCGGCACCGCGTGCAGTCAGTTCGCCCTGCCTGGGCAGCCCGTGCCTGAGTTCGGGGCCTGCGGCATCGACATCTTCGGCGGTCTCTTGATGCCGTGAGTGGACCGCAGCCGCCGGCCGACATCACCGACGGTCCTGCCCGGGCCGAGGGCGCTCCGAAGGTCAAAAAGGCGCCCCCGAAGAAGTCCGGCAAAGGCAAGTCCGAGGCTGAAGGGCCCGTCACGGTCGCCGAGCTGCTCGGTGTGCCGCTCTTCTCGACGCTGGACCCGGCGTTGGCGGCGCGGCTCGTCGAGCGTGTGACTCGGGTCGAGGTGGAGCGCGGTGTCCACCTCCTCGACGAGGCCCCGACGCTGGACGACGTCTCGCCGGTCTTCGTGCTCGTCTCCGGCGACGTGAGCGTGGAGCGGGACACGGGGACGGGCCTCGAGACCGTCAACTACCTCAAGCCCGGAGAGCCCTACGTTCAGAAGCTCTTCGCCGACGAGCAGACCCGCACGGTGCGCATCACCGCGCTGGTGCCCGTGCGGGCGTATCGTTTGCCGTACCGGGACCTGAACTACCTGCTGAAAAAGAGCGACCGCGTTCGGGACCGTTTCAGCGAGGCGGTGCGGGCCGTGACCGAGCGGCAGGCCACGCGCTTCGACCAGGGCTTCCAGCGTGAGATCGCGCGCTTCTTCGTGGAGCAGCGCCTGACCTTCGCGGGCCGCGTGAAGATCAAGCGGATGGACATCTGCATCGAGTGCGACGGCTGCTACGACGCCTGCCGGGACCGCCATGGGACCGACCGCCTGGGTTCGAGCGAGGTGAAGTTCGGCCTGACGGAGGTGCCCGCGAACTGCCACAACTGCGAGGTCCCGGAGTGCCTCGACAAGTGCAAGTTCGGCCACCTGTCCCGGCACGAAGAGACCCACGAGATCATGATCTCGCACGACTGCATCGGGTGCACCGCATGTGCGCGCGGCTGTAGCTTCGGCGCGATCCGCATGCACTCCATCGCCGACCTCGACCTCGCGAAGTACTTCCCCAACCGTTCCCCGGACGCGAAGGGCAAGAACATCGCCCAGAAGTGCGACAACTGCTCCGGGCACGGCGACCAGGCCTGCATCACGGCGTGTCCGACCGGGGCGCTCTTCCAGGTGGACGGCACCCGCCTCTTCGACGCCTGGCAGCAGTTCGCCGTGCATCGAGCGCCCGCGGGCGACCCCCTCGCATCGCCCCTCGGCGCGCCCCGTCGGTGGCGCCAGTTCTGGCTCGGGTTCACGCTCCTCAACGTCCTGTTCCTGAGCTTCGAGTGTTTCGGGCGGCTCCTCTGGCCGGCCCACACCTTCGGGACCTGGCTGCACGCGTGGGGGGTGACGTCGGAGCCGATGAACGTCATCGCGCCTTTTCGCGCGGGCGACTGGTTCAGCCACGCGCTGGGCTGGGGCGGCGCTTTCTTCTTGACCGCCACGCAGCTCTACCGCCTCGGCAAGTGGAAGGCGCCGCGGTGGGGCAGCGTGCAGACCTGGATGGAGAGCCACGTCTGGCTCGGGGTGCTGGGTGGGCTCTGGGGCCTGTTTCACACGACCTTCGTTTTCAACGGCATCGTCTCGGTCGCGGCCTTCGTGTCGATGCTCATCGCGATCCTGACGGGCGCGGTGGGGCGGTACATCGTCTACCTGGTGCCCCGCAGCGGCGCGGGCACCCAGCTCGAGCTGCAGGAGCTCGAGGTCCGACTCGCCGAGCTCGACCGGGAGATCGAAGGTCTCTTCGAGAGCCCGCGGGCGGGCATGACGATGATGACGCGGATGGCCAGCCTCGTCGCGGCGGAGGCGACCGCCGCACAGGGGAAGTCCGCCGACGACCGGGAGTCCTTGATGAAGGGGCTGCTCTCCGTGGCGGGCGAAGACCAGGCGCTCCGCAAGCGCATCGAAGCCCTCGGGGCCGAGGTCGAGAAGGGCGGCGTCCGCGCCGGCAAGGCCCGGGAGGTGCTCGGTCTGATGCGTGAGCGCCTGCGTCTAGAGCGCTCCATCAAACGACACGCCTTCTTCGGCAGGCTCCTCAAGCGGTATCGTGTCGTGCACGTGGTCGCGAGCAACGTGATGTTCGGTGCGCTGCTCCTCCACATCGTGATCTCGCTCGCGTTCGCGGTCGGCAACTGAGGGTTTGGAGGGGGTGTGGGGGAAGAGCTTCGGCGCCACTTCAGACGCTGGCTCGTCGCCTGCGTACTGCTGTTCGCCGGGACCGCGGTGGCCGATCCGGGGCCGCTCTCGAACCCGCACGCCCACCTCGACAACCCGTCGAGCTGTGACCAGTGCCACGTGGCCTTCGGCGGGGTCCCCGAGGACAAGTGCCTCGCCTGTCACCGAGACATCGACCAGCGCCTCGCTCAGGGTCGGGGCTTCCACGGCCGCGCCGCGAAGCAGCCGTGCAACGTCTGCCACCGTGAGCACCTCGGTCGAGCGCACGAGATCGTGCCCCTGGACCGACGCACCTTCAACCACGACGCGACCGGCTGGCCGCTGACCGGCGGGCACATCGGCCCCGGGTGCAGAGACTGCCACACGAGCAAACGGCCGGGCTCGGCGCGAGACAGCTACCTGGGCGCCAGTCCCGAGTGCAAAGCGTGCCACGGCGAGTACCACGGGCGTCCCGTCGGGCGTGTGAAGCTCGACGAATGCGACAAGTGCCACAACACCGTGGATTGGCGAAAACTCAATGGAAACCTGAAGTTCGACCACAACAAGGAGACCCGGTTTCCGAAGACCGGCAAGCACGTCGAGGTGCCCTGCGAGCAGTGCCACACGGACCCGAAGACCTTCGCGCCCCTCGAGGTCGCCGGCTGCGTGACGTGTCATCGAGACCCGCACCCGAAAGGGGTCTTCGGGCGCAGGCTCTGCGAGGAGTGCCACGTCACCGCGGGCTTCGAGAAGACGAGCGTTTTCGAACACGGTTCGACCGGTTGGCCCCTGCGCGGCAAACACACACAACAGGCGTGCACCGAGTGCCACACCTGGAACGCCTGGAAGCCGCGCACGAGCGACTGCGTCGGGTGCCACAAGGACAGCCACCGCGGCCAGTTCGCCGGCACGCCCTGCAGCAAGTGTCACACCGAGACCGGCTTCGACGACCTGGGGCGCTTCAACCACAACACGATGAGCCGGTTCCCTCTGCAGGGCCGCCACAAACGCGTCGACTGCGCGTCGTGCCACCCGGGCGGGCGCTACAAGCCCATCGAGCCCGCGTGCGAGACCTGCCACCTCGAGTCGAACCCCCACGGTGACACCTTCAAGGGGGCGGCGTGCGCGAGCTGCCATTCACCCGAGGGCTGGATGCAGACGCGCTTCGACCACTCGGTCACGGGGTTCCCGCTGCTCGCGCGGCATGAGGACCAGCCTTGCCACCGCTGTCACCCGAACGGGACCGAGACCCAGGACGACACCGTTCAGGACTGCGCCTTCTGCCACAAGGACATCCACCGCAACCAGTTCGAGGGGGCGACGTGCGACCGCTGCCATCGGGGCTTCGAGCAGTGGCGCATTCGACCCGAGTTCGACCACACGCTGTCGCGCTTCGCCCTCGAGGGGCGACACACCGAGGTGCAGTGCGTCGGCTGCCACAAGGCCGGGCACTTCCGCCCCATCGACACCGCGTGCGCGAACTGCCACCAGAACTTTCACGAGGGCCAGTTCAGTCGAGCCTGCGACGAGTGCCACACCCCGGTCGGGTGGAACCGCGTCGAGCGCTTCGACCACGCGAAACAGACCCAGTGGCCGCTCTTCGGCAAACACACCGAGGTCGACTGCGAAAAGTGCCACGTGGAGAACGAGTACCGGCTGCCCACGGAGTGTGGGGACTGCCACGTGGACGCCCACGCGGGTCGCAGAGGGCCGGACTGCGCCCAGTGCCACTCCGTGGAGGACTGGAAGGGCAACGCCGCGCAGAATCACGACTTCGGCCCCTTCCGCCTCGAAGGGGCCCACGACCTGATGCCGTGCGAGGCGTGCCACGGTCCGGGTCGCCGGAAGGAGCTCGCCGCGACGGGGCCGGAGTGCGTGAACTGCCACCGCGACCCGCACTTCGGCAGCCTCGGGCCGTTCTGCTACGAGTGCCACTCTCAGGACGCGTTCCTGCCTGCGAAGTTCCTGCACAACGAGACCGGCTTCCGACTCTCGGGCGCCCATCGCTTCGTCGAGTGTCGCGAGTGCCACCCCGGGCGGGTCTTCGGCGGGCTCCCCGGAACCTGCGACTTCTGCCACACCGACACGTTCCAGCGGACGAAGCGGCCCGACCATGAGGTCTGCTGCCCCGGCGGACTCACGAGCTGCGAGAACTGCCACACGACCCGCAGCTTCGTGCCGGCCCGCGCCGGCGTGACGTGTGGTGATCCGCGGATCCCGGCATGTGTGCCGCGTTGAGGTGGATCCGGGTCGCCGTGAGCCTCGGCGCGCTCGGGGTCCCAGGGCGCCTTTGGGCCGCCGAGCCCGCGGTGGACGGCTCGCTCCGACTCCGAGGCCTGTACGGTCGGGACTCCGGCGGTGGGCCGACCCTGGGCATCGGTTTCCTGGACACGGACGTGCGTGCCCGAGACCTCACCTCGACGGGCCTCGGCGGCACCGTGGACGCGACCTTCGTCTTGGACGTGACCGAGGCCCACGAACGCCGGTTCGGCGAGATCCCCTCCATCGACCAGGTGCGAGACCTGTTCCTGGTGCACCCCTTCGCGGATGCGCGGGTCCGCGCGTACGTAGGTCGACAGCTTCTCAACGAGGCCGGGAACGCCTGGGTCGACGGCGGCCGGGTCGAGGTCGACGTGGACGGGCCCGACGCCCAGGTCGGGCTGTACGCAGGCCTGTCGCCGGACCCCTACGACGCGGCCCCACGGACGGACCGCCAGGCGACGGGTGTTTTCGGCGCGCTGCACCGGGACGGGCTCGACGTCGCCCTCGCCTGGAACGCGGTGCTCGACGGCTCGACCCTCGACCGGCACTTTCTGTATCAGCGCACCCACTGGCGGGCCGCGCGCGACCTCTTCCTCGCGACGTACCTGGTGGCCGACCTCGTCACGACCCCGGCGGTGACGACGGCGTTGGCGAGCGCCGACTACACCCCGGTCCCTGAGGTCAACCTCACGCTGAACCTCAGCCGGTACGCCATCGAGCAGTATCGCGACGCGGCGGTCTACCGAAACCTGGTCGAGCCGAACCAGGCGCTGCTCCTCGGCGACGAGGTCGTCGACCTGGTCTACGAGCGCGCGCGACTCACGGTGTCGTTCCGACTTCCGGGCGACTGGCGCGAGTACCAGAGCCTCGAATGGAAGCACCGTTCCCAGGACGATCGGAGCGCCTGGCAGTCCACGATCGGCGTGCGGCAGGCGGACGCGTTCGGTGTCGGCCTGGACCTCGACACCCATGTGCAGTTCCACAACGGCTTCGAGTCCGATACGTGGCTGGCCGCGCTGGACCTCGACCAGGACCTGGGCGGCCGCTTCTCCGTCAACGGGCGTGTCACGTGGTTCAACGGACGCACCATTGGCCGCACGACGGACCGCGGCCGCCTCTTCGACGAAGCGCAGGAGGTCTGGCTCTTCGGGGGCGGCGTGACCTGGCGGCCCGTACGGGGCCACCAGATCGACCTCGACTACGACGCGGCCCTCGAAACCGAGCTCCAAGACCAGCGCAACGACGACGCGGTCTGGATCCACACGGTGATGGCGCGCTACGCCTACTACTACTGACTCAGACCTCCATGAGCTCTTTCTCTTTGGCGGCGAGGAGCTCGTCCACCTTCTTCACGGCGGCGTCGGTCTCGTCCTGAACCTTCTTCAGGCCACGTTCGCCCTCGTCCTCCGAGATCTTGCCGTCGTCGGTGATCTTCTTCACGGCGGCGTTGATGTCGCGCCGATGGTTGCGCAGCGCGACCTTGGCGTCCTCGCCGTGGCGCTTGACCTGCTTGACGAGGTCCTTGCGACGGTCCTCGGTCAGCGGCGGGATCGACAGGCGAATGATCTGGCCGTCGTTGGCCGGCGTGAGGCCGAGGTCGGACTGCAGGATCGCGCGCTCGATCTCCTTGAGCAGAGCGGGCTCCCACGGCTTGAGCGTGATGAGCCGCGCCTCGGGCACCTGGACGCTCGCGACCTGGGAGACCGGCGTCGGCTGCCCGTAGTAGTTCACCCGAACGCCATCGAGCAGGTTCGCGCTCGCCCGACCTGTGCGCACCCGCGCCAGGTCCTTCTTGAGAGACTCGAAGGTCTTCTCGAAGCCGGCCTTCAGTTCCTTGATCTGGTCGTTCACCATGATGCCTGCAACTCCGTCCCACACACGTTTCAAAGGGGTGGGGGACGATAGCACAGGCCCACGGGAATCAAGAGATGCGCGTGCCGACCGGCTCACCCTGCACGACCCGGGCGATGTTGCCGGGGCGGTACAGGTCGAAGACGATGATGGGGAGCTTGTGCTCTCGGCACAGGCTGACGGCGGTGGCGTCCATGACCTTCAGCTCACGCGCGAGCACTTCGTTGTAGCCGATGGCGTCGAATCAGCGTGCGTTCGGGTTCTGCCGCGGGTCGTCGTCGTAGATGCCGTCGACCCGCGTCGCCTTCAGGATGCAGTCGGCGCCGATCTCCATGGCCCGCAGCGCGGCCGCGGTGTCGGTGGTGAAGTAGGGGTTGCCGGTGCCGGCTGCGAAAACGACCAGGCGCCCCTTTTCGAGGTGCCGGATGGCCCGCCGCCGGATGAAGGGCTCGGCCACCTTGGGCATCTCGATGCCGCTCATCACGCGGGTCTTGAGGCCCTGCTTCTCGAGGGCGTCCTGCATCGCGAGCGCGTTGATGGTGGTCGCGAGCATGCCCATGTAGTCGGCGCTCGCGCGGTCCATGCCCCGCGCGGCCCCGGCGACGCCGCGGAAGATGTTGCCCCCGCCGATGACGAGCGAGAGCTGGCAGCCCGTGTCGTAGACCTCACGGACCTCACGGGCGATGCGGTCGATGAAGTCGGGCGAGATGCCGTACTGGCCGTCGCCCATGAGCGCCTCGCCGGAGATCTTCAAAAGGACTCGTGCGAGCGCGGTCATTTTTTTGTTCAGCCGCCGACGGCCGCGGCGACTTCAGCGGCAAAGTCGGTGCTCTTCTTCTCGAGGCCCTCGCCGAGCTCGAAACGCGAGAAGCGGCGCACCTTCACGTTCTCCTTGATGGTCGTGGCGACGGCCTTCACCAGGTAGTCGCGCACGGTCACCTCGGGGTCCTTGATGAAGGGCTGCTCGAGCAGGCACTGCTCGCGCTTCCACTTGGCGATCTTGCCCTCGACGATCTTCGGACGAATCGCCTCGGGCTTGGCCTGGACATCGGGGGTCGCGAGGAAGATCTCGGTCTGCTTCGCGGTCTCCTCGGCGGGGATCTCGGACTCCTCGATGAAGCGCGGGCGGGGGTCCGCCGCGGCGATGTGCATCGCGATGTCCTTCACGAGGGCCTTGAACTCGTCCGTACGCGCGACGAAGTCGGTCTCGCAGTTCACCTCGACGAGCACGCCGATGCGACCGCTGTGCACGTAGCTGCCCACCGCGCCCTCGGTCGCGATCCGACCCGAGCGCTCGGCGGCCTTCACGATGCCCTTCTTCATGAGGATCTCGGCGGCCTTTTCCTGGTCGCCACCGGCCTCTTCGAGGGCCTTCTTGCATTCCATCATGCCTGCGCCGGTCTTGCCGCGCAGTGCCGATACGTCCCCAGCGGTGATCGCCATGGCTTCGTGTCCTCTTCTTTTCAGTCTGACGTCGAAAGTCTTGACCCGGCTCAGACCGAGTCGGCGTCGGCGGCCTCGGTCGGCGACGCCGAGGCGTCGGGCGTGCCGAGGTCCATGCCACGCGGCTTCAGCTCAATCTCGGGGCCGCCGTCGCGCTGCTGGCCCATCATGGCCGCGCCGAGGTCACCCACGTCGCCGCCGCCGGTGAAGCGCTCCTTGTTGCGCATCCGACCCTCGATCACGGCGTCCGCGATCTTGCCGGTGAAGATCTCGATCGACCGCAGGGCGTCGTCGTTGCCGGGGATGGGGAAGTCGATGCCCTCGGGATCGCTGTTCGTGTCGACGACGGCGATGACCTTGATGCCGAGCTTGCGGGCCTCGGAGACGGCGATGTGCTCCTTGAGCGTGTCGATGATGAACACCGCGCCGGGCAGGTGGTCCATGCTCTTCAGACCGCCGAGGTTGATCTCGAGCTTGTCGCGCTCGCGGCCACGCGTCATCGCCTCTTTCTTGGTGATGCGGTCGAAGGTGCCGTCCGTGCTCATCTTCTCGAGGGCGCGCAGCTTCGCGACGGACTGCTTCACCGTCGCGAAGTTCGTGAGGGTGCCGCCGAGCCAGCGATTGGTGACGGAGTACATGCCGCAGCGCTCGGCCTGGGCCTTGATGACGTCCTGCGCCTGCTTCTTGGTGCCGACGAAGAGCACCGACTCGCCGCGAGAGACGAGCGAGCTGACGAAGTTGTAGGCCGAGTCGAAGAGCGGCACGGTCTTCTGGAGGTCGAGGATGTAAATCCCGTTCCGGGCGCCGTAGATGTACGGCTTCATGCGCGGGTTCCAGCGGGTGGTCTGGTGGCCGAAGTGAACACCGGCCTCGAGCAGCTCGCGCATCGAAAGAATCGCCATCGTTCCTACTCCTATCGCGTTGTGACCTCCGTGCGGGATCCTCGTGACGACCGGCTCGCGACTCGCGAGACGCCCGGTGTCACTCCCCCGCACGTGTGGGGTGAAAAGGCGGCGGGCTTGTAGCAAACTCCACGCCCGCTCGCAAGAGCACCGGCGATCCGAGCGCGCCGAGTCGAGTGCGCGCGGCCGCGTGCGCTGTTGAGGCATCCGTCCCCAAAGAGGTCCCCCAATGAGTTCCCAAACCTTCGACGACTCCACTCCGTTGACGCACGCCGAGGCGCTCGTCGAGTGGATGGGCGCGGGCGGTCGCCCCCCGGAACGCTGGGTTTGCGGGACCGAACACGAGAAGCTCGGCTGGTGGCCGGACCTCGCCACGCACCCCACCTGGGAGGGGCCGCGGGGCATCGGGGCGCTGCTCGAGGCGCTCGCCCGGGACGCCGGCTGGTCACCGACCTACGAGGGGAGCGACATCATCGCGCTGCGTCGCGGCAAGGCGACGATCACACTCGAGCCCGGTGGTCAGCTCGAGCTCTCGGGCGCGCCGCTGCGGACCCTGGCCGAGATGGTCGCCGAGACCGACGCTCACTTCGACGAGATCCGTCGTTTCAGCGCGCCCCTGGGCATCGAATGGCTGGGCCTGGGCATGGCGCCGACGGCGACCGCGGCCGAGATGCCCCGGATGCCCAAGGCGCGCTACGGCATCATGCGGCAGTACCTGCCCACGGTGGGCACCCACGGCCTGGACATGATGCACCTGACCTGCACGGTCCAGGCGAACCTCGACTACGCGAGCGCGGAGGACGCGATGCGGAAGTTCCGCGTCGCCCTCATGTTGCAGCCCATGGTCGTGTCCTTGTGGGCCGCGTCGACGATCCGGCACGGGCAGCCCGTGGCGGAGCGCTCGTTCCGCGCGCGCATCTGGGAGGACGTGGATCGCGCGCGCTGCATCCTCCCTGACGCGCTGCTGCGCAGGGACTCGAGCCTCGCGGACTATGTGGCCTGGGCGCTCGATGTGCCGATGTTCTTCATCCACCGCGACGACGCCTACATTCGATGTGATGGCCTCCCGTTCAGGCGCTTCATGGTCGAGGGCTTCGCCGGCCATCGGCCCAATATGGGTGACTTCGCCCTGCACCTCTCGACGCTCTTTCCCGATGTGCGGCTCAAGCAACACCTCGAGGTGCGCGGGGCCGACATGGGCGACCGCGACCACGTCTTCGCGCTGTCGGCCCTCCACGTGGGTGCGCTCTACGACGAAGCGACGCTCGAGGCCCTCTTCGAGTGTTTCGCGGACGTGTCTCCGGCGGCCTGGCGCGAGGCGAAGCACCGCGTGTGCGTCGAGGGCCTCGACACCCTGCTCGCGGGCGAGCCCATGGGGCGCTGGTGGGATCGCGTATTGCCGCTCATCCAGTCCGGGCTCGAGCGCTGGGAGCCGGGGGCGGGCCCGCTGCTCGACGTCGTGGTCCGCGATCTGGAGGCCCGGGAGTGCCCTGCGGACCGGATGCGACGCGCGTGGACGGGCGACGTGCGCGCCTTCCTCGCCTCGATGCGACTCTGCTGAGCCCGAGCGCCGTGACCCCGCTCGGGGGTCGGCGCCCTACTTGCGAAACAGCTTCTTCACGCTCGTGAGCAGGCTGCTGTCGCGCCTCGGCCCGGGGCTCGGGGTCGCAGGCTCGTCGCCGTCGGCGTTCAGCAGGCCGGGCGGCGTGCTCGGCGGGCCGATGAGCCCCCGCTCCCCGGTCGACGGGCCGTCCGTAAAAAAGCGGCGAAGGTCCGCGTCCACCGAGTCTCCCAGAGAGCCGTCGTCCAGGGAGATGTCGGCGAGGTGATTGGGGTCGGGGGGCGGGGTGATCTCGAGGAGCTCGACCTGCGCGTCCTCGACCTCGACCTCTCCGGACTCCGCGAGGTCCAGGTCGTCGGGGATCGCGGGCGCAAGCGAGGGCACGACCTCCCGGACGCGCGGAGACGCGCGTTCAGCGGGTCCCGCGGGCTCCGCCGGCGGCAAGGTCGGGTGTTCCATGGACTCGAAGGGGTCCGGCGCCGCGAGGTCCAGGAGCTCCACGAGCTCGGCGAGCACACGCTCGGCCTCGGCCAGTTGCAGGGACGCACGTCGAAATCGCGCGACCCGCTCAGGGCCAGCCTCGGCGACGAGCGCCTCGAGCCGCTCGACGAGGTTCATCTCAGTGCGCCCAGCCGGCGAGCAAGCGCACACCGGAGTAGGTGTCCTGGGCCGTGCGGCCGACGCGGCCACCGCGCCCCGCGCCGCTCAGCTCGAGGGTGTACATCTGCCAATCGTAGACGAGGGACGCGAAGAGCCCGCCCCCGAGCCGCGAGGTCAGCCCGGCGTTGAAGCCGAAGCCGAGGACCTCCGCCTTGCCCGCGAGCTCTTCGGTCGTGTCGCCGAGGTCGGCCGTGGGCACGAAGTTGAAGCGTGCCTCGGCGATGGCCAAAGGGGTGCCCAACGGCACGAGACCGCCCAGGCCGATGAGCCAGTACTGGTAGTTGGTGCCCCGGTACTCGTCGTTGTTCTCCAACTCGAAGGTGCTCCACCCCAGCCCGAGGTCGGCCTGGAGCTCCGGCGAGGTCGAAGACTCAGAAAAACCGTAACGATATCGAAGGCCTACGCGTGCGTGGGTCTGGTTCGTGTCCAGCTTCTGGGAGACCGTGGACTGGTCCTCGTTCGTGACCGTTTGTTTGGTCTCGAGGAAGACCTTGTCGAAACGCGCCGTGAAGCCGACCCCCGCGGCGGGGCCCCGCAGGGTCGTCGCGAGGGGATAGACCTCGGCCTCGATCCCGAAGCCCGGCGCGAGGGACGAGTCGTAGTTGATGCCCTCTTCGAGGAAGAGCACGGACTCCTTCTCCGCGCGGTACTCGAAGGCACGCGCCTGCGTCGACAAGCCCGCGCGCAGCCTGAAGAGCGGGCCGCGTGTGCCCGGCGCCTCGGCGGGCTCGACCTCGTCGTCCAGCCGGGCCGGCGCCTCGTCGGGCACGGCCTCCACGACCGCCACCACGGGCTCGGGCGCCCGCACCGGCGCCGCCGCGCGGTGGTCGCCCTGCCGTACGTAGGGCTCGATCGCGCGGGCCGCCAGGCCGAAGACCTTCGGGCTGAGCTTACCCTTCGGTACGTTGACCACGGCCTCTCCGAGGAGTCGTCCGCTGCCCCCGTCATAGACCGTGAGTGTCAGAGACTGGTCCCGATTCCGCCGGCTCGTCTCGAGGTCACCGCGGACCACGGCGTCGACCTGCAGCGCTCGAGCGACGCGCGCCATGGCCTCGGGGTCCGATTCGACCCGCTCGCCGACGTTGCGCTCCTCCGCTTCGGCCCGAAAGTTCGCGGTGGGTTCGAAGGTGATGCCCCCGAGCTTCTTCAAGGCACCCTGCAGGCCGCTGATGACCTGCGCGCCGCCGCCCTTGCCCCGGACGGCGACGATGGCCACGTGCGTGTCCTGAGCGACCGCCACGGTCGACCAGAGCAGGCAGAGACAGACCAGGTAGACCCTCACGCGCCGCTTCCCCCTTCGAACTGGTCCCAACGACCGTCGCTCGTCGCGGTGACGCCCGAGAGCCGCAGCAAGAAGTCGTCTTTATTCGTGCAGTTGGCCAGCGCCTCGTCCTTCGAGATGAGCCCGCGTTGGAGCAAGCCCATCAGGGACTGGTCGAAGGTCTGCATGCCGTAGCTGGTGTTGCCCTGGCCGATGGCCTCACGGATCTCGGAGGCGCGACCCTCTTCGAGCATGATCTCTCGAATCCGGGCGGTGACCAGCATGATCTCCTGGGCCGCGACGCGGCCGCGGCCGTCGGCGCGCTTGAGCAATCGCTGGCTGACGACGGCCTTGAGATTGCCGGCGACGAGCGCCCGGATCTGCTTGTGCTGATGGGGCGGGAAGGCCCCGATGATCCGGTTGATGGTCTCCGGCGCGTCCACGGTGTGGAGCGTGCTGAGGACGAGGTGGCCCGTCTCCGCCGCGGTCAGCGCGGTCTCGATGGTCTCCGGGTCGCGCATTTCGCCGACGAGGATGACGTCCGGGTCCTGGCGGAGCGAAGCACGGAGCGCCCGCGCGAAGGTCAAAGTATCCGACCCGATCTCGCGTTGGTTGATGATGCTGCGCTTGTCGCGGAACTGGAACTCGACCGGGTCCTCGATGGTGACGATGTGCGCCGTGCGCTGGCTGTTGATGTGGTTGATGAGCGACGCGAGCGTCGTGCTCTTGCCGCTCCCCGTCGCGCCGGTCACGAGGACCAGGCCGCGGGACTCCAGCGCGATCTTCTCCAGCACGGGCGGGAGGTTCAGCTCCTGGATGCTCTTGACCTCGGTCGGGATGACCCGGAGCACGAGGCCGACCTGTCCGCGCTGCAGGAAGCAGTTCACCCGGAAGCGGCCCAGGGTGGGCACGACGAACGCGCAGTCGAACTCGCGCTCGCGCGAGAACTTCTCCTGGGACTCGCGCGGGAGCACCGTGGTCGCGAGCTGCTCCAGGTCCTGGGCCGTGAGCCGCTGGCCGTTGCGCAAGGGCACCATGCCGCCGTTGACCCGGAAAAGCGGGGGCAGGCCGACCTTGAGATGCACGTCGGAGGCACCGCCTTGGACGGCGAAGCCGAGAATCGTGGGCAGGTCCATCACGCGGCGGAATGTACCACAGGGCCGCGCGGGGAAAAGCCCGCGCTCAGGCCGGTGGCGTCCGGCCGGTCGACTACTCGGCCGTGCCCGTGCCGGTCGCGGTGATCCGCTTGATGCCCGAGAACTCGAGCACGCGGTTTTCGAGGTCGGCGAGCATCTCGGGGTGCTCCTGGAGGAACTTCTTCGCGTTCTCCCGGCCTTGCCCGATCCGCTCCTTGTTGTAGCTGTACCAGGCGCCCGACTTCTCGACGATGTTGGCGTTGGCGCCGAGGTCGAGCACGTCGCCGGCCTTGCTGATGCCCTCGCCGTACATGATGTCGAACTCGGCCTCCTTGAACGGAGGCGCGACCTTGTTCTTCACCACCTTCGCACGGGTGCGGTTGCCGACGACGTCCTCGCCGTTCTTGATGGCCCCGGTGCGGCGGACGTCGATGCGCAAGGACGCATAGAACTTCAGCGCGTTGCCGCCTGTCGTGGTCTCGGGGTTGCCGAACATCACGCCGATCTTCATCCGGATCTGGTTGATGAAAAAGACGCTGGTCTGGCTCTTGTTGATGGAGCCCGTGAGCTTGCGGAGCGCTTGCGACATCAGGCGGGCCTGGAGGCCGACGTGGCTGTCGCCCATCTCGCCTTCAATCTCGGCCTTCGGTACGAGCGCGGCCACGGAGTCGACCACCAGGATGTCGATGGCGCCGGAGCGCACGAGCATGTCGGCGATCTCCAGGGCCTGCTCGCCGGTGTCGGGCTGCGAGATGAGCAGGTCGTCGGTGTTCACCCCGAGCTTGCGGGCGTAGTTCACGTCCAGCGCGTGCTCGGCGTCGATGAAGGCCGCGACGCCGCCGAGCTTCTGCGCTTCGGCGATGGCGTGCAGGGTGAGTGTGGTCTTGCCGCTCGACTCCGGTCCGAAGATCTCGACGATGCGGCCGCGGGGGTAGCCGCCGATGCCCACGGCGATGTCGAGGCCGACGCTCCCTGTCGGGATGACCGCGGCCTCGCGCACGAGGGACTCGCCCTCTCCGAGACGCATGATCGAGCCTTTGCCGAACTGCTTCTCGATCGCGCCCACCGCCAGGGTGATCGCCTTCTCGCGCTCTTTGTCAGTTTGTCGATGGTTCTGGACCGTCACGGGGGGGCCTCATCCTGGGTGTCTTCGGGCAGGTCATCGTCGGGGTCCGCGAGACGGCGTCGAGGCGCCAGTCGCGGCGCTTCAGCGGCTCGGGCCCGGGGAAGGGGAATGTCTCGGAGTCGAAGGTCGAGCGCCTCGGCGATGGCGCGGCGCTCCTGGTCGGCGACGCTTTGCGCCTCGCGTTCCGCGGTCGCCGCGCCGGCCCGCAGCTCGTGGCGCGCGCGCCGGGCCAGGGGGGCACCGTCGGACGCGGTGTAGAGCTCCAGCACACCGAGCTCGAACGGGTCGCAACGGGGCGGTGCGTTCGACGTGCCCGAGGCCACCGGCACCGAACTCGCCCGGGCCAGGACCACCGTGGGGCGTCGCGCCTGTACGTCGAAGCCGAGCTGCTCCAGGGTCGAGCGCATTTCCGCAAGGAGCGTGGCCAGGCGGTCGGCGTCGGCGAGGAGGGCGACCTCGAGCGTCGCGCCGTCACCGGCTTCGACCCAGTGCGCGTCGCCAAACCGCACGGAGAGCGTCGGCTGCGTTCGCACGACCCGACGCAGCGCCAGATCAGCCCCCTCCCAGGCGAAGGGCTGTGGCAACTCGAAGGCCGCGAGCCAGAAGGAGACCCGCTCCGGGGAAACCCACCGAAGCGCCTCCTGGGCCCACAGGCGGCGCAGCCGCGCGAGGTGATTGTGGGCCGCCTCGGGGAGCTCGGCCGAGATGAGCGCCGGGTGGGTCATCGAACGAGCCCCCGCCGCACGGTGTCCAGGGCGCGGATGGCGGCTTGCATTCGAATCCGGTCCCGGTCCCCGCGGAGTTGGACCGTGGTCGCGCGGTCGAGCCCCGCGCCGGCCCAGGCCAGGCAGACGGTGCCGACCGGCTTCTGGGGGGTGCCGCCGTCGGGCCCCGCGATGCCGGTGATGCCGACACCGATGTCGGCCCCCGTGGCCCGCATCGCGCCCTGGGCCATGGCGGTCGCGCACGCTTCGCTGACCGCGCCCTCGGTCTCGAGGAGCTTCTGGGGCACACCGAGCATCAAGGTCTTCATGGTGTTCGCGTACGCGACGATGCTCCCCTTGAAGACACGCGAGGCGCCCGGCACGTCGGTCACGAGCGCGCCGACGAGGCCGCCCGTGCAGCTCTCGGCGAAGCCCAACGTGAGGTTGCGATTCGCGCACCGCTCGAGGACGGACTCCACCAGTCCGGTTTCGCCTTCACCGACGTAGGCGTCCTCGCCGCATGCGGAGATCTCGCGGAAGGCCTGCTCGACGTCGTCCCCCCGGTCGCCCCGGACCCGCACCTCGAGGGCGAGCTCATGGGCGCGGTAGGCGACCTGCAGTCCCTGAGGCAGGTCGAGGCGCTCGATGCGCGCGCCGAGCGCGGACTCTCCGATGCCGACGAAGTGCATTCGACGGGTGATCGGCTGCACGGTGTGGCCGACCAGCGCGCGCAAGCGGGGCACGACGTGGGTCTCCAGGTGCCACTGGAACTCGCGGGGCACACCCGGGAGCAAGTAGAAGCCGCAGCGACCCCAGGTGAACGCGATCCCGGGGGCGGTGCCCACGTCGGACATCAGCGCCTGCCCACCTGCGGGGATGCGGGTCTGGCGTCGGTTGTTCTGCGTCGGGGCCCGACCGTCGTACCGCGACAGGATGCGGGACCACACCTCGGGATCCTCGACCAGGGCGGCGCCGGTCGCGGCCGAGAACGCGTCCACGGTCAGGTCGTCCGTGGTCGGACCGAGACCGCCGGAAGCGATGCACACGTCGGAGCGCTCGGCGATCTCGCGGAAGGCCGCGGCGACGTCGTCGAGGCGGTCACGGACCGAGGTGCGTCGGGCGACCCGCAGGCCCAGGGGGTCGAGCGTGCGGCCGACACGCGCGGCGTTTCCGTCTACGGTGAGGCCGTCGAGGAGCTCGTCGCCGATCGTCAGCAATTCGATGTGCATGCGTGGGCCCGGACCCCTCGGAAGGGCGCGGCGAAACTTTCATCAGGCTGAACGAATGTCAAGGTGTTTTGCGGGGCCGACACGCTCCGCAGGCAAGTCTTTGACGCCCGATGCGACGGCTCCCTACCATCGCGCGGCGTCGATCGACAAGCGCCGCAAGAGGGGGCCGCCCGATGGAGTATCCGCAGCCGTTTGGGAAATACACGCTCCTTCGCCGGATCGCCGTCGGCGGCATGGCCGAGATCTTCCTGGCGCGCCAAGCCGGAGTCGGCGGTTTCGAGAAAGACGTCGTCGTGAAGCGGCTGCTGCCGAGTCACGCGGAGAGCGTCGATTTCGTGCAGATGTTCCTGGACGAGGCCCGGATCGCCGCGAACCTGACGCACCCGAACATCGCGCAGATCTACGACCTCGGAGAGCAGGACGACCAGCACTACATCGCGATGGAGTACGTGCACGGCGTCGACCTGAGGCGCCTGTGCTCACAGGGCATCGCCGAGGGCAACTACCTGCCGATTCAGCACGCGCTCCGCATCATGGTCGAGGTCTGCGACGCGCTTGCCTACGCCCACGCCCGGACCGGCAAAGACGGCGCTCCGCTCGGCATCGTCCATCGAGACGTCTCCCCGACGAACATCCTCGTGACCTTCGAGGGCGGCGTGAAGCTCGTCGACTTCGGCATCGCCAAGGCGAGCAACAAGCTCGGGGTCACGAAGACGGGGCAGATCAAGGGCAAGTACGGCTACATGTCCCCGGAGCAGGTCCGCGGCGGTGAGATCGACGCGCGATCCGACATCTTCGCCGTCGGCATCAACCTTTACGAGATCACGCTCGGGCGCCGGCTGTTCCGAGGGGACTCCGAGGTCGACACCCTCGCGGCCATCGAGAACGCGCGCGTGCCCTCGCCGCGCTCCATCAGCCCCGACTATCCGGAGCGTCTCGAGCGCATCGTGCTCAAGGCGCTCGCGCGTGACCCGGAGGATCGCTATCCGCTCGTTCGCGCGCTCCAGATGGAGCTCGAGGACTTCCTGACCGATTCGGCGATGCGATCGACGCCGGGCATGCTCTCCGACTACACGCGGCGCCTTTTCCACGACCAGCTCGACCTCGAGCACAAGGAGCTGACGACACGCTCGGAGCGGCGCCCGCTGCTCGCGCCGACACCCTCCGGCGCCCACGCGGTCGACGCGGGGGACGAAGACGGTGAGCGGACCGAGGTGCAGACCCGGCCCGACGCCGCCGAGGCCACACCGGACCAGACCATCGAAGAGCCGCCGCCGGCGACGCTGTCGAAGCCGCCCGCCTTGCCGCTGAACCTCACGATGGAGCCCTCGATCGACGAGCTCATCGCCGTCGAGGAGTCGGGGATCCTCGTGCCCGTCCCCGAGCGGCCCGCGAGCCCGCCCGTTGCGCGTCCCAAGCCGCCGGTGCTGCCGCTGGCCGACTTCACGCCGCTGACGACCTTGCCGAGCGGCGTGATGACTCCGGCGCCCAGGCACGCCTCGTCGATCCTCATGCGCCCTTCGGTCCCGGACGTCCCGCTGAAGGTGACCGAGGTCAGCGAGGCCGACGTCCGTGTGGCGTCCCCCCACCGCTATCGGACCGCGCTCCTCTTTGTGTTGCTGCTCGTGCTCGTGCTCTTCGGCCTCCAGTTCCTGTTCGTGCAGGACGCCGACCGAATTCGGCGGCGCATCGACGAGCCCGTCTCCATCGCGAAGTCGCTGCCGTCGGCGGCGCCGACCGCGCCGCTCGCGGTGATCTCGGCGGCGCCGACCGAAGCGCCGCGCCTGGCCATTCTTCGGCTCGAGACCGAGCCCCCGGGCGCGCGGATCGTGGTCAACGGCAACATGCTCAATGCCGTGACCCCGGCCTCGGTGCAGACGCTCGCGTCGCAGCCGTCGACGGTGCGGTTCCTGCTCGCCGGCTACAAGCCCTGGGAGGCGCGGGTCCGTGCGACGCCCGACGGCGCCGACGTCGCGGCGAAGCTCGAAAAGGGCAAGCCCGAGGTCGCATCGCTCCGGATCGAGTCGGCGCCCACCGGCGCGACCTTGTCCATGAACGGGGTGCCCATCGGCACCACGCCCGTCCTGCTCGAGAAGGTCGCGGCCGGGGTGGGATTGACGCTCCGGCTCGAGAAGCCCGGGCACCACGGCCACGTCGTGCTCTTCGGCCTCCAACCCGGCGAGACACGCGAGATCGCGCTGAATCTGGTCCCGGACACGGGACCGCGGACCACCGCGACGGTGAACGTGGAGTCCATCCCCCTGGGCGCCGAGGTGCGTGATCTGCTCGTAGAGGACGGTCGTAAGGTGCTCGGCAAGACCGGCAACCATCCGCTGAAGCTGACGCGTGGCCTGGACGGCTTCGCTCGGCTGCGTGCGTCGTTGCCCGGGTTCGCCGACGTCGAGGCGGACCTGGACGTGAAGCAGCCGTACTACACGCTCTATCTGCGCTTCGCGCCCAAGCCCGTGACCTACGGCACGTTGACTGTGCAAGGCCTCCCGGGCGTCACCGTGTACCTGGGCTCCGAGGAGGTCGGCACGACGCCGCTCCGCGCCGTGAAGGTGAAGTCCGGTGAGCACGCGGTCGTGCTGCACGAAGCAGCCACCGGGGCCCGGGTCGAGGCCAAGCTCGTCGTCGACACGGACGGCAAGCTCGAGCGCACCGTCGTTCGGGGCGATACGCCCACGAGCCTACGGCTTCAATGAGCTGAGCGGGTCGAGGTCGGGCCCGGGGGCGAGCTCACACGTCGGTGAGGCCGCCCCGGGGGCGCCCGCGCATCACTCGACGATGACGAACTCGACGCGCCGGTTGGCTTCTTTGCCCTCGGCGGTGTTGTTGTCGGCGATGGGCTTCTCCGGCCCGTAGCCCATGGCCTCGAGTCGGCCCTCTTCGACGCCCTTGGAGACGAGGTACTTCTTCACCGCGTCCGCGCGCTGCTGCGAGAGCTTCTTGTTCTTCTTCGCACCACCGCCGTTGTCGGTGTGGCCCTCGACGCGCACCTTCTTGATGCGCGGCGTCGAGGTGAGGACCGTGGCGACCTGGTCCAGGAGCGGGAAGCTCTTCGCGTCGATGTCGCCCTTGCCGGTCTTGAAAAAGACCTTCTCGAGGATGTCGATCTTGCCCTCGTTGAGCTTGATCTTGCCCTCGTCCGGGCAGCCGTCGGCGTCGTCGACGCCGTTGATGACCTCGGCCTCGCCGGGGCACTTGTCGGACGCGTCGAGGATGCCGTCGCGGTCGTTGTCCTTGTCCGGGCAGCCGTCCTCGTCCTCGAAGCCGTCCTTGTCCTCGGCCTCGGCCGGGCACTTGTCGGCGGCGTCGGCGATCCCGTCGGCGTCGTTGTCCTCGGGGCAGCCGTCCTCGTCCTGGAAGCCGTCCTTGTCCTCGGCCTCCTTCACGCACTTGTCGACGTCGTTCTGCACGCCGTCGCCGTCGTCATCGAGGTCGGGGCAGCCGTCCTCGTCGCGGTCGCCGTCCTTGTCCTCGGCCTCGTTGATGCACTTGTCGGCCTGGTCGAGCACGCCGTCGGCGTCGTTGTCCGTCTCCGGGCAACCGTCCTCGTCCTTGAACTGGTCCTTGTCCTCGGCCTGGCTGACGCACTGGTCGTCCCGGTTCGGGATGCCGTCGTCGTCGATGTCGTAGTTGCCGCCGAGCTGGAGGTCGAGGCCGAGTGTCGCCGCGAAGTGGGCGTACTCGTCGGTCGCCGGCGCGTCCGGGCTGAACCAGCCGCGGAAGTCGAGCCGAACCCCCACGAGGTCGGTGATGAAGTACTTCGCGCCCACGCCGATGTTGTGGGAGAACTCCGGGTCATCCACCTGCACGAAGCCCGCGCCGGCCGTGAGGTACGGCACGAGCGCCCCGTCCGCCAGGTGAACGATGCCGTTGAGCCCGAACTGGTGGACGGTCTTGTCCTCCTTCGACTCGGGTGTCCCGGCGTTCACGTCGGCCCGCGTCTTGAACTCGGTCAGCGCGAGGGCGTAGTTCGCCTCGATGCCGAAGACGCGGTTCACGTTGAAGCCGACGCCACCCCCGAAGGTCGGTCCGTTCGAGAGGACGCCGTCGCCCTCCCAGACGCCGCCGTTCAGGTTGACTTCGACGCTGTGCGGTCGAATCTGGGCGACGGCGGGGGACGCCGCTCCGACCACGAGCAGGGCAACGAGGGGTGCTTTCCGAGCCACGGTTCTCACTTCCTTTCGGACCTGTGCAACCGGACCCTCCAGGCCCGGGCAAGACGGATTCTGCTGCGACCTGCTAACAACGCGTGTGCGGAGTGTCAAGGCATGTGCTCGCGCGCGCCTCCCGCGAATTGACACCCGCGACCGCGCTTCCCTAACGTCCGGCCGGCCACGCGGTTGAGGTTTCCATGGGTCTCGTCCCTTCGCGAGTCGTCGCTGCTGCCCTTGCCTCGGTGTTCTCCCTTGTGGGCAGCGGGTGCCAGGACGGACCCTCGGCGCCGGCGGGTCCGGTCTCCGTCGCCAACGTCCAGGTCTCGCTCCAGAGCGCTCCGCTCCGGGGTCTGGAGGTTCCCGTGGGGGTGGTGGCGTTCGGCGGCACGGGCGGCGCGCGCACGCTCGTCGAGGGGGTCGGCGCCTTTGCCCGTGCGCTCGGTCTCCCGGAAAGTCCGGTGCCGTTCGCCGAGGTGTCGGAGGCCGCGCGCCTCGGCTTGCGCCTCAAGGACGGGGGCGCCATCGACTGGACGCGGCCGTTCCGGGGCGTGGCCGTGACGATCGGCGAGGCCGACGTGGCCGGCGGGGGGCGCACCGGGTACGCGCTCGCGTTCGCCATCACGGACCGCGACGCGTTCATCGCCGCGCTGCCCGCGGACCGGTCCGAGCGAGAGAGCGGCAACGCCTTCGCCTGGGACCGGCTGCCGGGCACCCCCACCCGTCTCTACCTGAACTTCGTGCACGATCGGGCGATCATCTCGACCCACCCGGGGCTCTTCGGACGCTACGGAGAGTTCATCGAGCGCGTCGTGGACGCGCAGGTCGCGGCCGGCCTCGAGGTGCACGTGCCCGTGGCCGCGCTCGGCCGGCCCGCGGCAGAGACCCCCGACGCGGCGCGGGTTCGGGTGAGGGGTGTCTACACGGACCTCGCGCGGGGGCTCGGCATCGACGAGCGCCTCGTCGCATGGGGGCTCGATGCGTTGGGCCCCTGGATGGCCGAGACCGAGTCGTTTTCGGTGCGTTTCGAGGCGCGGGGCGAAGGGGTAAAGGCCTCGACGACCTGGTCGCCCCGGCCGGGGACCGACCTCGGCCGGGCGATGGTCGCGCTCCGCGCGGACGGCGCCCCGACCTTGACGTCGCGGCTGCCGGCGAACGCGGACGTCGTGGTCTGGGCGCGTGTGGGACCGCAGACGCTCGTGTCCCACGCCACGCCCTTCGGCCACGGCGTCGCGTCGGCGTACACCGTCGCGCTGCGCGCGCTGGAAGGGCCTCCGGCGTCGAGCCTCTTCGCGGCCGCGGCCGGCCTGATGGTTCGCCTGCACGCACCGGCGGCACCACCGCCCGAAGGCCTCACCGCGGCGGTCGCGGGGCTCGTCCGTGCGTCGAACGGCGAGGCGGCCCTGGCGATCGTCCCTGCGACGGAGGGTTCCACGGCCATCGGCCTCTACGGCGTTGCGGACTCGAAGGCGGCACAGACGGCCCAGCGTTCGCTCGTCGAGGCGGCCGTAGGGTCTCCCGCCGGGAGCCCGCCCGAACGCGGCCGATGGCAGCTCGAGGCCCTCCCGCGGGCGTTCGAGGCGGTCGGCGCCCAGGGCTCGACGCTCACGCTCCGTCCGGGGGCGCCGGACACCGCGAAAGGGGTCAAGGCGCTGGCCGTAGAGCTGGGGCACTGGACCGTGGCGACCGGCGCCACCCTGGGCGCCTTCGCATCCGGGCCCCAGGGGCGGGCGTCCGTCGAGGCGCTGCTGGGCGCGCCTACGAGCGGTGGTTTCGCCGAAACGCCGTCGGCTCGCGCCGCCTTCGACGCCGCGGGTCCCGGGGCCGTTTTTCTCATCCAGGCCGCCCCCCTGCAGGCCCTCACGCGGCCGCTCCTCGGCGGCGAGAACCCGCTCGCGGGCCTGCGCGCGCAGCGGCCGACTTCGGCGCCGGCCGAGGGGTCGCGGGTCTCTCTCTGGGCCGCGGTCGAGGCGGGTCGCCTGACCGCGACGCTCGACCTGCCCGCCGCCGCGCTGCGACCGCTGGTCGACGCCCTCGGTGTCCGAGCGATTTCGCCCCGATGATGCGTGTGCGCAGTCTGCTCCTCGCGCTCGTCGTCGCCGCCGGATGCGGCGCGGCGCCCACGCGACCGACGCCCCCGGTGCCGGCCTGGGGGCCGCTCCCGGCCGAGGTGCTCGCCGTCGGCAGCTCGCGTGACCTCGGCCGCGCGCTCGAACAGGTCACGACGCTGCTGCGGCGCGCTCGACCCATGGCCGACCTCGGCGCGGTCGCCCAGCTCGCCGCCTCGTCCATCGAGCCGTCCATCGACCTTCGAGGACCGATCCGCATCGTGATGTTGGAGTCCGAGACCGGGCGTTCGCGCTGGTTCGCGCTCGCGACCCGCCGGCCGGACCAGGGCGCCCCGCCCGTGACCTTCGACGAGCGTCGGTTCGGGGCGCGCACCCTCTGGGTCGCGTCGTTCTCGGACGACCTCGTCGTGCTCACGAACGCCCCGGAGTGGGTCGACGCCCACCGCCCCGTGGTGCAAGCCGCGCGCGCGCTCCCCGCGGCCCTGGACCTCGAGGTCCGCGTCGCCGGCCGTGTGATGCGTTGGCTCGAGCGCACGCGATTCGACGCCGCAGACGAAGACACACCGGAGTCCGACGACGAGGAGGGCACGGAGAGCGCCGGACGCGGGACCGCGTCGGTCCTGCGCAGCGCCGCCGCCGCGCTCCTCGCTCAGGCGGAGTCGCTCTCGGTGGGCGTGCGCCTCGAGGCCGAGTCCGTGTTGCTCGAGGCCCGCGCGTACGGCGCGCCGGGCACCCAGCTCGCGGCCATCGCCGACGGCGCTCCGGCGCTCGAGGCCGAGCGTGTCGGGCCCGTGCCACAAGGGGCGAAGGCGATCTTCGTCACGGACCTCTCGGGGGACGTATGGACGCCCGCCCGCGTCGAGGCCGCGCGACTTTTCGCGTCCAACGCGCCGGAAGGGGTCGACGACCGGGCCTGGGCGGCCTTCGGTCGAAGCCTCGTCGGGCGCGTCACCTTTTCCCTGCAGGACACGCCGGGAGACGCGGAGCCCACCTTCCTGCTCTCGCGCGAGGCCTCCACCCTCGCCGAGGCGGAGTCGATGTTCGAGACCGACGGCGAGGGCGCGCTCCCGCCCGCTCACCACCAGGTCGGACCGCACGTCGTGCGGCGTCTCCCCGGGCCCGAAGGCGGCGTGGTCGCCGAGTTCGTCCATGCACGAGGCCGTGCCTTCGTCGCCATCGGCGGGTGGGCGCGAGGACTCGTCGACGCGATGCTCGCGGGCTACTGGGCCGACGCCCTGGCGGACTCCCAGTTCGGGCGGGCGTTCCGCGCGCGCCCGCAGGGCACCTTCGTTTTCGGTGCGTTCGACCTGCCGGGCCTCATTCAGGGCCTCCAGGGTCGAGGGGGGGCGACGGGCGGCCCGCCCTGCGTGCTGACGGTCCGCGGCGAGCCCAACGCGCTCGTCGGCCAGCTGCATGTGCCCCACGCCCAGGTCATCGGCGCCGCGCGTCTCTCGGAGCCCGGTTCGGGCGAGTCGAGCCCGGCGCCGGACCTCGAGGCCCCCATCGACCTCTGACTTCGGGCGAACGCTACGGTTCGCGCGGCGGCCAGCTGGGCGGCGGCGGTGCGAACCGAAGGTCCGCCGGATTCGAGGCCTTCCACTGCTCCGTGGACAGGTGCCCGCGGGCGTGCAGCAGGTCCAGCAGCCGCTGCATCCACGTGCGGTAGTACTCCCGAGGGGCGCCGGCCTCGAACTGTTCGTAGTGGCGGCGCGGCCCCGGCAAGAGCCGGACGAGCCAGGCGACGTCGACCGGGGTGAGCTCGAGTGGGGTCTTGCCGAAGTAGTGACGCGCGGCGTCTCCGATCCCGAAGAGGTGCGGACCGAACTCGACCGCGTTCAGGTAGAGCGTGATGAGCTCGTCCTTGGTGAACGTCTGCTCCATGAGCCAGGCGACGATGACCTCCTCGAGTTTGCGAGACAGCGTCTTGTGGCGATTCAAGAAGAGGTTGCGCGCGAGCTGCATCGTCAGGGTCGAGCCTCCGCGAGCGAAACGACCGCGCTCCACGTTCGTCGCCAGCGAGCCGCGCAGGTGCAGGAGGCTCACGCCCTTGTGGTTCCAGAACCCGCCGTCCTCTTGCGTGACGATGGCGATGGGCAGGAGCGGCGCGACGCCCTCGAGGGGGGTCCATCGCTCACTGTTGGGCCCCGTCACCCGACGAATGACCTCGCCGTCCGGCATCTCGAACTGAGTCTCGAACTTGTCCCGCAGCCGCTCGAAGTCGATGGCCGGGTTGATGCGTGTGATTCGCAGGTCCTCCACGTCCGCCGACACGTCGAAGACCGTCTCGTCGGGGCGATCGACGTCGATGGCGAGCTTCGCGGCCAGGGACGCCCCCCCCATCGCCTTCAGCGGCTGCAGGTGGGGCAGGAGGCCCGGGGGGAAGGCCGAGACGAGCTGCTCCGCGTCGACCCGCCCGGTCGCGATCTCGGCGGAAAGACGTCTGAGCTCGGGATCGGCCTCGAGCTGCGCCTTGAGGAGCACCTCCATGCGTCCCAGCCCGAGCACGACCTCTTCGAGGGCCAGCGCGTAGGTTCTGCGGTCCTCGCCCTGCTCGGCGACACGCCAGCCGAGGCGCAGGCGACCGCGCGCCGACATCGCGTAGGGGCCCACGGGGTCGTCGGCGATGGCACGGTGGTCCACGACCAGGTCCTCGAAGCGCACGTCGCCCTCGAGCCGAGCCGCGCGTGTGTCCAGGTCGAGCTCGAACGCGACCCGCCCGGTGACGCGTCCATCCAGGGCGCGGTCGACCGGGCCGAGCGCCATGCCCGCGACCTCGGTGCGCAACGAGACCCCGCGCGCGTGCGCCGTCCCGCGGGCCTCGATGCGTCCACCGCCGGGCAAGGTGAGCGCGGCCTCGAGGGTTCGCTGACCGGCCGCGTCGGGCCGAACGTCGGTCTCGGCGTCGAGCATCAGGCCATCCACGAGCGCGGCCACGAAGCCAGGGAGCCCGGCGCCCGTGAGGCGCGCGCCCGAAACGCGGACCCGTCCGGCTTCGCGCAACCAGTCCGCCCGCGCGACCGAGACGGTGACCCCCGGGGCCAGGGGCCAGGGCAGCGCGCGCTCGCAGGTGACACTCACGCTGGTCGGTGTGCCCTCGACCCGACACGCGCCCGTATCGGGCTTCTCGCCTCGCCAGGCCACCACACCCGTGCCGTCGTTCGAGACCCAGCCCTCGAAGGCCGTGGCGACGAACCCGCCGGCCTCGTCCTCGAGGCGGCCGTCCTTGAATCGGAGCGTGAGCGGAGACTTCGCGGGTGCGGCGCCCGTTTCGGTCCGCGAGCCCGCGCCGGCACGAAAGGGCTCGAGGGCATCCCGGAGGGCACGCGCGAAGCCCTCGAGCGTGCCGTCTCCGCGCACTCGGAGGCTCGGCGCGTTCACATGGACCTCGCGAGGGCGTCTTTGACCCGCAAGCAGCTCGCGCGCGGTCAGTCGCGCGTCGACCTCCTGGGCGCGGACGTGGGGGCCCACCGTGAGCCCCTCGAGGTGCACCCCGGCCAGACCGGTCACGTCGATGCGCTCCACCTCGATGGGGGGCCCGAGGCGCGCCGAAAGGTCCGCAAGGCGCGTCTGCACCTGAGACCGCACGAACGGGCCGTGGGACACTGAGGCCCCGACGGCGGCGGCGACGACCAGGGCCAGCCCGATGAGGAGGCGTCTGCGGCGGGAGTGTACCATCGACGCGCGCATCCTGCCCCAGCCGTCGCTCCGCGTCGATGGCGGTTGAATGCGCGGCGCGTCGATGGCAAACGCGTCGGCCGCATGGCCGAGAAGAACTACATCAGCGCCGAGGGCGCGGCGCGGCTGCGCAGTGAGTACGACCAACTGCTCACCGTCGAACGCCCGCGCGTCGTGAACCAGGTCGCCGCCGCCGCGGCCGAGGGCGACCGCAGCGAGAACGCCGAGTACATCTACGGCAAGAAGCGACTGCGCGAGATCGATCGCCGCCTCGGCTGGCTCGACAAGACGCTGGACGCGCTCGAGGTCGTCGCCCCCCCGGCGCGGGCCGAGGTCGTGGTCTTCCTGTCCTGGGTCCGCATCGAGGACGCCGCGGGGCGCATGCAGCTCCTGCGCATCGTCGGCCAGGACGAGACGGACGCGAAGCTCGGGCACATCTCGTGGCGCTCGCCGGTGGGGCGTGCGCTCCTGAAGCGCCGGGTCGACGACCAGGTCATCGTGGAGACCCCGGGCGGACGCGTCGAGTGGACCGTCGTCGAGATCGACGTGCAGCGGCCGGAGTGAGCCGACGGGCGCGTCAGGGCAGCGTCGAGGCCAGCTGGCTCAAGGCCTCGAGAGTCTCCGGGTCGAGCGTGCGGTCGTCGACGAACGCGAACCCGACGACAGCGCGCAGGGCGCCGGCGCCGTCGTAAATCGGGAGCGCGACCGCGGCGCGTGCGTCCACGGCCCGTGCGCCGGGTCGAACGTCGCCGGTCGCGTCCGTCTGGAGGTTGCAGGTTTGAACCGGACACCCGCGCTCCCAGGCGAGGCCCGCCATGCCCTTGCCCGACGGAACGGTGCGCACGGCCTCGAGGACACTCGGGGGGAGGCCGACCGCGGCGTCGAGCACCAGGAGCGCGTCCGCGTGACGATGGATCGAGCCCGCGATGGCGCCGGCGCGCTCGATCGCGGCCTCGAGCCACTGCGCCGAGGTCAAGGCTCCACCTCCAGCGCGGACCGCTCCAGGCGACGACTGTCCTGGGTCTGGTACGGCTGGCTCGGATCGGCGAAGACCCGCGCGAAGCCGTCGCGCAAGCCGTTGCTCGCGAGCAGCTCGAAGTACTCGTGCACCGCCGCGTAGACGGCTTCGGTCTCCGTCGAGCGATAGACCATCTCGCGCAGGCGTGCGCCCCACGGGAGGCCGCGGGTGAAGTAGCCGCTGACCTTCTTGAGTTTGCCCAGCGCGCGTCGGTCGTCGGACTCGGCGTCCTGGCGAATCAGGTCGAAGTAGCGCAGCAGCACGTCGCGGCGTTCGTCCAGGGTCGGCAGGTAGGGCGGGCGCCCCTGGCGGTGGTCGGCGATGGCCCGGAGAATCCAGGGGTCTCGCATCGTCCCTCGACCGACCATCACGCCGTCGCAGCCGCTCTCGACCAGCGCCCGGTCGGCGTCGTCGATGGTCAGGATGTCACCGTTGACCAGCACCGGGACACGCAGGCGCCGCTTCACCTCGCCCACGGCGCTCCAGTCCGCCGCGCCCTTGTAGAAGTCCATCCGGGTCCGCCCGTGGACCGTCACCATGGCCGCGCCCTCTTCCTGGGCGATGTACGCGACCTCGGGGCTGTTCAGGCACTCGCGGTCCCAGCCCAGCCGCATCTTCACCGTCATCGGGATCCCGATCGCCGACTTGACCGCCGCGAAGATGCGCTGGGCGAGGGGGGGCTCCCGCATCAGCGCCGAGCCCGCGCAGCCGCTGGTCACGGTCTTGCTCGGACACCCGAGGTTGATGTCGACGATGTCGGCCCCGAGCTCCTCACAGTACCGGGCCGCCTCGGCCATTCGACCCGGGTCTCGGCCGTAGATCTGAATGCTGACCGGATGTTCGTCCGGCGCCAGCTCGGCCATGCGCCAGGCTTTGGCCACATGCCGGCTCAAGGCCTCGCTGCTCACGAACTCGGTCACGGTCAGCCCGCCGCCGCCCAACCCGCGGATGAGCGTGCGGAACGACCGGTCCGTGATGCCCTCCATGGGCGCGAGCACGCAGGCCGGCTCAATGCGCAGGTGCGCGAGGTCGAAACCGAAGGGTGAGGCCGTGCTCAAGGTGCCGAGACCCAGCAGTGACGGGTCATGTCGAGGCCCGTCGCGTTGACCCGGACGCAGGAGAAGTCGTTGGGGCAGGTGTCGCCCTCTTCGCACGGCTGCGTGCAGTAGAAGGTCGCCGGGCCGCCCTCGGGAACGACCTGCACACACGCGGTGCCGTCCGGACAGTGTCCGCTGTCGCCGCCGCAGTCGACGGTGCACATGCCGTCCTTGCCGTCCCCGTTCCGACCGACCTGCACGCAGACCTCGCCGGGGCACGTCGGGTCGGCGTTGAGCTGGCCCTCGAAAAGACCGGCGGCCTCGCAGTCCCGCGTGAGGTCTCGGACCTCGCCCTCGACACACTCGCCGTTCACACACAAAAGGCTGTCGACGTTGCAGTCGCGGCGCGTCTCACAGGCGCCGCCCGCGTCCACGTTCCCGCGCGTGACCTTGGCGCAGCGGTCGTCGGCGAACTCGCGCCATTGGCGGACCCAGGTCTCCGGGTCGGTCATCTGGCACGGGGCATTGAGCAGACCGGCGACACAGTCGTCCTTCTTGTCGAGCGCGAGGTCGATGGTGCCGCGGGCGAGGCGGTCCGCGGTGTCGGCGATGCACTCCGCGGCGGCGGCCTCGGCACACGCGGCTTCGTCGTTCCCCGGCAGGCCGAGCACCTCGGCGCGGGCCGAACCGCTCACGCAGCCGAAGGCCCAGGCGCACTTCGACTGCGCCGCCTCTCGGCAGAACGCCGCGGCGAGGTCGGCGGGGCTCGCCTCATCGGCGGCGTCGACCGTCGGGCCGACGGCCGCGTCGGCGACGACGCCGGGGTCGGCGTCGTCGCCCCCGCCGCCGCAGGCAACGAGGACGAGCGTAGGGAGAAGACCACGGACTGCGGAGCGGAACGGCATGTCGGACCTCGAAACGACGGCGGGCCTTCCACGCACGGTCCGTGCCCTGCATGATGCGCAAGAGCCAGCGAACGCGCGGGGGCCAAGTGGAGATCGAGTTTTACTACGACATCGTGTGTCCGTACGCCTACCTCGCGTCAACCCGTCTCCCGGCGTTGGCCGCGGCGCACGGCGCACGGCTGCGTTGGTCGCCGGTTCTGCTCGGTGGTCTCTTCAAGCACGTCCAGGGACCGCAGAACCCGGGAGCGTCCATGAGTCCGGCGCGCGCCGCCATGAACCTGCGCGACATGGACCGCTGGGCAGACTACTGGGGTGTGCCTCTCCGGATGCCGGCCGCACACCCGCGCCGCTCCGTGGACGCGATGCGTCTCCTGGTGGGGTGCCCCGAAGAGACCCGCCCAGCGCTGTCGAAGGCGCTGTTTCAAGCCTACTGGGTCCATGGCGCGGACGTCGCCGACCGCGCCGTGCTCGGCGAGCTCGCGGCGCGGTTTGGCCTGCCCCCGGACCTCATCGCCCGGGAGGAGTCGCGGCAAGGACTGATCGACCGCACGGCGGCCGCGGCGCAGGTTGGGCTCTTCGGTGTCCCGGCCTTTCGGCGCGTCCCCGAGCCGGGCGCCGAATCGCCCTTCTTCTGGGGACAGGACCGCCTCGGTTTCCTCTCCGCCGAGCTGGGCGGCGACTTCGACGCACCCTACACACACCCGGCGGCGACGCTGCCCGTCCCCGCGGGGACACGGCTCGAGCTGTACCACGACTTCTCCAGCCCGTTCGCGGCGCTGGCCGTTGGACAGGCCGAGCGGTTCGCCGCCGACCGTGGTGTGGAGCTCGTCTACCGGCCGATGCTGCTCGGCGCGCTCTTTCGCGCCATCGGGACCGCCGACGTCCCGCTCTACGAGATGAACGAGGCCAAGCGCCGCTACTACGCGCGCGACCTCGCGGACTGGGCGTCTCGATGGGGTGTGCCCATTCGATTCCCGGACGCGTTTCCGTTGCGCACGGTGACCGCCCTACGGGTCGCCCTCGCCGCGCCGGCGGCCACAGGCCCCATCTACAGGGCGGCCTGGGTCGACAACCGCGACGTGGGGCAAGCCGACGTCCTGACCGAGGTCCTCGACGCGGCCGGGCTGCCCGGCGCGGCACTCGTGGAGCGCGCGACCACCGACACGACGCTGAAGGACGCCTTGCGCGCGAACACCGAGCGAGCGGCGACTCTGGGTGCGTGCGGCGCGCCGACCTGGGTCGTTCGACGGCCCGATGAGGCACAGCTCGTCTTTTGGGGCCAGGATCGTCTGCCCCATGTCGCCGCCGCGTTGGGCGGTTGGCGAGCGCCGTGCGACCGGGAAGAGCCTGCGAGCCGGGCGTGACCCCCCAAACGTGCCCTCGGAGAACCTGACGATGACCGCGATCCCGCTGCTGGACCTGAAGGCGCAGCTCTCGACCTACCGTGCCGAGGCCCTCGAGGCCATGGTGCGCGTCATGGACAGCCAGGAGTTCATCCTGGGTGCCGAGGTGGACCGGTTCGAGGCGGCGCTCGCGGCGTACGCCGACGTCGGCCACGCCATCGGCATGTCCTCGGGCACGGACGCTCTGCTCGCGGCGCTGATGGCCCTCGAGGTCGGTCCCGGGGACGAGGTCGTGACCTCCACCTTCAGCTTTTTCGCCACGGCGGGTGTGGTCGCGCGCCTCGGGGCCCGCCCCGTCTTCACGGACATCGACCCGGAGACCTTCAACGTCACCGAGGCGGGCCTCCGGGCCGCGCTGGGGCCGCGCACCCGCGCCGTCATCCCCGTACACCTCTTCGGTCAGCTCGCCGACCTGGGCGACTTTGTGACGGAGCAGGGTCGCTGCGCGCTCATCGAGGACTCCGCGCAAAGCCTCGGCGGCTTGCTGCATGGGCGGATGAACGGGCACCACGGAGACATGGCGACCGTCAGCTTCTTCCCGAGCAAGAACCTCGGCGGTTTCGGAGACGGCGGCGCGGTGCTGACCCGGGACGCGGCCCTCGCGGAGAAGCTGCGGGTCATCCGGGTTCATGGGAGCAAGCCGAAGTACTTGCACCACGTCGTGGGGGGGAACTTCCGCATCGACGCGTTGCAGGCGGCCGTCCTCGCCGTGAAGCTGCCCCACCTCGACGTCTGGGCCGAAGGGCGCCGGCGGAATGCCGCACGCTACGACGTGCGCCTCGCCGAGGCCGGGCTCGTGGAGCGGGGCCTCATCCGGCCACCGGTCGTCGGCCCCGGCGTGCGCCACGTCTACAACCAGTACGTCGTGCGCGCCGAACGTCGGGACGCGCTTCAGAAGCACCTGACGGCGCACGGGATCGGCACTGCGGTGTACTACCCGTTGCCGCTGCACCTTCAGCCCTGCTTCCGAGCGCTGGGTCACGGCCCCGGGGACTTCCCCTACGCGGAGAGGGCCGCGGCCGAAGTCCTTGCATTGCCGGTGTATCCCGAGTTACCGGAGGCGTCGCTGGACCGCGTCGTCGACGCCCTCGTGGACTTCTACCGCGTCTGACTCGGGTCTGCGCCTGGGCCTTTTTCCCTCGTACACCCCTCGGGAATCTGCTTACATCCGAGGCTCACCCGGCCGACCGACCGGCCGACCCCCGGGTCGCACCCCGACCCCGGCTCCCATCGGAAGACCACCGCATGCGATTGTCGAGATACGCCCAGCGCACCCGCGCACTGGGCGACACCACGCTGAACGCCGCTGAGCTCGATGCGTTCGAGGACGCCGTCACGCAGGGAGAGGACCTGGTCTCGCTCGTGAAGGCGCGCGCCCAGCGTTTCCCCTCGTTGACGCCTCGAAACCTGCTCCTCATCTGGCGGGCCGCCCAGAGCCTTCGCGACCACAAGCAGTGCCTCGATGACGTCACCGCTCGACGCAAAGCTCTGGGGCTGCCGCCCATCGCCCAGGCCTTGCTGGCCCAGACGGTGGCGCGCCACGAGGTTGCGGTGCTCGAGCGCGCGGAGTCCCTGTGCCCGCCCGGCCAGGCGGCCGAGCACCGTCGCCGCGACGCCGTCAAGGAGGCGTTGCTGGTGTGGAACGCGTGCGTGGCCATCGCGCGCCGCGACACCACGATCCTTGCCCGCCAAGCGGTCGGCGGGGAGCCGCTCGGGCCGCCCGAGCCGTTCAACGAGGTCGGCGCCGAGCGCTGGCTGGCGCTGCGACACGGCGAGCGGGATGGCCAGGTTGCGCTGTCCTTGAAGTTGCCCGTGGACGCGTTGCTCGCCCAGCTCGCCGCGCACATCGAGAATCTGCGCGCCATCGCGGGCGGACGCGACGCGCGTCAGACGCTGGACGCCCTGATCCTCGCCGACCTGGAGTTGGCGATGATCGGCATCAAGGACGACGAGGCCGGCCAGAAGGCGGTGCAGGCGGCGTCCGAGAAGTACCTGGAGCTCCTCTGCAGCTCGCGACCCCGGGTCACGCTCGTGTGCGGGGTGTGGCCGGGCCAGGGTGAGCTCGGGCTCGCCATCGTCGGGCGCGACGGGCGCGTCGCGCGGGAAGGTGCGGTGCCTTCGGGCGACGACCCGGCGCAAGCGCTGCGTGCGTTCATCGCCGACGAACGGGTCGACGGGCTCGCGGTGCCGACGGAGCCCGACGCGGAGGGCCTGCTCGACCGGCTCATCGCGGGCCTGGGCGGACAACCCGCCGTCCATCGGATCGACGCCGTCGCCATGGACGAGGCGCTCACCCACGTCACGGAAGAGGTCGAGCCCGCCGTCGGTCACGCGCTCGTCCTGGCCCGGCGGTGCATCCGCCCGATGCGCACCTGGAGCCAGGTCGATCCGGTGCAGTTGCGCCTCGCGGACCACCAGCGCGAGCTCGACGAGTCTCGATTCCGGCGGGCTCTGGACGAGGTGCGTTCCCTGGCGCTCGCGGGCATCAAGCCCGACGAGCTCCTCCGCATCGTCTCGCCCCCTTCGACGGCCCCGGCCCCCCCGGCGCCCAAGGCCACGCCGACCAAGGCGGCGCCGACTCTGCTCAACCCGCTCATCAAGAACGTCGAGGACTTGCGGCCGGGCATGAAGGTCAACGGGGTCATTACCCGGGTCCAGCAGATCGGCGCATTCGTCCATATCGGTCTCCCGCAGGATGGCCTGGTCCACGTGAGCGAGCTCGCCGACCACTTCGTGAAGGACCCGAACGAGGTCGCGAAGGTCGGCCAGCAGGTCCAGGCGCGGGTGTTGGGCGTCGATCGGGCCCGGGGTCGAATCTCCTTGTCTCTCAAGGCCGAGAAGGGTGCCACGGGCCCGGAGACACGCCCCGGCGACCGACGGAGCGGACCCCCGGACGTCGTGCCCGCCGAGCCGCCTCGACGGAGCGGCGGTGGACACGGGGGCGGACGGGGCGGGGGCGGTCCGGGTCGAGGCGGCCCGGCCACCGGTGCGCCGGTCCCACGGCCGCTGCCGATGCCCGCGGAGCTCGACGCGTTGTTCAGGAAACGCTGAGCTTCCTTCAGGGAAGCGGCAGGTATCTCGCCAGCACGGCGCGTCGAGCCTCGAGCTCGGCCGCCAAGACCGCGACGGCCGCTTCCATGTCCGGGGCCGGCGCGTCGACGCCGAACTGTGCCGCGACGAGGCCTGGACGCTGCAGATAGCCCGCGACCTCCGCCGCGGAGCGCTCCAACGCCGCGCGGAACGCGGCGGGCCTCAGCGGGCCCTCGAGCACCGTCCGAAGGTGGGCCACGTAGGCGATGCGAATCGGCAGGTTGCGCGCGATGAGCGCATCGAGCGCCGACTCGGCACAAAAGAGCAGCGGCTCCGGCACGGGTGTACCCGGGTGGCAGTCGTGGAAGATTTCGTCCTGGTCCCAGGCCATCACCCCCCACCAGGGTCGGGTCGGATCCGTCCCGGCGGGCCGCTCGGGACCATCGTAGAAGTAGACCTCGTCGATGGAGTCCCCGTTGCGCAAAGCGCTGTTGAACGCGAGCGACAGCAGGTACTGGTCGTAGTCCATGCGTGTCCGCAGCGCGGCCAGCAGGTCGGCGCCCGTGTGGGTCTCGGCCAGCGTCCGAAGCGAGTGGTACGGCTCCAGGAACTGCTCCCGGTCGGCGATGAGGGCCTCATCCGGGCGGTCGATCTCGACGACCGCTTCGGGGTTGCCCCGGCGCAGCACGACCGCGTTGTCCGGATACAGGCGCTCGATCGCCGCGCGCGGTCGCTCGATGAGCAGATACAGCCCACTCGTCGTCCCGTTGAGGCGGAGCTCGACGAAGGTGAACCAGGGGGGGAACAGTCCGTAGGCGCGCAGGATCTCGAGCGCCGTTCGAGACCGCAGCAGGGTCGGATCTTCACACAACGCGATCAGCACGAACTGCTCGATGCGCGGGCCATCGGCGAGCTGGACCGGCGAGGCGAAGCGGAGCGTGAACGACTTGCGTGGGCAGTAGAGCGTGCCTTGGCCGCGAAGATTCAGGGAGACCGTCGGCAGCTGCGTGTCACCGATCGTGACCTCCGCCTCGAGTCGACGATCGCGGTCCGTCGCGGTCTGAATGAAAAGCAGCTCCTCGTCGTCGACGCCGAGATTGAGGGTCAGGTGCACGTCGCGCGCGACCCAGGGCACCTCGGTCTCCACGCCGACGAGGGCCGCTTCGGGCAGGACCCGCAACGTGCCCCGGTCGGTCTCCTCGTCTGCGTCGAAAGGTGCGGAGACCTCGACCTCGAAGGTGCGTTGCTCAGGTCCGAGCGTGACCACGGGCGGGACGACGACGAGGCGTTCGAAGTCGAGTCGGAGCGTCACGGGCGCCGTCAGCGGGCCGTCCAGTCGAAGGCGCAAGCGCACGGGTGCACCGCCCTCGACCAGGGCCAGCCGGTCCGGGAAGGCCGTGAGGCGCAGAGGCTCCGCGGCGCCATCGACGGGTGTGGTTGCGTCCTCGACCGGGGGAACCGGGGGCGCGGCGTCGGGTGCGGCGTCCGGCGCGCCCAGGTCACGCGGCGGAGCGGCCACGTCGGCCTCGAGGACCGGCGCGAGGCCGTCGTCCTCTGCGGTGCGCGCGTCCGTAGGTTGAAGCGCGTCCGTGGCCATCGGTCGCGGGGCGTCCGCGGAGCAGCCGAACGCACCGACCCAGAGGCCGAGACCTCCGACCAGCGACCACACGTGAATCAGGCGGTGCAGCACACCTGAGAGGGTAGCCGAATCCGCATCGCACGCCGAACGCGTGTGCTATCGTCCTGCGCCGAGTCGCCCTGAGCCCTTGAGATATGGACCCCCGCACCGGCGAAATCCTCCTGTCGAAATACAAGGTGCTCGGCGTGCTCGGCCGGGGCGGTATGGGTGTTGTCTACGAGGCCGAAGACATGCGCCTCGGCCGTCACGTGGCGATCAAGGTGCTCGGCGCCCGCATGCGGGGCCGCAATCAGGCCGACGAGCGCTTCCTTCTCGAGGCCCGGGCCATCGCCGCATTGATGCACCCGCACCTCGTCACGTTGCTCGACTACGACGTCCTGGACGACGGCCAGCCGGCCATGGTCATGGAGCGCGTGCATGGCATCAGCCTCAAGGCGCTGATGGCGTCGCGGTCCTTCACGCCGACCGAGGTGATGATCGTCCTGCACCAGACTCTGCAGGCGCTCCAGGCCTGCCACGAGCGCGGCATCGTGCACCGTGACCTCAAGCCCGAGAACCTCCTCGTCTCACCCCAGGGGCCGCAGGGCATGACCGTAAAGGTCATCGACTTCGGCCTCACGAAGCTCCTCGCCGACCACGGCGCGGCGTCGCTCACCGTGAACGGGCAGGTCTTTGGCAGCCCGCGTTTCATGGCGCCGGAGCAGTGGCTGCGTAAGGACGTCGACGGTCGGACCGACATCTACGCGCTCGGCCTCATCGGCTACTGCCTGCTGCGCGGCGAACACTTCATCACCGCCCAGAACCCATTCGAGATCTGTCGCGCGCATCTCTCCCAGGCCCGACCGGCGCTGACCACCACGTCGTCGGGACAGCGCATCCCCGGCGAGCTCGAGCAGATCGTACGGCGCGCGGCCGATCCCAATCCGAATCAGCGGTTCGGCTCGGCCAGCGAGATGATTCAGGCCCTCGAGGCGTTCTTCGGCGGGCTGCGGGGGCCGCTGCACACGAGCGGCGAGATCCCCGCCTCGGTCGTCGATGCGGCGCAGGAGCGCGTCACACCCTTCGACGCCGCGGACATGGCGCGCAGCGTCGAGGAGTCCATCTCCCTCGACCAGACCTCCGCGTCCATCGCGGCGGACTTCGAAGAGGCCGATCCGACCCGACTGGAGTCGCGTGCCCCTTCACCCGAGACGATTGAGACGCAGCTCCTCCAGCGGGCGTTGAAGCTCGACGTCTCGGGGCCGGTCGAAGCGCCCTCGGCCCAGGACCGCGTGAAGTTCGCGCCTCCAGGCGTCCTGGGCACCGCCATCACACGGGGGGATGTGGAGCGGGCGCTGAACGATGCCGCACTCGACGCCGCGGAGGCACCGCCCGTCAGCGCGGCGCCCGTGGTCGTCCCGCCCGAGGCGGTCGCGCGCGTCGCAGCCGGCGCGGCCGCACCCCGAGTCACCTTCGCCCGTCCGACTCAAGAGCGGCAACGGCCCACTCTTCAGATCGACGCCGTCCAGCCGATCCAGCCCCTGGGCCTGCCGACCTGGGCGTGGCTCGCGCTCTCCGTCGTCATCGCGGTGCTCATCGGCGCGGGGCTCGCGCGCTTCGCAACCTGAGCGCGGTGGCCGCAGCATGACGCTCTCCGAGGCGCGGGGCGCGGCCCGATTCGCGCCGACGCCCACGGGCCGCCTACATGTCGGAAACGCCCGGACGGCGCTCTTGTCGTGGCTCTGGGGCAGACGCCTGGGGCTGAGGAATGTGTTGCGCGTCGAAGACCTCGACCCTGCGGCGATCCCGCCGGGGATCCTCGAGGGGCAGTATGCCGACCTCCAGTGGCTCGGGCTGCGCTGGGACGAAGGGCCCCTCGAGGGCGGGCCGTGGGGCCCCTACCGGCAGTCTTTGCGCCTCGAGACCTACGCGGCGCCCCTCCGGGCGCTCGACGCGCTGGGGTTGCTCTACCCATGCTGGTGCAGCCGCCGTGAGGTCGCCCAGGCCACGAGGGCGCCCCACGCGGGCGACGAGGGCCCGGTCTATCCCGGGACCTGCCGCCCGGAGCGGCCGCGCTCCTTCGGCGACCTCGACGCGGTCCCGGCGCGGGCCGGTCGGCTTCCCGCGTGGCGCATCGATGTCCAGGGCGCGTTGGCGTACCTGGGAATCACCACGCTCGTCATCGACGACGCCGTTGCCGGCCGCGTGACCTTCGACCCCGTTTCCGCGCTCGGCGACTTCGTCGTCCGGCGCAGCGATGGCGTCGCCGCCTACCAGACCGCGTGTGCGTGGGATGACGCCGAGATGCGGTGCACCCACGTCCTGCGCGGGGACGACCTCTTGCCCTCGGCGGCGCGTCAGTCGCTGCTCCTGCGGTGCTGGGGCCGAACGCTGCCGACCTACGCCCATGTGGGTCTGGTGGTCGGCTCCCAGGGGGAGCGGCTCGCGAAGCGTGACGGGGCCGTCGCGATCGAGACGGAGCGCCTCGCCGGCGGCTCGGCCGGACCGCTGCGTCGGCAACTCGCCCGCTCGTGCGGGCTCCCCGACAGCGAGGACCTGGACGTTCTCACGGAGGCGCTGGTCGTTGGGCCGAACCTCGCCCAGCCCGCGCCGTGGGTGGGCCGTTGACCGGACGCTGAAGAGGTCCGCCTCCCGGAATCATTCGGCTTTTTCAAAGCCTCGGGGATTCCGCCGGGCCGTCTTGGGCCGGGCAGGCTGCTTGTTCAGCCGGCTGCTCAGGGGTCTCAGCCGGCGAGGTTCGCGTTCGCGAAGTCCCAGTTCGCCAGGTGGTCGAAGAACGCCTGCACGAAGTCCGGGCGACGATTCTGGTAGTCCAGGTAGTAGGCGTGCTCCCAGACGTCCACCGTGAGGATCGCCTTCTGACCGGCCTCGGTGAGCGGCGTGCCGGCGCCCGAGGTGTTGACGATCTCGAGCTTGCCGTCCTTGAGCACCAGCCACGTCCAGCCGCTGCCGAAGTTGCCGGCCGCCGAGGCCTTGAATTTGTCGACGAAGGTCTTGAAGTCACCGAAGGCGGCGTTGATCGCGTCGCCGATGGCGCCCGTGGGTGCCCCGCCGCCTGCGGGCTTCATGCTGTGCCAGAAGAAGGTGTGGTTCCAGATCTGCGCGGACTGGTTGAAGAGCCCGTTGTTGCCGCTCGCCTTGGCGGCGCGGATGACGTCCTCGAGGGACTTGTCCGCGTGCTCGGTGCCGGCGATCAGCTCGTTCGTCTTGTTGATGTAGGCCAGGTGGTGCTTGCCGTGGTGGAACGACAGGGTCTTCGCCGAGTAGTGGGGCTCGAGGGCATCGTTCGCGTAGGGGAGGGCGGGCAGTTCGAACGCCATGGGCGTGTCTCCTTCTGTGGGGTGTGGAGGGGGCACCTCCATACCACGATTCTCGCCTGCGGTCCGTGGTCGCGTGGCCTCCGTTGTGGCAGAATCCCGCGCCATGGAATTTCTTCGCACGCTCCACGGCCACAATAAGTGGCTCGTCCTGCTCGCCCTCGTCGTCACCCTCATCGTCCTCGCCCGCACGTGGTTGGGCGGGCGTGAGTACGGCAAGCTCCCGCGGGCGCTCTATGGCGCCACGGCCGGCATCCTGGGCCTCCAAGTGCTCGGCGGCCTCGTCCTGCTGACGCAGTACGGCTTTGCGCTGCCGCACGTCATCGAGCACTTCGGGACGATGCTCATCGCGTTCGTCGTCGCGCACGTCCCGTTCCGCTACAAGCAGCGGCCGGGGCCGGAGCGCGCCAAGCTCGGCGTGATGTGTCTGGGTGTCGCCACCCTGCTCATCATCACGGGCATCGCCCGACTGCCGTACCCATTCTTCGGTGGGTCGAAGCAGGCGGCAGCGGCGGCGGCGGCGAGCCCACCCTCCGCGCCGTAAGGCGCCGTCAGGCGGCCTTCGCCTCGTCCTCGCGGTCGGTCCGGCGGGTCGAGACCTCGGTCGCAGTCGTCATCGCCCACTGGGAGAAGACGATCAGCACCGTGACGAAGCTCAGCGCGATGGCGACCTTCATCAGGCCGACGAGCACGAGCACCATCAGCGCCATCGCGTAGAAGTCGCGGTGGCCGATGAACTCCACCCGCTTGACGAACGTCGCGAACCAGCTCTTCTGGGTCTGGCGCTGGAACGACCACTCGATGGCCAGGTGGGTGCCTTTGCCCGACGCCAGCAGCTTGCGATAGAGCATCGCGGCCACGAACCAGCCGACGACGAAGCTCGCGACGCCCAGGTGCAGCCAGATCTTCTCTCCGCTGAAGCGGAACGCGGCGATGCCGAGCGCGAGCAGATAGCTGAGGTTCGTCACGTCGTCGGCGATGGTGTCGAACCACTCGCCGCGCGCGCTCTGCTTGAACTTCAGCCGAGCAATCTCGCCGTCGCACCCGTCGATCATCGACGAGAGCTGGAAAAGCACCGCGCCGATGGCGAGCATCCACGCCGCCGCGGGGGTCGCGAACGCCGTCACCAGGGCGGCGGCCACACCCAACGCCAGCCCGACGGCCGTCATGTGGTTGGGCACCACGTTCGTGTTCATCAACAGCCGAGTGCAGAACTTGCTGAAGCGGCGATTGATGTGCCGGCTGACCGGGCCGTCCGTCGACTTCGTCAGCTTGGCGAAGAGCACCCGCTCCGCCTCGACGCGGCTCGGGAGGTCGTCCACGTCCTGCCACCAGGCCGCGCCCACGTCGGCGACGCGCGCCCGGCCGCTCCGCGCGAGGGCCTGAACGCCCTCGGACAAAGAGACGTCGCCCTGGGCCGAGAAGACCTCGTCGAGGGCGTCGAAAAGGGACGGATCGCAGCGGAACACACCCGTGTCGACCGCGTCGAACTGCTCGATCTGCTTGCCGATGGCGACGATCTGCTCCCGATCCCCGACATTGACCTTGGTCGCGTCGTCCATGTCGAAGATCGAGTCGAGCTTGCGGTCCACGGCGAGCACCAGGCCACCGCGGGCGGGCGCCTGCTGCAGCGTCTGCCAGACCGCCTTCTCGACGATGTGGTCGGCCATGGTGAGGAAGAACTCACCCCGGACGTGACGGCGCGCGCGCAGCACGCTCACGCCGTTCTTCAGTGTGTAGTCGTCGTTCTGAACCCACACGAGCTCGAGCCCCGCGAGGTCGGGATCGCCGTCCAGCGCGGCCCGGACCTGCTCGCCGAGGCAGCCCACCACGATGACGAATCGCTTCACACCCGCGCTGCGTGCCGTGAGGATGCCGCGCTTCAGGAGCGTGAGCCCACCCACCCGAACCAGGGGCTTGGGGAGAGGCTGGGCGTCGCTCCGAATGCGACTGCCGAGACCAGCGGCGAGAATGACCGCCTGTTCTACTCGGGTCGACATGGTCAGAGGTTCCCTTCTTCGTAATACTCGGTCCCGAGGTGCGTGATGAGCGCTTCGCCCATCATGTGCCGCAGGTTGTTCTTGAGCTTGGTGAGCTGGATGAACAGGTCGTGCTCCGGGAGCAGGCCCGGCGCCGCGACGGGGCTCTTCCAGTAGAAGCTGAGCCACTCCTGGATGCCCTTACGCCCGGCGCGCTGCGCGAGGTCGGAGAACAGAGCCAGGTCAAGCACGATCGGTGCCGCGAGGATCGAGTCACGGCACAGGAAGTCGACCTTGATCTGCATCGGGTAGCCGAGCCACCCGAAGATGTCGATGT
>JBMOFP010000015.1:0-53679 GCA_049318805.1 Bradymonadia bacterium
TCGGATCGCCGTCGACGACCTCGGCCGGCGGCTGCACGCGGGTCGTGGCCCCCCCGACGACCGCGAGCCGGGGACGCTCGCACTCGCCCGTGGCCTCGGCGCAGGGGTCGCGGTGCTCCAGCGCGAAGGCGGCGATGGGGCCATCGACGAGCGTGAGGGAGAGGGCGCCCGGCCAGTAGTCGGCGTCGGCGGCGTCGGCACGGGGCGGGGCCGAAGGCTGAGCATCCGCGCGGTAGCGGGTCTCGACCACGACCCGGGAGCGCGCGGGCTCGAAGCGCGCGCGCTGCTCGAACTTGCTCATCAGGAGCGCGCGCTGGTCGTCGGCGACGCCGGGCGCGGTGGCGTAGGTGAGCGACAGCGTGAGCGGGTACATCGCGGCGTCCCACAGCTCGCCCACCTCGACCCCGATGGGCGCGTCGCCGCGGTTCTCGAGTGTGTGCACCACGACGAGGCCGGCGACGTCACCGAAGGGCGCGAAGACCCGCCGTGTGGCCCGCAACGACCCGACCTGGGACGCCGCCTCGAAGTACCCCACCCCGAAGACCCGCGACTCCGCCACCGGCGGCGCGTCGCGGCCCTCGCTCAGGTTCTTCACCTGGCCGACGCCGTACTCACTGACCCACTTGCCGCCGCGGGTGCCGTCGAAGAGGCGCATGCGCCCGTCGCCGTGGGCCGTGGCGACGATGCGGTCATTGCCGACCTGGTGCCAGTGGTCGGTGGAGCCGTCTTCGCCCTCGCGACGGGTGAAGTACGGGGCGTCGCCGGGCTGGGCCGTATAGGCATAGGCGGGGAGGCCATCGGCGTCCTCGAACCAGCAGCCCAGGGCGCCGCTGCCCTCGGGGCGCCGCGTCGGGTCGGGGTCGCACGGCGACGCCACCGGCTCGATGGGGGGGCCGGCGTCTCGCGCCGCCGCGTCGGGGGTCGCGGGACCGGAGTCGGGGGTCGCGCCGCCCGTCGGCGCGGGGTCAGGGGCTTCCGAGCCCCCGCCGGCCGAGTCTCCGCAGCCGAGCAAGAGCAAGAGCAACAGGCATCTGGGGACCGTGTTTTTGTCACCGCGCATGAGGCGCAGTGTAGCGCACAAGCGAACTCAGCTCGGCAAGCCGAGTCGTTCGGGGAAGCCGCGGCAGATGCGGCCGGACACCCGCACCTGGGCGATGGCCTCGTCCAGATCCACGGCCAGCGTGTGCCCGGGTGCGCGTCGGATCTCGCGCGCCAGGACCTTGAGCCGGGGCAGGTAGACGCCCACGCCCACGGTCTCGACGAGCGTGAGCATCGCCTGGCTTCGGACCTCGGGGTCCTCGTCGGCCAACAGCGCAAAGAGGCGCTTCACGATGTCGGGAGACAGAGGGCGTCCGTTCGTATTGCTCGGTGAGACCGCCCAGGCGGCCTGAGACCGAAGGATGCTCGAACGTGCCGAGAGCGCGCGCAGCAAGTGTCCCGTGGACGCGCTCGTGGCGATTCGGGCGATGCGGCCGAGCGCGTGACGACCTACGGCGGCGCCGCTCTCCGCGTAGAGCGCGAGGCCTTCGACGGGCCCCGCGGCGAGGGTCGGTCGATTGAAGGCGGCGCGGTAGAGCGCCTCGACACGGGCGTGGGAGAGGGCCTCGGGTTCCCGCGGACGGCGGGCCGCCCCAAAGGCGAGCAGCGCGTGCACGGCCCGCGTGGTGCGCGCTTCGAGCTCCACGCTGGTCGCCCCGAACTGCGGCTCGAAGCGCCGCACGAGCCACCGCGCCCAGCGCTTCCCGGGCGCGTTCATGCGGTCGAAGGTCGCGCCGGGTCTCGAGCCGAGCGTGCGCTCCAGATGGTCGCCGACGGCGGCGCTCACGGCCGGGTCTTCGTCGAGCGACGCGAGCGCGAGGCCATCCAGCGCCGCCGCCGTGGTCGAGGCCCCCTCGATGAAGTCCAGGTGTCCCGCCACACGAATCCGCGTGAGTGTGCCGTCCCGGCCGGTGAAGGGCTCCCGCTCGAGGAGCCCCTTGAGCCGGGGATCGCCCCAAAGGAGCCAGACGGCATGAAAGCCAACCCAGAGCAGCTGGGCATCTTCGGTCAGTTCCAAGAGGTGCATCGAGGGCCCGTCATTGAGCGGCGGAGAGTGAGGGAAATCGTTCGCACTCTCAACGGCCCCAACGGTCCGATTCGCCCGACGACCGGGCGGTTTCCGACGGGCGCCGAAAGTGCGACCCTACGCTCGGAGGTGCGACCGGTGCCGAAGTCGAAACTGCTCTCGCAACTCGGCGCGCGCCTGCTCGTGCCGGTCTTCGTTGGCCTGCCGGGGCTGGCCGCGGCCCACGGCATCAACGGGCATGTGCACGTGACGGGCTGGGCGATCGAGTCGCTCCCTCCCGGGCCGCTGCGCGCCTTCTTCGACGACGCGGCGCTGCGCGACACCGCCCAGAGCGGCGCATCGTTCCCCGACAGCGGCTACGCCGTCGACGACGCCTACGGTGAGATGGCGCACTGGGAGCCCTTCATCGAGGCGTACGTCCGCTGGATCAAGGCCACGCACGGCCCGGACTTCGCGACGGACGAGGCGCGCCGGCACATCGCGTTCATGATGGGCGCGGCCAGTCACGGCCTGCAGGACGAGATCTTCGACACGATCTTCCTGCGCCATCTGGAGCAGGAAGACGGCCAGTCCCAGGACGCCGCCGATCCGGGCACCGACGCCTTTTTGTTCACCGATGGGTGGCTCCGATTCAAGCCGCCGGTGTGGCTCGCGCCCGAGGACCTGCAAGAGGTCTTCGACGCGGCCCACGGGTACCGCCCCGAGGCTATGCAGATGCGGGCCGGCATGGCGCGCGTGAAGGCCCTCGTCATCGACGGTTTCCACGTCTTCGCGCCGCAGCTCGACGCGCAGTATCGGCCGTTGCTGCCGTGGGGCGCCGCGCACTACATGGACCCCGAGACGGCGGGCGGGCACGCCAGCGAGATCCCCGCGACCCGGGCCTATATGGAGGCCCTCTGGGACCGCCTCCACGACCGGCTCGAGCCGCGCGCGGTGGTGAGTTACCAGTACCCGGGCAACGGACGCCCGGTGCCGGGGCTCACGGCGGGGCGGGTCGAGAGCTGGGTGCATCTGGTCTTCGGCGTCGGCACGAACGTGGGGAGCCTTACCCCAGAGACGGTGAGCCTACTGCGGACGAACGGCGAGGCCCGCGAGCCGGTGCCCGTCGAGGTCCTCCACACCCGCTGGTCCGGCAGCCCGGACAGCACGACGCGCCTCCTCCAGCTTCGCCCCGAGACCGATCTCGTGGCCGGCGCGACCTACGTGCTCCGCCTCGAGGCCGGGCTGTGGATGCAGGACGGCCGCACGACCGACGCGCCGATCGAGATCACCTTCACCGCGAATTGCCCCGAGGGCAGCGCGGATTGCACACCCGTGCCCCACGAGGGGCCCTGGGACCCGCCGCTGGTGCCCTGGGATGCGGCCGTGCCCGATGCGGACCTGCCGGTCGCCGACGCGGGTGTGCCGGAGCCCGACGCGACGACGCCCGCAGACGCCGCGATTCTGCCGGCGGACGCCGCGATTATCCCGGCGGACGCCGCGATGTTGCCGGACGGCGAAGCACCGGGCGCGCCCCCTCGCGAGGAAGCGGACGCATCCACTCCGACGCCCACGCCCAGCGGTGGGTCGGCGTCTGGATGCAGTCAGGGGCCGGTCCGGACGACGCCGTGGGCGCCCTTCGCGGTCCTGCTCCTCGCGCCCGCGCGGCTTCTGCGACGCCGGTTCGCCCGGCGGATGCCCCGTGTGTGAAGAAGTCTGAACGGTGTGTTTCGGAGCGCGCGTGGCCTGTTCCGGGGCCCGTTGATGGGGTGACGCTGCGGCCATGAACACCCCTCGAAACCTCGTTCTCACACTCTTCGCGCTCAACGCCTGCGGGGGATCGAGCGCGTCCCCGCGTGTCGCGGACGACCGGGGTCTCGTCGTGGACGCCGCGGGAGCGCCGACATCGGACGCCGCGCCGAGCCCAGACGCGGTGGCACCGAGCCCGGACGCCGCGCCGCCGAGCCCGGACGCCGAGTCGCCCACCTCGAGCATCACCTTCGCCCTGCAGCCCTGCCCCTCGGCGCGCTGGCCGGTCCAACGCGCCCCCGACGGGACGCCCCCGCCCGCGGAGGTCGCGGCCGCTGTTGAGGCCGTCGTCGGCGAAGCGACGGCCGCGCTCGCCTCGATGGACGTCGCGCGGGTGGACACCGCGATCTGCGCGCTGCGCACCGCGCTGAGCGACTGGCAGGGTGTCGCCGAGGTCGAAACGCCGCGGCTCGACGCGCCTGCGGTCCTGCCTGACCGCGCCGAGGCCAGTGAGGTCTTTCTTCGGCGGCTGACGCGCGAGCTCGTCGGCCGCGAGGCGTGGGCCCGAGTCGGCGGCGCCGTCGACGGGCTCTCCCAAACGGAGCCGCTTCGAGGCGCGTGCAACACCGTGGTGTGGTACCTGCGCGCCGCGACATTGCCGGGCGCCGACGCGCAGACCCTACGGGCGCAAGCCCTCGAGGGCCTCGAGTGGCTGATGCGCGTGCAGCGACCCGAGGGGCTCTTCCCCTACCCCGACCTCTCGGCCGACGCTGAAGACTGGCTCGAGGCGTGCGCCGAGTCCGGGCGAGATGCCGCAACGTGTCGCGACGCCCTGCCCCGCGCGCTCGAGCTCGGCGCGCTGGGCCGCGCGCGCTGGGAGACCGCGGGGCGCCCCGAGGGCGTCTACGTCGAGGGCTGGATCGTCGACACCGCGCCCCTCGGCGACCCCGGCGGGCTGCAGTTCGATACGGGCATCTGCGGCCTCGCGCTCGTGGAGGGCTTCGTGGCCTTCAGCCGACCGGACCTGCTCGCCGCCGCGCGCCGCGCAGGCGACTGGGCGCGCCGCCAGACCCCCGTGCTCAACTTCAACTACAACGCGTTCTCCGTCGGGCTCCTCGCGGCGTTGCACGCACACGACCCCGAGGCGGCCCAGGCCCGCTGGCTCGACGCGGCGGCCACAAAGGCCCGCATCGGCGTGCTGCCCGGCATGCTGCCGGACGGCCTTTGGCTCGACCCACACAACGCGCGGCCCGTGTACCACAACATCATCGTCGCCGAGTTGATGCGGCTGCGGACGCAGCTCGCCGATGTGGAGCTCGCGGCGCTCGTGGACACCGCGCTCTCGCGCATCACGCGCGACGCGGCCGAGGTCGGGGTCGCCGGCATCGAGGACGGGCTCGTCGCCCTGGTCCAGGCCGAGCGACTGGGCCTGCCCGTCGACGACGCCCTCGCCCGCTACGTCGCCGCGGCCTGGCGGGGTGGCAACATCTCGAACGCGGCGCTCGTCGAGTGGCTCGCGCGCTGAAGGCTCAGCGCGTCAGCACGTACACGACGACCGGGTCGCCCTCGTCGTTGGGCTCCACACGCACCGTCATGCGGTCGCCCGCGACGCAGAAGTCGAGGCGCGTCACCTCGGCGCTGGCATCGTCATCGTCCGTCTGCACGACGGTGTTCCCCTCGACCACGTAGGGGTCGCCCATCGGGTCGTCGCTCTCGTCGACCTCGGTCTGCTCGCACGCGCACGCAGCCCCCGTGTCGTTGCAGGTGACGACGTTGTCCCCGTCGGCGCCGTCGTTCGCCAGCGCGTCGCACGGCGCGCCCTGGATGCAGGACTTCGGGACCGTGAAGGCGATGTCGAGGGTCTGGGTCGTGCTCGAGATCAGACGCTCGCCCGTGAGCTCGACGGTGCCCGCGATGGTCAGGTCGATCTCGTAGACCGCGTCCGGGCACTGCTCGCCGAAGGGGTTCTGGGCGAGCGTCGTGGAGTCCGTGCAGACCTCTTCGATCTGCCAGGTGCCGCTCGGGTCTCCGCCGCAGGGCGAGAAGTCCCGCGCGACGTCGGCGCAGGCCGACTCGAGCACCGCCTCGCCGTTGACGAAGATGATCGTGAACCTGGAGAAGTGGTCGATGTTGCCCGTGACCTTGCCTCCGGCGAGCGCCGAGCCGGGGATCTCCGTCCAGGTCCCGCCCTCTTCGACGGCGAGCACCGCCTTCTTGCCGCTGGGCACCTCGCCCGTGAACGCCAGCTCGAGCGTGCAGGGCACCAGGAACTGCGTGCCGTCGGGCCCGAACTCGTAGACGCTCGCCGCCGTGCCCGCCTCGGCCGGCTGCACGGCGAGCGTGAGCTCGGTGTCGGCGGCCAGGGCGCCTGCGGGCACCGTGAGCTTCCCCGACCCGGACGGCGAAGCGACCAGGCCGCCCGCCGCGGCGCTGACGGCCACGGTCACGTTCTGGCCTTCGTCGGCCGCGGGCGGTGCAGGTTCCGCGGACACGCCGCCGTCCGACGTGGCGTCCTCGTCGTCCGCCTTGTCGCAGCCAGTCGTGCCCGCCGCGAGTCCTGCGGCCAGCAGCGTGAGCATCCAGAACTACTTGAACATGTCGAACCCCGAATTGTGAGTTTCGCGTTGTACCGGGGTCCGGGGGAGCCCTGTCAATTGGGGCTTTCCCGAGCGCCCCCCACGTCATTGGGGGGTCCTTCGACCGGGCAAGGGGGGCAAAGGTTTACGGTCCACCGCCGATGTGGACGAAATCGGGTGTCCACCCGCCGGAGCCCCGTGACACGACGACCCGCCGAAATGAACTTTGCCGGGCTGCAAGCGCGCATCGTGCCGCTCATCGCCGAGCTCTTCGCCACGCTCGCGTCTCGCAACCCCTTGCGCATGTACTTCGCCGACATCGCCGGCAAGACGGTCTCTCCCAGGAGGCCATCGCCGCGGCCTTCGGGCTCACGATAAACGGCTACAAGGCGAAGATGACGCGCCTCCAGGCGCTGCATCGGGCCGAGGGCGCCCCCGGCGGCGCCGACCAGCGAACGCTTCTGGAACGCGTGCATACGTTCGTTTACGAGGGCTCCGCGGGCGGGGAGTGGGTGAAGGCCGACTGGGTCGCGGAGCGCTTTCGCGGCACCAAGGCCGACACACTGCAGGGGGTCCTGCACTTCCTCGTGCGCTCGGGCCTCGTCGAAGTGAAGGGCCGCGGTCGCAGCCGAGCCTACCGCGGCGCGGAGCCGAACTCGCCGGGCGGCCCGAACGAGCACGACGCCGCCGTGCTGCTCTACCGCGAGGGCCCCATGAGCCTCGAGGTGCTCTCGACCCGCCTGGACGTTCCGGCGGCCGAGGCCACCGCCCTGCTCGAGCGGGTGCGCGCCCACGGCTGGCTCGTGGAGACCCAGGGCGAGGACGACACCGCGCTCTACCGGGTCGAGCGGTTCCACATCCCCATGGACACGGTCGCCGGCTACGAGGCCGCGATCTACGACCACCTCTCCGCCGTGGTGCGAGCCCTGTGCAAGAAGCTGCGGCTCGGGCGACACAACGCGACGCTGCACGAGTTCACGGGCGGCTCGACCTTTACGTTCCTGCTGCCCGAGGGCGATCCGTTGCACGCCGAGATCACGGCCTACCTCAAGACGAATCGCCTCCTGCTCGAGGCCTGGCTGGCAAGGGCCGACACGCTCCGAGCGGCGACACCGCCGGGGACGCCCATGAAGCGCGTGACGATCTACGTAGGTCAAATGGTCGAGGACGATGCGCCGTAGGCTCGAGTGGGGCGTTCTTTGGGCGGGCTTCGCGCTCGTCGTGGCCGGGGCATGTTCGGACTCGACCGGGGGTCGAGCGGGCGACCCGGTCGCGGACGCGGGCGGCCCGGACGCCGAGGGGGTCGACCCGCGGGACGGCGGCGGCGACGATCTGGGCGGTCTGAGCGACACCGCGCGCCCACCGCCGGATACGGGGGGCGTGAACGTCGATGGCGCTCCGCCCGACCTGGGGGCGGGCGACGACGCTGAAGTCGCCGACGCTGCAGTCACGGATGCCGCGGTGCCCGATGCCGCGGTGCCCGACGCCGCGGTGCCCGATGCCGTGATGCCCGACGCCGCGGTGCCCGACGCCGCCGACCCCGACGCCGCTGTATCCGACGCCGCGGTGGTCGACGCCGCCGCGCCCGACGCCGCGCTCCCGCCGGGTCCGCCGGACGATGTCTTGCCGGCGAACGCCTGCGCCCGGACCTCCCCCGTCCTGCTGGGTGAGCGCCTCATCGTGGCTCGGACGGACGGGCTCTATCTCACCGACCCGCCTTTGCCGGGTCCCGGGGGGCCAGGCAATGCGCCGCGCCTCGTCTTCCCCTTCGAGGCGGGCGCGACGCCCTACGCCCCGGTGGCGACCGACGACGGGGCGCCGGGCCCCGCACTCTTGGCCACAGTCCGGTACGCCGACCGGTGCGTTCTACACCTGCTCGATCGAGACGGCGCCCCGCTCGCCGAGGTCATCGCCCGCCCCGAGCCCGGCCGGGCGCCGGCCTGCGTCGAGCCCGTCGTCGGGGATGCCCTGGTGGTGTGGCCGTCCCGCACGGCGGACGGGGACGTTCTGCTGCTCCTCGACCGCACGCTCGGCGTCGAGCGCGGCACGCTGCCGCTCCCCGCGGGACCCACCGCCGGGCCCATCGCGGTCCTGGGCGACCCGGCGATGGCGAACAGCGGCTCACACTGGCTCGTGGGCGCGACCGACCAGCTCGTGCCGTTCCGATTCGAACTCGACCCGGCCACGGCGCAGGTCGGCGAGGGCCTCCGGGTCGACGGGCTCGTCACGACCCTCTCCAAGATCGACACGGGCCGCGTCGTCGCGACCCTACGGGCCGTAGGCGATCCGAGCGATGCCCTCGGCGACCGACTCTTCAGGCTCGCTACGGCCCCCGACGGCGACGGTCCGGCGCGGCTGGCCCCGCTCGAGGCCACGCCCAACGGCCTCGCGGCCCCGGGGGGCATGTTCGCACCGCCCGTCGTGTTGTCGGCCTGCGACGGCTTCGTCGCCAACAGCGGCTCGCATTGGTACTGCCCCGGTGGTGCGATGCTCACCGGCGGCGACGGCTGGCTCGCGGCCATCGACCTGGGCGCCGGCGAGGTGCGCGCGCAGCTCGACACCGGTCCATTCCGGACCACCGGTCTGGCCCTGGGCGCCGACGACCTGCTCTACAACAGCGGGAGCCACTGGCGGCCGGGGGGCGAGGACTGGCAGGTCGCGCAGTGGGACATCGGGCTGACGCTCGCGCGGGGCGCCCTCCCCGATGCCTTCCGTGTGCTCGACCTGGGGAGAAGGGCCGGCGGCGCATGTCTGCCCTCACCGGTCGTCGGCAGCACGGGGGCCGTGGTGACGCCCGTCGACGGCGCGCCGGGCGCGGCAGCCGGGCCTTTGGAGGTCTCGAACGTGGTCTCGACCGCCGGGACACTCGGACCGGGATGGGCCCGGGCCCACGGCTCGAACGCCGGGCTCGGCCTACCGACGCCGAACGCGCCGGCGTGTGCCTCCAATCAGCACGTGCTGGAGCAGGGCGCGCCCCGGACCCTGCGCGACACACGCATCGTGGCCGCGAGCCCGCGCGCCGACGGGCGCTCCGTCTTGCTCGGCCAGACGACCGGCGGCAACGCGGGGGACCCGTTCGTGACCGCGACGAAGGCCACGGTGGACCTCGACTGGGTCACGTCTCTGCCCGATCCGAACAGCGAGCCCGCACTCGGAGGGGCCCTCACGACCGTGCCGACCCTCGAGACCGCGGTGGCGCTCGCGCTCGACGTGAACGGCCTGTACACGATCCGGTTCGTGGTGTTGGACGTCGCGGGTCGTGTGCTCGTCGACCAGCCCCTCGTCGCGCCGGAGGGTCGTGTGCCCGTCGCGCTGGTGCCCCGCCCGGCGAGCAACGCCGGGTACTTGCTGCTCTACCGCGCCTTCGACGACCAGGGCGTCTTCGCAAGGTACGGGGTCTGGGCGTTGGATCCGGCGGGCAACACCCTCGCCGACGGCGAGGTGCGGGGACCCGCGTCGACGCAGTTCGTGGGGCTCGTCTCCGGGGGTCGCGCGGCCTATCTGCTGGGCCGGACGGCCCTCGTGCCGTTCGGCATCGGAGGCTACGTCTCGCGTCTGGACGCTCTCGGCGGGCAAGGAGACTCGGTCGACCTCAACGCCTTCGGCGAGAACTGGGAGATCATCTCCGCCGCTGAACGTTCGAACCCTGCCGACCTGGTGGTGGTCTTCGAGACGATCACGGCCGGGCCGACGCGCAACCTGCTGGTCATCGCGCTGGACGACCTCTTCGCCGAGCGCCTGCGCACGTTCGTGCCCAATGGGGCGCCGCTGGCCGTGGCGCAGGACAAAGGCACGCTCTGGGTCTTGTCCCGCAACTTCGAGGTCACGCGGCTCTCTCGAGACGGCCTCGCGGTGCAGGCGACCCGCACCTACTTCGACGGCGAGCCGACGCGCGCCCCGACCGCGCTGGTCGCCCACCCCGACGGCGGCGCCTTCGCCTTCGGCACCGTGGAGTCCGCGCCCGGCTTCACGCAGACCGTGGCCGTCCGGACCGACCCCTGGCTGAACGCGACGTGCCCCGACGCCGGCGAGTGTCTGTTCGTCGCCGCCAACGCGTGCACCTCCGACGCGTGCAACGTCGCGACCTGCGACCCCACCGACGGCGGGTGCGACCGGGTCCCGATGGCCGACGGCACGCCTTGCGGATCCGCCCTCGTCTGCGCCGGCGGGGTCTGCAACTAATTGCTTGTATCCCCCCCACAACTTCGGGGGGTGATGAATGTGTGGTTCGCCCCTAGGGTCAATCTCAGACGCGGCCCCGGACCTCTCGACGTCCATGACGTCGCCGGCCAACGACCTCGTCGAGGGCAACTCGCGCTACACGATCACCGTCCGGAACGTGGGCAATCAGCGGAGCGCGACGGGCACGCTGACGGTCCAGCTCCCGCTCACCCACACCAGCCCGACGGTGCATGTTTTGGGGACCGTGGGCGCGCTGAGCAACGGGTGCAGCCGCGTCGGCACGACGATCTCGTGCGCCGTGGGGCGCATCCAGAGTGGCAATCGCGCGACGTTCACCTTCGACTACGCGAGTCGACAGAGCTCGGACCCCGTGGAGTTTCGCGTCACCGTCCGCACGACCGGCGGCGAGAATTCGCTCGCCAACAACGACCTCACCCACGTGGACAGCCGCCTGAACTACGCCATCCCCGTGGCGGGGCCCTGGGCGAACACCAGCCGCCACTGCACGGGGCGGGATCTGACGTCGTTCTTCGAGTGCGAGCTCTACCCCAGCTCGATCACGTCGCACCCCACGACCTTGCTGCCGACCGGTGAAATCGACTTCGGCTCGCCGGCCATCAACGCCGTCTTCACGGGCACCTGGAGCCAGCCCTCGCCGGACCGCCTCGTCTTCCAGTACTTCGACTACGGTGTGTTGGCCGCCGACTTCGACGGCTACGGTGTGCCCGGCGGCTGCTTCGAGGGCCTCACGGTCTTCCCGGACAGCGAGTTCGTGAGCATCTACGAGGTGTGCCCGCGCTGATGGCTTCGGCCCGTCCGGCCGCCTCCCCGTTGCGCCGACCGAGGCGCGGCCGCAAGATGCCGCCCCGGTCGTCGGTTTCACAACGTGCGGAGGAGGGCCCGTGGCCTCTCAGAAGAAGACCCGCATCGCCGAGGTGCTCGGCGGTGCCGTACTCGTCGGCGCGACGGTGCGTGTCAGCGGTTGGGTGCGAACGCGCCGTGACTCGAAGGGGGGCGTCTCGTTCGTGGCGCTCCACGACGGCTCGTGTTTCGCGACGCTGCAGCTGGTCGTCGAAAACACGCTCCCGAACTACGCGGACGAGGTGCTCAAGCTCACGGCGGGCTGCGCGCTCACCTGCGTCGGTGAAGTCGTCGCGTCCCAGGGCAAGGGCCAGACCGTCGAGCTGCGCGCCGTCTCCATCGAGGTGGTGGGCTGGGTCGACGACCCCGAGACCTACCCGATTCAGCCCAAGCCGCACACGCCGGAGTTCCTGCGGGACAACGCGCACCTGCGGCCGCGCACGAACCTGATCGGCGCCGTGGCGCGGGTGCGCAACACCCTGGCGCAGGCGGTCAACCGCTTCTACCACGAGCGCGGCTTCCACTGGATTCACACGCCCATCATCACGGCGAGCGACTGCGAGGGCGCGGGGCAGATGTTCCGCGTCTCCACGCTCGACCTGGCGAACCTGCCCCGGAACGACAAGGGCGGCGTGGACTTCGGGCAGGACTTCTTCGGCAAGGAGGCCCACCTCACGGTCTCCGGCCAGCTCAACGTGGAGTGCTACTGCCTGGCGCTGAGCCAGGTCTACACGTTCGGGCCTACGTTCCGGGCCGAGAACTCGAACACCCGCCGGCACCTCGCCGAGTTCTGGATGATCGAGCCCGAGATCGCCTTCGCCGACCTGCACGACGACGCCGACCTCGCCGAGGACTTCCTGAAGTACCTCTTCAAGGCCGTGCTGGATGAGCGCTCGGACGACCTCGCCTTTTTCACGGAGCGTGTGGACAAGGACTGTCGGCGCCGGCTCGAGGCGTTCGTCGGCGCCGACTTCGCGCGCATGACCTACACCGAGGCCATCGAGGCCTTGCAGCGCTCCGGCGAGGCCTTCGAGTTCCCCGTGAGCTGGGGCATCGATCTGCAGTCGGAGCACGAGCGCTGGCTGACGGAGAAACACGTCGGTCGGCCGGTCGCCGTGATGAACTATCCCAAAGAAATCAAGGCGTTCTACATGCGCCTGAACGACGACGAGCGCACCGTCGCGGCCATGGACGTGCTCGCGCCGGGCATCGGCGAGATGATCGGCGGCAGCCAGCGCGAGGAGCGCCTCGACGTGCTCGACCGTCGCATCGCGGACTTCGGGCTCATCGCCGCGGACTACTGGTGGTACCGCGACCTGCGGCGCTACGGCACGGTGCCGCACGCGGGCTTCGGGCTCGGCTTCGAGCGCGCGGTGATGTACGCCACGGGCGTCGACAACATCCGCGACACGATCCCGTTCCCCCGCGCCCCTCGGCAGGCGGATTTCTGACTCGGGATTGGCCCTTTTCTCCGTCGCGAGCCCGAGGACCGCTCGAGCCAGCGCGTGGAGCGGAGCCGATTTCGGTCGAAGGTGTACCCGAGGTACATCGAGACCGAAATCGGCGAGCACCGAAGCGATGGCCGAGCGGAACCGGGCGCAGCAGGAGAAAAGCGCCAGACCCGAGTCCAAAGCGGGCCGGGCTCCTTGGGGCGCTCGTCGCGGTACTGCTCGGCGCCTGTGAGCGGGCGTCCGCACCTGCGCCCGGCGCCGACGCCCCCCGGCGTTTCGTCGCGCTCGCGCCGGCCCTGACCGAGACGCTGGCGCACCTCGGGGCCGCGGCGCAGCAGGTCGGGCGCTCCGACTGGTGTGCGCTGCCCGCCGACGTGGCACGACTGCCGGCGGTGGGCAGCAGCCTCACGCCGGCGTTCGAACGCATCGCCGCCCTGCGTCCGACCCACATCCTGCTGGACGCGAGCGCCGGCAACCAGGTCGACGCGTTGCGCGCGCTGGCCCCCGTCGAGGTGCTGCCGTGGCTCACCGTGGACGAGGTCGTCGCGTCGTCCCGCAGGCTCGGGGTGCTCACGGGGCGTCTGGAGGCGGCGGAGGTCCTCGCGCATGGCCTCGCGAAGCTGCGGGTCGAGCCCCGCGCGGATGCGCCGCGGGTCCTGCTCGTGCTGGGCGACGGCGGCGTGCCCACGACCGAGGTCTGGTTCATTCGCCGCAACAGCTTGCACGGGGCCGCGCTCCAGGCCGCGGGCGCACGCAACGCCGTCGACGAGGATGTCGCGGGTCAGCCCGTCCTCTCGATTGAGGCGCTCTTGAAGCTCGATCCGCCGACGGTCCTCGTTCTGTCGACGGCACCGGCGAGCGCTGAGCTCGAGGCCCGCGTGCAGGCCGCGTGGGGGGCGATGACACCGCTCCGCGCAGTCCGCGACGGGCGCGTCACGCTCGTTTCGGGGCCCGGGGTGCTCTCGACCGGGCCGACCATCCTCGACACCGTCGAGTTGCTGCGCGCGGCCGTCGACCGTCTCGGGGCCGCGCCGTGAGTGCTTCGACGCCCGGACCCAGCCTCACGGTCGAAGGGCTGACCGTCGGGGGCAGCGAGAGACCGCGTCTACGGGCCGTGACACTCTCCTTCGACTGCGGGCGTCCGACACTCGTCGTGGGCCCGAACGGCGCCGGCAAGTCGACGCTCCTCCGCGCGCTCGTAGGTCTCGAGGCCCCGAGCAGCGGTCGGGTCCTGGTGAACGGCGCACCGCTTGCCGACCTGTCGCGCCGGGCGCGCGCCGCGGTCCTGGCGTGGCTGCCGCAGCAGGCCGGCCCGGACGCGGACCTCACGGCGCGAGAGCTGGTCGAGGCGGCGCGCTTTCGTTTCGACGAACCCCGCGCGGTCGCCCGGGCACAGGCCGAGCGCGCCCTGACGGAGCTCGGGGCGCTGCAGTTCGCCGACCGTCCGATCCGGACCCTCTCGGGGGGCGAGGCCCAGCGCGCACGGCTGGCCGCCCTCGCGGCTCAAGAGGCCGCGTGGTGGCTCCTCGACGAGCCCGCGAACCACCTGGACCCCGTGGTGCGGTTCGAGCTCGTCGAGGCCGTTCGCCGTCGCGCCGCGTCCGGGCTGGGCCTGCTCTTCGTCACCCACGATCTGACCCTCCTGCCGCACGTGCCCGAGGCGGATGTGCTGGTCCTGGTGGGTGGGCAGGTGGTCCACTGTGGACCACTCGACGACCCGGAGCTGCCCGCCCGGCTGGGCGCGCTCCTCGGGCTCGAGCTGCGCGCCGTCGAGATCGACGGTCTGCGCCGATTCGTGGTCCTGGGACCCGCGCGGTGAGCGGCCATCGTGTCGCGGGGCTCGTGCTCCTGAGCCTGCTCGCGTTGGGGGTCGCGCCCTGGCTGGGCGACGCCCTCGAGCCCACGACCGCCGAGTTCGTGTTGCGGGAGCTGCGACTGCCTCGGGTTCTTCTCGGGCTGATGGTCGGGGCGACGCTCGCGCTCACGGGGGCCGCGTACCAGACGATCTTCGAGAACCCCCTGGCGAGCCCGAGCACCCTCGGCACGGTCGCCGGGGCCGGCCTCGGCGCCCTGGCCGTGCTGGTCCTGGTGCCCGGGGCCTGGGCCACCACCGTGGCGCTGGGGGCGTTCGTCGGCGCGCTCACGGCGTCCCTCGGCCTCGCGATTCTGGCACGCTCGTCGGCGCTGCGTCCGGACGACCTCGTGCTCGCGGGTGTCGCGGTCACCCTCGCGGCGGGTGCGGCGACCACCGGACTTCAGCTCCAGGCGGACGCCGCGGCGACCCTCGCGGCCGTCCGCTGGGCCATCGGCTCGCTCTCGACCGTCGGCTGGGGTGCGGTGGTCCAGGTTGCACCACCGACGATGCTCACGGTTTTTGTGATTCTGGCACAGACCCGCGCGCTGCAGGCGATGGCGGCGGGGAACGAGCGCGCCGAGACGCAGGGTGTGGACACCCGGCGCACGCGGGGCGTGGTGCTCGCGGCCGGGGCCCTGGGCGTGGCCGCCTGTGTGGCGACGGCCGGCCCGATCGCGTTCGTGGGGCTCCTCGTGCCGCACCTGGTTCGGGGCTTCGTCGGGGGCGCGCCCCGTCTCGTGCTGCCGCTGTCGGCGCTGGTGGGCGCGGGCTTTCTGCCCCTGGCCGATGGCCTCGCCCGCATGGTCGTGCCCGGTCGGGACCTCCCGGTCGGGGTGCTGACCGCGACCCTCGGCGCGCCCACGCTGCTGTGGTTGCTCGTGCGGCGTCGTCGGGGCTGAGCCCCGCGTCAGCCGAAGAGCTCCGCGAGGGGCGCGACGGCCCCGCTCTCAGGGAAGACCTCGGTGTCGAGCGCGGCGCGTGTCAGTCCGAGCTGCCTCTGCAGCGCGGCCTTGAGCACGGCGCGCAGGTCGGTCGTCGGCTTGAGGTCGCGCCCCTCGTAGAGCGCCGGCGGAGCGAGTCCCGGCCAGTCCCCGTAAACCCGACCGCCGCGCACGCCCCCGCCCATCACCAGGCATACCCCACCGGTGCCGTGGTCCGTGCCGAGCGTGCCGTTCGTTCGGACCGCTCGGCCGAACTCGCTCGCGACGACGACGACGGTCTCGTCGAGGCGGTCGCCCAACCCGGTTGCGAGCGCGCCCAGGGTCGCGTCCAGCGCCTTCAGGTTGCGGGTGAGGCGCCCGTTCTCCGCGGCCTGCTGCGCGTGGGAGTCCCACCCCGACAGCTCCAGCATCGCGACCGTGGGGCCCTCGGCGGTCTCGAAAAACTCGACGCACCGCTCGGCGAGGACCACGGGGTCCCCGCGCAGAGCGGCGCGTTTCCGGGCCTGGGCATCGCCCGCCATCGCACCGACGGCCTCGGGCTCGGCCCCCATGGCGTCGGCCTCGGCGAGCTGGGCCGCCTGGGCGCGCTGGAGCTCGCGGCGGGCCTGCCCGAGCGCCTCGGCGAGCATCGGGTCCCCTGCGTAGATGCGGGCCAGACGCACGATCAGGTCGTCGTCCGGGCCGTCCAACAGCGATGGAGACCAGGTCTCGACCTCACGGGCGCCGCGCAGGGAGAGCGGGGCGGCCGGGGCCAGGGCGACGGCCCGGCGAGTCGCGCGCTGCACGGCGCGGCCCAGCCAGCCCGTGTCGAGCGCGAAGGGTCGGGTTCCGCCGCTCTCCAGCACCTGCTGCGCGTCGAAGTGCGAGCGCTCGCGATAGGGGCTCGAAACCGCGTGGACCACGGCCAGTTGCCGTGCGGTGAAGAGCGCGTGCGCGGCGGTGAGCGCCGGGTGCAGCGCAAAGGTGGTGTCGAGCTTCAACGGCGCCTGGGCGTAGGTTCCGAGCGCGCCCCGCGCCTCGACGAAGGTGGGATCCCCGGGCGCGGGCACGGCCCAGAGCCCGTCGAGCCCGCCGCGCAACAGAATCCACACGACGCGGCCACCCGCGGGTCCCCCGAGACCGGGCCGCGGTGCGGCGAAGCTCAGGCGGGCCATGGGCAGGAGCGCGAGACCGCTGAGGGCGGCGCGGAGGAGCGTGCGGCGGGTCGGGGTCGGGGTGTTCATCGGCGCTGCATCTCCGGGCTGAGCCACAAGAGCGCGAGGGCCTGGCGCGGGCTCTCGGCGTGGGCCAGCTCTTGCGCCGTGGCCGCGGAGAGCCTGGGCCCGAAGCTGGCCGCGGCCAGCGCGCGCGCGTCCGGGAGAGAGGCCGTAGGGAGACGTTGAGACGCCGCCTGGGCCCACTCGATGCGCTTCGAGAGCGCGTCGGGACCGAGCCACTCCGAGGCGACATCGGCCCAGCCGGCCGGGGACGGCGCCTCCCCCGGCTTCTGGCCGACGCTGGCGGCAAAGCCCGCGATGCCCCGAACCAGGCGGGCCGGCGGTATCCTGGGGGCCCCCACCAGACGCAAACACGTCAGCGCCCACTCCTCGGGCAGCTTGAACTTCGGGAGGCCGGGGGACAGGGCGAGCGGGTGCTGGACCAGCGCACGATAGGTGGCCGCGAGGTCGCCTTTCGAGGCGAGGTAGGCCTGCGCGAGCGCCTCGACCAGCGCCTCGGGGGGCGTATCGGCCACGAAGTGCCGGGCGAGCTTCGTCCCCAGGAAACGCGCCGTGGACGGGTGCAGCGCCAGGTCTTCGAGGGCCGCGGACAGCTCGGCCTCGCCGGCCTCCGGGTAGGTCTTGCCCAGCAAACGCTTGGGCCCCGGCTCGTGTCGGTTCGGGGTGAACCGGGTCTGCGCGGTCTCGGGGTCGACGGTCCAGCCGGTGAGGATCTGGGCCAGGGCCAGCACATCGGCCTGGCCGTAGCCTCCGCGCACACCGAGCGTGTGCAGCTCGAGGACCTCCCGAGCGAGGTTCTCGTTCAGTCCGGTGCCGCGGCGCTTGCCCGCGCGGGAGCCTGGGCCGACGGATTGCGCGTTGTCGAGGTAGACCAACATCGCGACATGGGTCGTCGCCGCGCGGAGCAGGTCGACGAAGCGCCCGGAGAGATGCGGGCGCACGACCTCACGTTCGAAGGCGCCCACCACGGGCCGCACCGCGCCTTTGGCACCCGAGACCGTGAAGTGGTTGGCCCAGAAGCGCACGAGGCGCTCGGCGAAGGGCCGACCGGTGTGGAGTTGGTGGTCGTAGCGCCACGCGGCCTCGGCGAGCACCCCGCGGCGCAGTTGTTGGCCGACCTTCGTGTCGGCCGGGTCCGCATCCTGGGCGGTCTGCGGGTCGCGCTGCGCCGCCTTCTTGGCGCGCCGCGCGGACTTGCGCATCTGCACGAGGTCGGCGCTGCTCAGGAAGCCCTCGGTGTCGGCGGGGGGCTGCTCCGCGGGGCCGAGCTGGTTCAGGAGCCAGCGCCGCGGATCGACGCCGACCACGCTCAGGTCGGCCTCACCGAGACCGAATCGATGGGCCGCGATGGAGGCGATCTCGAGGGACGTGGGGGCGGGGGTCTTCATGCGCTCGAGGACACTAACCCGTTTACGGCGCCGGGGTTGCGCACGTTCGAGCGTGGGGCGGACCGCCCGCGCTTCAGCCCGGGGTGGGCACGGTCGCCGCGAAGGACGGACGCTCCGTGACCCGCGCGAACCACGCCGCGAGGTGGGGTCGACCCTCGAAGAAGCTGGCCCCCTCGGGCATCTGGCGGATCGAGGCGAACATCGTCGTCGCGTACGCGTCGGCGAGCGTCCACTCGGGACCCGCGACAAACGCGCCGGTGGCCGCGAGTGCGTGGTTCCAGGCGTCGGCGCGGCGGTGCACCTTCGGCAGGCACGCGTCGATGGACGCCCGGTCCGGCGCGCCGCCCTCGCCCTTGGGGAAGATGTAGGCGAAGAGGAATTGACGGATCGCGACCGGGTCGAGGTCGGTGATGGCGAGCGAGACCCACTGCTCGGCGACGGCCCGTGCTGCGGGCGCCGTGGGCATCAAGCGGGGGCCGTCGAAGGCGAGGTCGATGTACTCGCAGATGGCCCGGGACTCGCACAGGTGCACGTTCCCGTGGGTGGCGACGGGCACACGCACGAACGGGTGGTCGGCCACGACGCGTTCGTGGCCGAGGTCGGCGGACACGAACTCCGTGGGCGCGCCCTTCTCGTGGGCGGCGAGGCGCGTGGCCCACACGAAGTCGGACTGGGCGAAACCATAGATGCGGAGGGGTTCCATGAGAGGCGTCCTTTCGAGGTCAGTTTTCGAGGAGGGCGGGGAGGCGGTCCAGGGCGGCCACCCAGCCCTCGTGGTGCATTCGGCGACTGTCGGGAGAAGGCAGGGCCTCGTGAAGCAGCGTGAGCTCGGCGCCGTCGTCGGCGGGCGCGACGGAAACGGTGACGAGCTGGGCCTTGCTGCCCGCGCCGCCCCACTGCCAGGTGAAGATCAGGCGTGTATTCGGGGTGACCTCGTGGAACACCCCGGCCACGGTGGAGCGGCTGCCGTCGGGCGCCTCCATCGTGGCCTGCCACCGGCCCCCGACACGGGCGTCGAGGTCGACCTCGGCTCCCTTCCCGAGGCCGAACCAGCGGCTCCACTCTTCGGCCCGCGCGAAGACCGCGTAGAGCCGCTCTGGGCTCGTGCGAAAGACTCGTTTCAGCTCGAGGGCGTTCTCGTTCATTTCGGAGGCGCTCCTTTCGGGTCGATGGGGGGCGGTGGGGGTGGGGGCTCGGGGTTCGCATCGAGGTGCGCTTCGATCGCGTCGAAGCGTGCGTTCCAGAAGTCGCGGTAGTGGTCGAGCCAGTCCCGCGCCGAAGCCAGCGCACCCGGCTCCAGGCGCACCCAGGCCTCGCGCCCGACCCAGCGGCGCGCGACGAGGCCGGCGCCCTCGAGCACCTTCAGGTGTTTGGACACGGCGTTGAGCGAGACGTCGTAGGGCCTGGCCAGCCCGGAGACCGTGACCTCGCCGTGGGCGAGGCGGCTGACGAGCGCGCGTCGCATGGGGTGACCGAGGGCGCTGAAGACCTCGTCGAGGGCTGCGGATGATTCAACCATGCGGTTGAATATCCACCCAACCCCGCCGCGATTCAACCAAAAGGTTGAGTTTTCAGACCTCGGGCGAAGGCGGCGCCGGCTCCGGGGCCGCGGCCTCGCCGGGGCGCCCACGCCAGAACCCCTCGTGGGTGAACGCGCGCCAGCCCCAGCGCACCCACTCGAGCACGGCCTTCGCGAGCCACAGCGCCCAGAGCAACATCAGGCCGCGATACACCGCGAGAGGCACGGAGACGAACCACACCGACGGCAACGGACCCGAGGTGCGGTCCGTGAAGAACCTCAGCGACCGGTCGTGGGAGCCATTCCCCTGGACCTGCATTTCGGGGAGCCCGAGGAGGCCGTGCTGGATCGAGAAGAGCAGGACCGTGAAGGCGATCACCGTCAGCCCGACGAGGGCGAGCTGACCCAGGTTGAAGGTCCAGCGCCCGGAGGCGGGACGCCGCGCGCGCAGACCGAGCGCAAAGAGCCACCCGACCACGAAGATCGCCATGGGCAGGAAGGTTTGCGCGAGGCCGAGGCCGAGGACGAGCCACGACCCGAAGCGGAGCGGGGTGAGCGTGGACCGACCCAGCGCGAAGGCCACGGCCACGACCATCGCGAGCAGACTCCAGAACAGGATCGCGGGTCCGTACTGCGGGCCGCCGGTGAAGAGGAGCCAACGATCGGCCGGCACCTCGACCGTGACGTCCACGTTCACGGCGGGGAGCCCGAGGTCGACGGCCGGCGTCACCGTGTTGAGCCCGACGGCGGCGTCGGTCTGCCAATCGACGGTCAGCGTCTGTGAGCCCGGCGCGAGGGGCACCTCGACCCGCGTACGGCCCGCCGTGACCGGCTGCTCCACGCCGGCGAGCTGAACGCGGTGCACCCGTGCGCCCTGTGGGAGCTCGAAGCCCCAGGGTCCGCCGCGGCTGGTCCGCAGCTCGACGGTGAGTGTGTGGTCCGTCGCACGGCGCCCCGGTTGGATCGACAGGTCCGCGTGGTCGATGGTGAGCGTCGAACCCTGGAGCGGGGGCGGACGCCGCACCGAGAGCGTGACCTGCTCGCCGGGCCACGGGCGCCACTCGGGCCGTCGTGCACCCCCGTCGTCGGTGCGCCGCACCACTGGGATGCCGTCGGACTCCACATGCCACACGGGGCTCGCGTCCACGCGCCACACCTCGGTGAAGGGCTGCCCCTGAGTCGCCGTGAGCACGAGCGCCTCCGAAGGCGCGAGAACGGAGGTCCAGGTGACCTCGGTCGCGCCCGGCCCGAGGGTGACCATCGCGCGACCGTCCTTCACCTCGACCTCGGCCGTGGTGACGGACTCCCCGGGCAGGAGCGGCACCTGCACCACCAGGGGCGCGCCGGGGGGCGAGGCCCGGACCACTCGGGTTTCGGCGGTCCACTGGAGACCCAGCGACACCGTGCGCTCCACGCGCCCGTAGGCGGGGAGAGGCGCGGGCTCCGCGCCGCCGGCGCCCGCCTCGCGCACGGCGTCGGCCGAACGCACGAGCTGCAGGGTGTCCTGCGGCAGGCCGAACTCGTCCAGCCCCGCCAGGGAGTAGCCCGTGAGCGCGGCGGAGACACGCCGAGGCCTTTGAGCGAGGGGGATCTCGACGGTGTCGCGACGGGTCAGCGGCCCCTCGACTCGAACGCGATGCCGACCCACGCCCAGGCGCACCCAGAGCGTGTCCCCGTCGCGCAGCACAAGGCCCGGCGCACCATCCACAGACACACGGTCGGGCACGAAGCTCCCGGGTCCGCCCGGTAGGCGCACCGCGGTCTCGGCGGCCGCGCCGACGTCGAGCTCCAGGAGGAGGCGATCCCCTTGGGCGCTCAAGGAGAGCGACTCGATGTCGGCGCAGCTCGGGGCGCACGCGGGATCGGCGAGGAGTCGGTCGCGCAACGTCGTCAGGCTGTCCGCGGGCGGGATCTCGGCGCTCGCCGTTCGGGCGCCACCGAGCGTGACGAGACCGAAAACGAGCGCCACCACCGCCGCGACCGGCGCGACGGGCGGGACACTCGGCGCGGAGGCGCGTCGTTTGAAAAGCCCGAGCACGCAGACCGCGAGCAGGCCCACCAGGGCCGCACGTACCCAGCCGAGCACGAAGGTCGCCCGGGGCGAGATCAACGTGAGTGAAAGCGTCTGGTCGCGCTGCACCGGACCGCTCCACACGAGCGCGTGGGTATTCCACGTCCACCGCGGCAGGCCCGGCCCGGTCTGCACCGCGGCTTGCGGGTCGACCTCGACCTGGAGCCGCTTTCGTTTCGCGACCGCGTTCTCCCGGCCGTAGGCGCTGGACTTCGTCTCGGCGAGACCGTCGGACTGTTGTTGGACACCGTTCAGCGCGCCCAGCAGCTCGTCGGCGGGCGCGGCCGGCGCCATCTCCGCTCGAGCCGGCGCCGAGCGCTTCGCCATGCCCCCGAGCATGAAGCCGCCGCCCTCATCGTGGTTGCCATCCACGACACCCCCTTGCCCTTCGCCGATGCGGGCCCAAGGATGCTCGAGCACCGGATACGTGGCCATCCGGACCTGGGTCACGAGGAACGGCAGGGTGATGCCGATCAATACGAGCGCTGCGCCCCAGAAGTAGAGGCGCGCGAAACGCCGCGCGCGGCCGTCGGGCAGGACACGCAGCAAGGCCTGACCCGCAAGGACCGCGAGCCAAATGGTGCGAGGTGCACCACTCTCGGGGAATGCCAGCGCCAGGGCGAGCAGCGCGACGAGCCCCCACACACGCCCGAAGAGGTGCGCGACCGCCAGCACCGAGACCAACAGCAGGAAGAGGTCCAGCAAGCTCCATGCGCGCAGCCAGGTCCCGGGCACGTCGTCGGCCCCGCTTGCGTCGAAGAGGCGCCAGCCCGGCGGCAGATGCAGTTGGGCGCTCACGCTCTCGAAGTCCTGGTCCCACCCGACGGCGGGCAACGTGCGCAGTGGCCCTTCGAGTCGACTGTCGGCCACGAGCGCGAGCGTGCCCTCGCGCAGCTCCACACCCGCACGCCCCGCGGCCGCGCCCTGGGTGATGAGCTGGTCTCGCCCGCCCACGGCAACGCGCCCCAGCGCGACCGGCGCGGGCATGTCGAGCCGCCACGCATTGGCGAGCGTCCCGCCGAGCTGGTCGCGCATCGTGAAACCCTCGCCCGAGGCGTCGAGCCACAGGTCTCGCGACAAGGTGAGCCGGTCGGGCGGCGGCTTCGGATCACCGCGGCGTTGCTCGGTGAGCGTCAATGTCTCGCCCGGCCGGACGAGCCACGCCGGCAGCGACCGCCACGCGTCGGGCAGACGGGTCTGGCTCGGATCCACGGACGCCGGACCCGAGACCTCGATCTGCCTCAGGTCACCGTGGGCCGTGAGGGTCCAGACCTCCTCGGTCCAGGGCATCTGCCCCACGGGCTCGACGACGGGGCCAGGTACGATGATCGCCGTGACCGGGCCCTCGTGGCGCGCAACCAGCTCGAGCGTGAACGTGCCCGGGCGAACCTGCACACGCAGGCGGCCGTCGGGCTCGAGTCGGGCCGGGATCGGGGGCTGGAAGTGATGGGGCACGAAGCCCGCGGGCAGAATCGGACCGACGACGACCTCGCGGCCGCGCCCGGAAACCTGCAGGTCGATGCGGGTCTCCAAGAGGAACGGCACGTCGTCGTCCATGCGGCGGTGCACGGTGACCTCGAGTGTGTCCTGGGCGGCCGCCGCCGCGGGGTCGACCTCGCCCTGGCGCAACCACACACGCCCCTCGGCGTCCCGGTTCGGGAAGTCGATGGTTTGGCCTTCGACCTCGAGCGCGAGCACACCGGTCGTCGGCGGGACCCGCAAAACCTCGGGCAGCCGGGGCCAAACGAAGCGCCCCTCCAGCTTGTGGGTGCCTACAGGGAGCAGCACATAGGGTCGCTCCTCGCGGCCGAGCACCGCGGCCGGGCGCCCGTTCACCGTCAACGTCGTGGGCCACTGCCGCGGCTCCCCCGGGAGCGGGAAGAGGCGCTCGACCTCGACGCGCGCGGACTGCTCGAAGCGGCCTCCGGTCGCGCTCAGCGACAGGGCGAGGCGACCGGGCCATTCGCACCGGCGGCTCGCCGGGTCGCCGTCCAGGAAGGCGCACGCCCGCTCTCCGGCGTCGTACAAGACCCAGGGTATCCACGGCGCCCACGGCTCCGGCACCCAAGGCGGCGCCGGATTCGACTGGGCGCGCGCGGCGCCCGACAGAGCGAGAGAGAAGAACGCGAGGAGCATCAGAGAACGAGCGATACGATTTCGCATGAACGCACCGTTGCCACGTCCGTAGAGCCGCCACAACGACGATGCACGACGGGCCGAAGGCAAAGTACGTACCGCCGTCGCAAACGATCTCCCGTCTCCGGAAGCGCTTGACGTTCGACCCGGGAAGTCGTTCAGGCTAGGGCGCGCACTGGGGCGCGCACTGGGGCGCGCAGTGAACGCGACGGGAGAGTGCGATGACGCGGAGTGGACGCCGGGTGAAGCAGGCCGTGAGCTGTCTGGGCGCGCTGCTGCTGGCCGCCTGCGCCGCCGATGAAGGAGAAACGGGCGAGGCGGCCGCCGGAGGCACACCCGCGCTGCCGGACGCCGCGCCCCCGTCCGAGGCCCCGGGCGCGCCGACGTGGCACACGGACGTGCAGCCCGTGGTCGAAGCGTATTGCACGACCTGCCACCGCGACGGCGGCTCGGCCCCGTTCGCTCTCACCGACTTCACCGCCGTGGCCGCGCGGGCACGCCAGATCGCCGAGGTGACGGCCGCGCGGACCATGCCGCCCTACCCCGCGGCACCGGCCGTGCGGCCCTATCTCTCCGATATCTCGCTCTCACCGGAGCGCATCGAGCTTTTCGCGCGTTGGGCCGACGCGGGGGCGCCGGAGGGCGATCCGTCCCGCAAGGGCGCGCCGATTTCGGTCGATTTCGGCCTCCTGGAGAACCCCAACCTCACGCTCGAGATGCCCGAGTCGTTCACGCCCACGGAGTTCCCCGACCACTACCGGTGCTTCGTGCTGCCGTGGGCCCTCGCGGAGACCGGCTACATCACGGGCTTCAACGTTCGACCCGAGCGCCCGGAGATGGTGCACCACGCGGTGCTCTACATCATCGAGGGCAGCGAGGCCCCGGTCGTCGATGCGGCCGACGGCGCCGACGGCGCGCCCGGTTACCCGTGTTACGGCAGCGCGAGTCCCCACGGACAAGCGTCGATCCCGGCGCGCCAGATCGGGGGCTGGGCGCCCGGCTCTCAGGGCATCACGTACACGCCGGGGACGGGCATCGTGGTCGACGGCGAGGCACGGGTCGTGCTCCAGGTCCACTACAACACGCTCGGTCTGGAGAACGTCGGGTCCGATAAGAGCCTCGTCGACTTCCGCCTGGAGCCGTCCGTCGAAACGGATGGGGGCTACCTGCCCTGGTTGAACTTCGACTGGCCGAACGTAGACGGCTCGATGCTGATCCCGGCGGGCGAACCGAGCGTCATACACGCCTACGAGGCAGACCCTACGGAGTCGGCCCTCGTCGGCCTGTTCATTCCGGGCATCGACGTCTCGCGGGGACTGCGCATCCACTCCGCCTACCCCCACATGCACCAGCTCGGGCGGCGCATCGAGGCCAGTGTTCTCCGGGCCGATGGCGAGGTCGTGCCCCTGGCCCGGATCGACGACTGGGACTTCCACTGGCAGCGGGTGTACCCGTTCGTCGAACCGGTCGACGTTTTCCCAGGCGACCGCCTGCGCGTCGAGTGCGACTTCGACAACTCCCCGGCGAACCAGCCGATCGTCAACGGCGAGCAGCTCGAGCCGCGCGACATGGACTTCGGCGAGGGCAGCTTCGACGAGATGTGTGTCTCGGCGTTCTACGTCACGGCGCTCTTCGAGGCTGAACCGTCGGCCTGCGATGCCTTCGACGCGCGCCCGGCCGCCGCCGGCCGCTTCCAGCTCCAGTTCGACGCGGCAGCCTCCGTACGCGGCGCCCCGAACCTCGACGGCGAGCTCCGCGGCACAGTCCGTGGCTCGGTCTACCGCGCGGAGGACGTGACGATCACCGGCCCCAAGGACGGCACCTCGCCCGTCGCGAGCTTCACCTTCGATGCGGTCGACGTCCGCGAGGGCCCGTCCGCCGTGTTCCCGCTCGACACCGAGCTCCCCGCCGGGGACTACCAGGTCCTGGGCTTCATGGACATCGACGCCAACGCCGATCCGAACGACGCCGGCCCCGACGCGGGCGACCCCGTCTTCATCCCCGTGCGACCGGTCACCCTGGAGTGCGACGTCCAGCCAGTGACCGTCACCTTCGCGCTGCTGCTGCCGGAAGGGCGCTGAGCCCTCGCGGGGCGACTACAGCGTGAAGTCGGCCCACACCGGCGCGTGGTCGCTGGGCTGCTGCCCGCGGCGCTCGTCGCGGTCGATGCCCGCCGCGACACACGCCTGCGCGGCCGCCGGATTCGCGAAGACGTAGTCGATGCGCAGGCCGTCGTTCTTCTGGAAGCCGAGGTTCCGGTAGTCCCACCACGACAACAGGTTCGGCTCGGGGTGGTGCTGCCGAAGCGTGTCCACCAGCGCCGCCGAGCCTGCGGTCCCGTGGAGCAGAGCCCGCGCGTCGGGGTGGTAGAGCACACCGTCGAGCCAGTTCTCGGGCTTCGCGACGTCGCGCTCATCCCACGCGACGTTGAAGTCCCCGCAGATCACGAAGGGCGCGCCGTCGCGGACCCCCTGCTGCGCCAAGAACCGGTCCAGGCGCGCGTACCACGCGCGCTTGTAGTCCCACTTCTCGGACCCCATCTCGCCGCCGTTGGGCACGTAAACGCAGCAGACCCGCAGACCGCCGACGGTCGCCGCGACCACACGGGCCTGCGGATCCTCCACGTCGTCTCCGAAGCCCCGCACCACGTCGGTCGCCACGAGAGGCGCCTTCACGAGGAGCGCCACGCCGTTGTAGGTCTTCTGCCCGTAGGTCGTGGCCTCGTATCCGGCCGCGCGTACGGACGCGTGGGGGAAGCCCTCGTCCAGCGTCTTGAGCTCCTGGAGGCACAGCACGTCCGGCTGATGGCGCTCGAGCACGGCGAGCAGCCGGGCCTCGCGCACACGCACGGAGTTCACGTTCCAGCTGATGATTCGGGTCCCCATGGGAGGCACCATAAGGCATTTTTTTCTCGAATCGCCTCGGAGACGTATGCTGCCCCTGCCCAAAGCGGCATGGGTCGCGTCGCGGGCGGTTCATCCGGGGGTCCGAAATGCACTTCAGGCGGGTCACTGTCGCTGTTCTGACGGTCGCAGCGCTCCTCGCATGCGACGAAGCCACACCGGGGGGCACAGGTCCCACCGCCGACGCCGAGCGAGACGCGCAGCGCCCGCGGCAAGACCAGTACATCGCCCGAGAGGACGGTTCGATCCGCGACTCCGAGCCGGGAGACGTGCCCGACGTGCCCGAGCTCCCGGACCTCGACCTGCCGCCCGATGCGGAGGCGGTCGATGACGGCCCCACGGGGGGCACGCCCCCGCCCGTCGACGCCGCCCGACTCGACTCGGGACCGTCGGACGCGGAGCCGGTCGACGCGAGCCCCGCCGATGTCTCCGTGGACGACGCCGCGGCCGACGCCGCCCCCGCCTGCGACGTGGTCTCGGAAGAGGTCTGCAACACGGCCGACGACGACTGCGACGGCCGCATCGACGAGGGCTTCGGCGTCGGCGAACGTTGCGACGGCGAGGGGGCGTGCGGGATCGGCCGAGTCGTATGTCTCGAAGATCTCGAGGCGGCCTGCAACACCGAGCCGGGCGCGCCGAACGACCAGTCGGCGCCAGAGCGGTGCAACGCGATCGATGACGACTGCGACGGCGCCGCGGACGAACAACCCGAGCTGCTCGGCATGGCCTGCTACGGCGGGCCGGTCGGGACCTCGGGTGTCGGCGTGTGCCGCTCGGGCCAGCGCGCGTGCGTCGACGGCGCCCTCGCGGACTGCGCGAACGAGGTCCGCCCCGGCGTCGAGGCCTGCAACCGGATCGACGACGACTGCGACGGCCGCACCGACGAGCGCCTCGACGGAGAGGCCCGCTGCGGCCTGGGCATCTGCCGACTCACCAGCATTGCCGGCGGGTGCTTCAACGGCGAGGTGCGCGCCTGCGCCCCCGGCGCCCCGATCGACGAAGACGCGAACTGCGACGGCATCGACGGCGACTGCGACGGCCGCACCGACGAGGGCTACGTCGTCGTGGCCCGCTGCGGCGTCGGTCGCTGCGAGGCGAACTCGACGCCGTCACGGTGCGTGAACGGCCAGGAGAGTCTGTGTGTGCCCGGTGCGCCGCTCGCGGTGGACTCGACCTGCAACGCGACCGACGACGACTGCGACGGCCGCGCCGACGAGGGCTATGCGCCCGTCGCCCAGTGCGGCGTGGGCGCTTGCCGCGCGGCGGCGCGACCCTCGACCTGTGTGGCCGGCGTCGAGACCCCGTGCGCGCCCGGGGCGCCGGCCGCGAACGACCTCGTGTGCAATGCCATCGACGACGACTGCGACGGTCGCTCCGACGAGGACTATCGTTCCGACGCCTCGTGCGGGGTCGGCTTCTGCGCCCTCGACACGACGCCCTCGCGCTGTGTGGCGGGCGAGGTGCTCGCCTGTGAACCCGGCGCCGAGCTCACCCCGGACGACGCGGAGTGCGACGCCATCGACGCCGACTGCGACGGCCAGACGGACGAGGACTATGTGCCCGTCGAGGTCTGCGGGGTCGGCGAGTGCGCCCGCCGCGCAACCCCTTCACGGTGCGCGGGCGGCGAGGTCACCGCCTGCGCGCCCGGGGCCCCGTTGGCCGCGGCGGACCAGACCTGCGACGGGGACGACGACGACTGCAATGGCGTCGTCGACGAGGACGCGCCGGTCGTCGCCGCGAACGGGGAGCGTCGGCTGACGAACGCCGCGGGGGACTCCGTGCGACCCAGCCTGGTCACCGACGACGCCGGCTATGCCGTCACGTACTCGGACAATCGGAGCGGTCGCAACCTGGTCTACATGCAGCGGCTGAACCCCCAGGGCGAGCTGCGCGGCGTCGAACAAACGGTCACGAACCTCGCCGGACAGAATACGAACCCGTCGATCGCCTCCACGGGCAACGGCTACGCCGTCGCCTGGACGGGCACCGCGAACGCGCGCCCCCAGGTCTACCTCACGATCCTGGACGCCGCAGGCGCGCCGCGCGCGGGCCTTACGGACCTGCAGGTCAACCAGGCCTTCGATACCGCGTCGCTCCCGCGCATCGTGCGCGCCGGTGACGCGCTGGTCGTGGTCTGGCAGATGGGCCTGAACGCCGAGGACATCTACGGCCGGCGCTTCGACTTGAACGGCGCGCCCCTCGGCGCCGAGACGAACCTGTCGGGCACGGCCAACCGCTCGCTGACACCCGCCATCGTCTACAACCCGGACCTCGCCGAGGTCGCCGTCGTGTGGAGCGAGAACGACGGCGCCCAGAACGGAAGCCTGAACCTCTACTTCGCGCGGCTCGGCGCCAACGGCCAGCGCGCGGGGCGGGTGGAGCAGCTCACGGTCGACGCCGGCAACGAGAGCGCGCCGGCCATCGCGTACAACGGCACCGACTACGGCGTGGTGTGGCAGGACACCCGCAACACCCAGGACATCTGGTTCGACCGGGTGACGGTCGGCGGCATCGCCGATGGCAGCGCCGTCGCGATCTCGCCGTCGGCGCTGCAATCCAGCGCGCCCAGCATCGTCAGCCCCGGGGCGGGACCGGACCGCACCTTCGGCGTTGCGTGGTCGGACCGTCGCGACGCCAACGACGAGGTCTACTTCGCGCGGGTGGGCGCCGACGGCGTGCCGCGCGTGGGGCTGCGTGTCAGCAACAACCCCGGGACCTCGTTCCTGCCGTCGCTCGCGGCGCGCGGCGACGAGTTCGCGGTGAGCTGGTACGACAACCGAGACGGCAACCAGGAGATCTACTTCTCCCGCGGCCCGATGGGTTGTCCCTGAGAGAATCACTCGAGGCGGCGCTGCCCCGGGTCATCGACGCGCTCCGGTCGTCCGGGGCGTGTGTGCTCGTCGCGCCCCCGGGGACCGGCAAGTCGACGCATGTGCCCCCGGCTCTCCTCGCCGCCGGCCTGCTCGACGCCGGCCGATGTGTGCTGCTGCAGCCCCGGCGCATCGCCGCGCGCGCCGTGGCTCGGCGCATCGCGTTCCTCCGGGGGTCGCGCCTCGGAGACGAGGTCGGGTATCGCGTGCGCTTCGAGGACCGCACGAGCGCCGCGACCCGCATCGAGGTGGTGACGGAGGGTCTACTCACACGCCGACTTCAGTCGGATCCGTTCCTCGAGGGCACGGCGGTGGTCGTGCTCGACGAGATGCACGAGCGCAGCCTGCACGGCGACCTCGCCCTGGCGATGCTGGCCGAGGTTCGGCGCGACGCGCGCCCCGATCTGAAGGTGCTGGTCATGTCGGCCACCCTCGACCCAGGCCCCGTCGCGCGGTTTCTCGACGACTGCCCCGTGGTGGAGGTGAACGCGCGGCCGCACACGGTGACCGTGGTCTACGACAAGACGAGCTCCGCCGAGTCTCCGATCGACCGCTGCCCCGCGGCGATCCTGGAGTTGCTCGCGCAGTCACCCACCGGCGACGTGCTCGTCTTTCTCCCCGGCAAGGGTGAGATCAACGACGTCACCGCGGCGCTTGCCGGGCGCCTGCCCGCGACCACGGAGGTCCTGCCGCTGCACGGGGCGCTCCCTCCGGAGCAGCAGGACCGCGTCTTCTCGCTGCCGCCCGTGGGCATGCGCCGTGTGGTGCTTGCGACCAACGTCGCCGAGACCTCGATCACGGTCGAAGGGGTGACCGCCGTCGTGGACACGGGCCTTGCCCGCACCCCGCGCTTCGACCCCCGCACCGGGCTCGAGAAGCTGGAGCGCGGGCGGATTTCGCGGGCGTCCGCGGACCAGCGCGCGGGCCGCGCCGGGCGCACGGGCCCGGGGACGTGCAGGCGCCTGTGGTCCGCCCAGGAACACGAGGCCCTCGCCGCGGCCGAGGTCCCCGAGCTGAGGCGCGCGGACTTGTGCCGCGTTCTGCTCGAGGTCCGCGGATGGGGCGCCGATCCCCGCACATTCCGCTACCTCGAAGCCCCTTCGGTCGAGGCGCTCGACGCCGCCGAGACGACACTCCTGCGCATCGGGGGCATCGACGCCCACGGGCTCACCGAGCTCGGGCGGACGCTGCTCGCGCTCCCGCTCCACCCCCGCCTGGGCGCGGTCGTCGTCGCCGGGCATGCGGCCGGGGTGCTGCGAGACGCGGCCACGGCCGCGGCGCTGATGAACGAGCGTGATCCGTTGCGGTCGCCCCCGGACATGGTGGCCGACAGCGACCTGGGCATTCGGCTCGACGCGCTCGACGAGCTGGAGCGGCGCCGGTTCTCGCAGGATGCAATCCACGCGCTGCGCCTCGACCCCCGGGCGGCGCGCGAGGTCCTCGCCGCGCGGGACCAGATCCTCCAGGTCGCCCACGCCCGCCTCGGCCCGGAGACCTCGCGCCCCAGCAGCCTGCAGGCTGCGGAAGCGGCGCTGCTGCGGGCCCTGCTCGCGGGCTTCCCCGATCGGGTCGCCCAACGGCGCGCCCCCCGCTCCGCCCGGTTCCAGCTCGCCGGGGGCGGCGGGTGTGTGCTCGACCCGAAGAGCGTCGTCCGCGAGGCGCCCTGGGTGCTGGCCGTCGGGCTGGACGCCGCGCCCTTCGGCGGTGAGCACAAGCTGAGGCTCGCCAGCGCGCTCGACCCCGCGTGGCTCCAGACCGAGCGGGCCATCGAGACCCGCTTCGACCCGGAGCGACAGGCGGTCGTGCAGTTCCGGACGACCCGGTTCCTGGCCCTCACGCTGGGTGAGTTCCCCGTAGGCCAGGACGCCGACCCCGAGGCCGTCGCGCGGACCCTGGCCATGGCCGTGGCAGTGGACCCCGGCCGCGCGTTCGACCTACAGCCCGTAGAGTCTCTGCTGCTTCGCCTTCGGTTCCTGGCGCAGCACCTGCCCGAGGTGGAGGCCCCGACCTTCGAGTCTCTGGACCACCCGCAGGCGGCCCCCTCGGAGCTCATCCTCGCGCTGTGCTGGGGCAAACGGAGCTTCGCGGATCTGCGACGCATGGACCTCAACGGCGAACTCCTCGGGCGCTTGCCGCAGAGCGTGCGGACCGCCCTCGACCGCCACGCCCCGGAGCGCTTCGCCCTGCCCCTCGGGCGCTCGGCGCGGGTCGTCTACGCCGCCGACGCGCCGCCGGTGCTCGCCGCGAAGATCCAGTGGTTCTTCGGGGTCGATCGCACACCCGCGCTGGCCGACGGCCGCGTCCGCTGCGTGCTCCACCTGCTCGCCCCGAACGGTCGCCCGGCGCAGGTCACCCAGGACCTCGCGAGCTTTTGGCGCGGCTCGTGGAGCCTCGTGCGCAAAGAGCTGCGCGGGCGTTACCCGCGCCACGCGTGGCCCGAAGACCCGTTCACGGCGTGGCCGACGGACGACTGAGCCGCGCTCAGCCGAGGGCGACCGTCTGCTCCATGGTGCGGCCGAACCGACGCTGGCGCTGACCGAAGTCCGCGATCACGGCATCCAGCGTGGCCTCGTTGAAGTCGGGCCAGAGCGACTCGAGGAAACACAGCTCCGCGTAGCAGGCTTCGAAGGGCAGGAAGCCCGAGAGCCGGACCTCGCCCGAGGTGCGCACCAGCAGGTCCACGTCCGGCAGGTCTGCGGTGGACAGCTCACCCGCGAGCGTCGCCTCGCTCACGTCGCAGGGCAAAAGCTCGCCGCGCTGCACCAGGTCGGCCACGCGCCGCGCCGCACGCACCAGGTCTCGGCGCCCGTCGTAGCTGACGGCGAGCACGAGGGTCATGGCGTCCCCGTGGGCCGTCTTGCGCTCTACGTCCTCGAGCTTGCTCCGCACACGCTCCGGCAGAAGCTCGCGCTCGCCGATCCCCATGAGGCGGATGTTTTTGTCGAGCAGCTCGGGCAGCTCGTCGTCGAGGAATCGCTCGAGCAGCCCCATGAGGTCGCGGACCTCACTCGTCGGCCGCTGCCAGTTCAAGGTGCTGAAGGCGAAGAGCGTGAGCACCTCGACCCCCAGCTTGCGGGCGTGACGCACGGTGCGGCGTACGGCCTCGGCGCCTTCGCGGTGCCCGTCCGCACGCGGCAGGCCGCGCTCCACGGCCCAGCGTCCGTTGCCATCCATGATGATCGCGATGTGAGAAGGCAGCATCTTCACTCTCCGGTGGACGGGCATCGGGCCCGCTCGACGGGCGCAACTTGGCACGTCGGCCCAGTGAGATGCGTGAAGGCTCCGTGAAAGTTCAACGAATCGGCAGTCGCAGTTCGAACGTGGTGCCGGGGCCGGGGCCGGCCTCGAGCAGGCTCACGGTGCCGCCGTGGTGCTCGGCGACCGACCGCACGATGGCGAGGCCCAGGCCCGTGCCGTCGGCGTCCAGGCGGTCCGTGACGAAGCGGTCGAAGAGGCGGGCGCGGAGCGCGGGCGCAATGCCGGGGCCCGAGTCGCGGACCCGCAGGACGGCGTGCTCGTCGGCGGCGCGATGCAACGAGACCGTGAGCGCGGACCCTACGGGCGCATAACGAAGCGCGTTCGAGAGCAAGTTGTCGACGGCGCGCCGGAGCCACCGCTCGGACCCCTGGACCGTCAGGTCCTCCACCTCGCCGTCGACCCGCAGACCGCGCGCCGCGAGCGCGTCGTCCACGGCCTCGACGGCGCCGCGCACGAGCGCCGCGAGGGGGACAGGCGCCCGCTCGAGGGCGAGCCCTTGCGCCTCGAGGCGCGCGAGCCCGAGCAGGTCGTGGAGCAGGACCTCGAGGCGGTGGCTGGCCTCGTCGATCCGGCCGAGGAAGCGCCGACGCGCCACGGGGTCTTCATCCGCGCCCTCCTGGAGCACCTCACAGGCCGCGCGAATGGCCGAGACGGGGTTCTTCAGCTCGTGGGACAGGTCGGCCACGAAGCGCTCGATGGTGTGACGGTCCTCGAGGGCGCGCCGCATCGACTCGAAGGCATCGGTCAATCGGCGCACCTCGCGGCCGATGGGCGGCGGCAGCACGGCGTGCCGCTCGCCGCGCGCGATCGACTCGGCGGCGAGGATCAAGCGCTCCAGAGGATGCGCGAGCCCGCGCCCCATCAGATACGCCGCGACCGCCGCGCCCGCGCCCAACGAAAACGCCAGCACCGAGAGCTTGGGCCCGAAATCGGCGAGCAGCAGCGCCAGGACCCGCAACGACGACTCTTCGGTCTCGAGCAGGTTCGCCGCGCCGGTCTGGAGCCGGTCGAGCACGAGGAGCCCGAAGAGCCCCATGAGCACGAACGTGACCGACGAGATCGCGAAAAAGAGCTGGAGCCGTATCGAGAAGCCGTGCCGCAGCGCGCGCAGCACCTTGTTGAAGACGTACGCCGAGCCGACGAGCCCCAAGACACCGAAGACGAGGAGCATCGCGGCCCGCGGCGCGGGCAGGTCGATCAGATTCATCGCCCGGCACCGTAGCCGAACGGTTTTTTTGGGGCGATGTCGAAAGCGGCGGCGCTCGCGGGTCACTCTTGCAGGGTCGATTCAGACCCGAACCCGCAACCCGAAGGAGAATCCCCATGCAGTTCATGATCATGCACTACGAAAGCGCTGCCGAGAACGCCAAGCGCAACCACCCCACCCAGGCCGCCGAGTCCTGGGGCGGCTGGAACGCCTTCATCGGCGCGATGGCGCAGGCCGGCATCATCGTCAAAGGGGATGGCCTGCTGGGCCCCGAAACGGCGACCACGGTCCGCGTTCGGGACGGCAAGCGCACGGTGCAGGACGGCCCGTTCGCCGACACCAAGGAGCAGCTCGGCGGCTACTTCGTCATCGAGGTCCCGGACCTCGACACCGCGCTGTCCTGGGCCGTGCGCGCCCCGTGCGTCCATGACGGCTCCGTCGAGGTTCGACCTGTGCTCGTGATGCCCCCGAAGGCGTGAGCGTCACGGAGGCCCATCGGGTCGCTGAGGCCGCCGCGCGTGCATCGTACGGCCGCCTCGTCGCCCAGCTCGCCTCGCGGTCGGGGGACCTCGCGGCCGCGGAGGACGCCCTGTCCGACGCTTTCGCGGCCGCGCTCTCGACCTGGCCCACACGCGGCGTGCCCACGAACCCGGAGGGTTGGCTGCTGCTCGCGGCCCGTCGGCGTGCGTACAACCGATTCAGACACGCGCGCGTCGAGGACGACGCCACGGTGGACCTCCAGCGCCTCATCGAGGCGCGGGCCGAGGCCGCTCGAGAGGTCGTGCTCGTCGACGATCGACTGAAGTTGCTCTTCGTGTGCGCCCACCCCGCCATCGACGAGGCGGTGCGCACACCGTTGATGCTCCAGACCGTGCTCGGCCTCGACGCGGAGCGCATCGGCAGCGCGTTCCTCGTGGCGCCGTCGACCATGGGTCAGCGGCTCGTGCGGGCGAAGGCGAAGATCAAGGCGACGCGCCTGCGCTTCACGGTGCCCGACCCCGAGGACCTGCCCGAGCGACTCCACGAGGTGCTTCAGGCCGTGTACGCGGCGTACGGCACGGGCTGGGACGATCTCTCGGGGACCAGCGGGCGCGGCCTCACCGCCGAGGCGCTCTTCCTGGGCCGGCTGCTCGTCTCGTTGCTCCCCGACGAACCCGAGGCGCAGGGGCTCCTCGCGCTGATGCTCTACTGCGAGGCGCGTCGCGACGCGCGCCGCGACGCACAGGGCCGGTTCGTGCCGCTGCACGCGCAAGCCACGGAGCGATGGGACCGCGGGTTGATCGTCGAGGCCGAGGCGCTCCTGACCTCGGCCTCGAAGGCGGGCCGATTCGGCCGTTTCCAGTGCGAGGCCGCGATCCAGTCGGTCCACGCCCAGCGGGCGATCACCGGCTTCGTCCAGACGACGGCCCTCAGGACCCTGTACGACCTGCTGCTCGTGCACGCGCCCTCCGTGGGCGTGGCGGTGAGCCGGGCCGCCGTACTGTTGGATGCCGGCGACGTAGAGACCGCGCGGGCGGCCCTTTCGGCGCTCGATGGCGACGACGTCGCCGCGTACCAACCCTACTGGGTCACCCGCGCGCGGCTCGCCGAGCTCACCGGGGACCTCGCCGCGACCGCGGCCCACCTGGAACGCGCGCTGGGCCTCACCGAAGATGCCGCGGTGCGCGCCTTCCTCGCGGAGCGACGCGCGCGGCTCGGGTGAAGGCCGGCTACGCCCGCGGCGCAGTGCAGTCCCGCGCGAGCCGGTATCCGACGCCGCGCACGGTCTCGATCAGGTCCGGGGACACGCCGCAGTCGGCGAGCTTGCGCCGCAACGCCTTGATGAACGCGTCCACGCTCCGCTCCGTCACCGCCACGTCGCCCCAGACCCGGTCGAGCAGCGCGTCGCGCTCGAAGACGCGGCCAGGCGCCTGGTAGAGCGCGGCGAGCAGGTCGAACTCGGTCTTCGAGAGGGCGAGCAGCGTGCCGTGGGCGTAGGCCTGGCGCGCTTCGAGGTCCACGACCAGCGGGGCAGCGCTCGGCGTCGGGCTCTCGGCCTCGGGCGTGGCGCGTCGGAGCACCGCGCGCACCCGCGCCGCGACCTCGCGCGGTGAGAAGGGCTTGTCGACGTAGTCGTCGGCGCCGACCTCGAGGCCGACGATGTGGTCCACGGCTTCGTCGTGGCTCGACAGGATGATGACCGGGAGCTTCGAGCGGGTGCGGAGCGCCTTGAGCCACTCGAGGCCGTTGCCGTCGGGCAGGACGAGGTCGAGGATCACCAGGTCGACCGTGACCTCACCCAACGCGGCGTCCGCCTCGGCGATGGTGCGGGCGGCGAGGGTCTCGAAGCCCGCACGCGTCAGCGCGTACGCGAGGCTCTCCGTGATGGCCGGCTCGTCGTCGATGAGCAGGATGCGCGGCATGGCGACTGGGTAGCACGTCCCGCCGGGCCTGTGCGAGAGTCCGCCCGCCTTGCCAGGAGCTTCCCGATGAACCGACGCGCGTTCCTCTCTTCGGCCTCTCGTGCGGTCCTGGTGGTCACGGCGTCCCGAATCGCCGCCGCGTGCGGGGACGACGCGGGCGGCGGTGGATCCGGCGCGGGCGGCGCCGGTGGCACCGACGGCGACGCCCAGCCCAGCGGCGGGCAGTCTCCGGACGCGGCCGGTCCCGTGAGCGATCCGAACGAGGTCTTCCCCCAGGGCATCGCCTCGGGCGATCCCGCGACCGCTTCGGTCATCCTGTGGACCCGCGCGGTCAACCCCGACGACCCGGGCGCGGCGGTGGCTGTGCGCTGGACCGTCGCGCTCGACGAGGCCTTCACCGACACGGTCTCGACCGGCGAGGCCGAGGTCGGGTCCGAGACCGACCACACCCTGCGGCTGAAGGTCGAAGGGCTCGAGCCCGGCACGACCTACTACTACCGGTTCGCGGCCGCGGGGGCGACGACGGAGACCGGGCGCACCCGCACGGCCCCGTCGGCCGATGACCCTCGCCCGGTGCGGTTCGCCGTCGCGTCCTGTCAGGACTTCAACGGACGCTGGTACCACGCGTGGGAGAAGCTCGTGGCGCTCGACGTCGAGTCCCCCATCGACTTCGTCGTTTTCCTCGGGGACTACGTCTACGAGACCGCCGCCGATCCGCGCTTCCAGGCGGCGCAGCCCGACCGGTCCATCACGTTCCCGGACGGGCTGAACATCAACCCCGAGCCCGAGGGCGAACCCATCCTCGCGGCCGTTTCGCTGGCGGACTATCGCGCGCTCTACCGGCAATACCGCGGGGACGCGATGCTCCGGCGCGCCCACGCGCGCTTTCCGTTTCTGCTCGTGTGGGACGACCACGAGTTCGCCGACGACGCCTGGGGCGAGCACGCGACGCACTTCAACGAGCTGCGGGGGGACGAAGCCGACGTCGCGCGGCGTCTCGCGTCCAACCAGGCGTGGTTCGAGTACCAGCCCGCCGACGTCACCCGGGACACGGCCGCCAACTTCCCGAATGATCTCAGCATCTTCCGTCGCGTCCGCTGGGGTCGACACGTCGAAATGTTCTTGACCGACGGCCGCACCTACCGCGCCGACCACCTGGTCCCCGAAGGGCCCGTGGACGTGGACGTGGGCAAGGTCGGCGAGAACACCGCCCTGGGGTCCCGCAACTTCGTGCTCAAGCCCGGCTTCGACGTGAAGGAAGCCGCCAGCCGGCCGACCCTGCTCGGTGCGGCTCAGCGCGCCTGGCTCATCGAAGGGCTGACGACGACGACCGCCACCTGGAAGGTCTGGGGCACCGCCACACAGCTCAGCCAGATGGCGCTGGACCTGTCGGGCTTCATGGAGCTGCCCGAGATGTTCCGCAAGCAGTTCTACTTCTCCGTCGACCAGTGGGACGGCTATCGGTCCGAGCGGGCCGAGATTCTGGGCGCCTGCGCGGCCGCGTCGGTGACGAACCTCGTCGCGGTCGCGGGGGACATCCATGCGTTCTACGCGGCCCCGTTGCTCGTGGACTACGACGCCCCTGGCCCCGCCGTGGGCGTCGAATATGTGTGCGGCGCCATCTCTTCACAGCCAGTCAAGGGCATCACCGAGGCGACCATCGCGGGCTCGCCGACGTTGACCGCGCTCGGCCTCGGGGCGTTGGTGCCGATGTTCGACGCCATCCTCCTGCAGGGCAGTCCGCACTACGTCTACAACCGCAGCGACGTGAACGGCCTCGCGGTCTTCGAGGCCACGGAGGCGCAGCTCCGCGCCCGATTCCTGCTGGTCGGCGGCACGGCGTCGAGCGCGGCGGCGGCAGCGCCCGAGGTCGTGGAGTTCACGACCCCGGCGGGGCGAAGTGTCATCGAGCGGGTGGGCTGAAGCGTCCCGGGCGGCGACGCTGCTCAACCTTCTGTCCCAAGGATCCGCGCACGGTCGCTGACAGGAGCCCCCGGCTTCGGCATGCTCCGCGCCCATGAAGACTCACTTTCTTCGGGACGGCCTCCTCCTGTGTGTCGTCGCGCTCACGGGCTGCTTGAGTGGCGGTGCGACGAGCGACGGCGCGGGTGGCGCGCCTTCGCCCGATGGCGCGGTCGGCGGTGTGCCCTCGACCGGCGGCGACGCCCCACCCCCCGGCGGTGACGCCCCTCCGCCCGGCGGCGACACGCCCCCGCCCGGTGGCGACGCACCCCCGCCGGGTGGCGACGCGCCCCCGCCCGGCGGCGACGAGCCCCCGCCCGGTGGCGACGAGCCTCCCCCCGGCGGCGACGTGCCCCCACCCGGAGGTGAACAGCCTCCCCCCGGCGGCGACACGCCCCCGCCGGGCGACGACGACGACCGCGACGGTGTGCCGAACGGGCGCGACAACTGCCCGCGCGACGTGAACCCGTCCCAGCGGGACGCCGACGCCGACGGCACCGGGGACGCCTGCGACGACGGCGACACCGACCTCGACGGCGTACCCGACCGCGACGACCTCTGCCCCGCCGCGGACCTGCGTCCCATCGACACGGACGGGGACGGCCTCGGCGACCAGTGCGACAACTGCCCCGACGTGCCCAATGAGGGCCAGGTGGACGTAGACGGCGACGGCCGCGGCGACGCTTGCGAAGACCTCAACGACCTCGACGAGGACGGCGTGCCGCTGGGCACGGACAACTGCGAGAACGTGCCCAACGCGGGACAGCTCGACGCCGACTCCGACGGCCGCGGCGACGCCTGCGACGGGTGCCCGAACGCCCCGGACTTCTCGCAGCGCGACCGCGACGGCGACGGTGTGGGCGACGCCTGCGACCCGTGCCCGGACCTCGGCGGGGACCCGGCGGCCCAGGCCGACCTGGACCTCGACGGGGTGGCCGCCTGCGCCGGCGATTGCGACGACGACGATCCGCGCGTCGGCCCGGGGGCCATGGAGCGCTGCAACGGCGGGGACGACGACTGCGACCTGAACGTCGACGAGACCTTTCTCGACCTGGGCGCGGCCTGCGAGGCCGGGATCGGCGCGTGTGAGCGGCCGGGCGTGCTGGTCTGCGGGGACGACCAGGGGGTCGTCTGCAACGCCGTCGCGGGCCTCGCGCGGCCCGAGGCCTGTAATGAGCTCGACGACGACTGCGACGGCCGTGTGGACGACGGCCTCGTGGGCTGTTGCCAGCCTGGGGACCAGGTGGCGTGCGGCTCCGAGGTCGGCGAGTGCAGCCCCGGGGTCCAGGTCTGCGGGAACGACCGCAACTACGGGGCGTGCAACGACGTCGGCCCGGCCGCGGAGGCCTGCAACAACCGAGACGACGACTGCGACGCGAGCACCGACGAGGGCTTCGACCTGACGACGGACGCGGCAAACTGCGGGCGCTGCGGCAACGTTTGCCCGGCAGGCCAGCGCTGCGTCCAGGGCGCCTGTCAGGCCGGCGGCGGACCGGTCCGCAATCGCCTGCTCGTGTGCGGCACCATCAACCGAACCATCGAGACCTTCCTTCAGGGCGCGAACGTCGGCCTCCGCATCGAGTACACCTGCACGCCGAACGCACGCACACAGGCGATGCTCTTCCCTCGGTCGGAAGGCGGGTTTCCGCCCCCGGCGCGGAACGTCGATTGGAACGCCGTCGGCGCGTGGGTCCGCGCGGGCGGCTACGTCATTACGGAGTGGTCCTCCTCGATCACGGCGTACAACGGCCTCACGGGCTCGAACCTGGTGCAGGCCGCGAACTTCATGGGGGGCTGCGCGAACACCGTCGTGCCGCGGGTGCGTCGCAACCCCGGAGATCCCTTCTGGCAAGACAACCCCCATGTGCCCCCCGCCGCCGGGGCCGACGGCTGCGGCTACCCGCTCCCGGTCGCCCAGATGCCGGGTGTCGTGGCCCTCGGTGGCTTCGACGCCAACAACGTCTCACTGGCCTACCTGGATCTGGGCCTGGGACGCCTCTGGATGGTCGAGTCGGACTGGCAGGACACCCCGGACTTCATCCCGGACATCGACCTGGCCGACACCGACGCGATGCTCGCCTACATGATCGCGGGCGGTCGCACGGGCATCGTCCCCGGCCAGTGCAACAACGCGCAGGATGATGACCTCGACGGCTACGTCGACCTGGACGACCGCGGGTGCGACACCCTCGACGACACGGTCGAGGGCAACGGCGTCGGCGCGGTGCCGCAGTGTTCGAACGACCTGGACGACGACCTGAATGGCCGCATCGACTTTCCGTACGACTCAGGATGCACCCACGCGAACGACCCCTCGGAGCGCGCCCCCGCGGCCGCACCGGTCTGTTCGAACGGGCGGGACGACGACGCCGATGGCCTGCTGGACTTTCCCAGCGACGTGGAGTGTCAGGGCGCGGCGGGGAGCGACGAGGACCCGCCCGCACGTTTCGTCGAGTGCAACGACCGGCGGGACAATGATCTCGACGGCCAGGCCGACGCGGACGACGCCGAGTGTGACAGCGGGCTGGACACGAGCGAGGGCGAGATCGGGAACACCCAGTGCAACAACCGCATCGACGACGACGCCGACGGTCGGGTCGACCTCTTCGATCCGGGTTGTACGGGCGCGGATGACGTCAGCGAGGCGAACATCGGGGCCGCGCCCCAATGCGGCAACCTCGCCGACGACGACGCCGACGGCCGCACAGACTACCCCAACGATCCGTCATGCACTGCCGCCGGCGATCAATGTGAGCGCTCCGGATTCGAGTATTGCGCCGGCGCGTGTCGCGACATTCGTTCCGACGAGGTCCACTGCGGCGCCTGCGGACGGGTCTGCGGCGCCGGTGTGATGTGCGTGGACGGGAACTGCGGCGTCGAAGCGGTCCGTTGGGAAGGCGTCCGAAACAACGTTGATCCGGCCACGCTGACGGGCTGGCGCGAGTGCTATCGAAGCACGTACGACAACTCGGAGTCACTCGCGACCGTCTACGATGGCTGCGACGGCGACTGGCTGCTCTACGGCTGCCTACCGTCGAACGCGGTCAACCTCCAGGTCGCGGCCATGGCCCCGAGAGCCGACGTGCTCTTCGAGGTCGGTGAGGGCCAGCAAGCGACACACGAGGCCAACGGCGTCGCGTGGTACTACAACAACAACTCGAGCATCGGCTTCGCGCCCGCGGGGGCCGCTGTGACCCGCCTCAGCTGCGACACGACGCGCGCCCAGGACGCGAGCCGCCTCTGCTGGCACACGACCAACCGCGGCAACCTCGGCGCGGGCTGGCGATGCGGCGCGAATCTCAACCTGTTCGACGGCACTTACCGGCGGGTGATCTACACGAGCGATGGCCCCTGATGCACACTCTGAAGTGGTCTCATGCCGCCGCCCATCTCCGACGATGAACTGCTGACCGCGCTCGAGGCGCGGCTCGGCATGCCTCGACCGCTCCTGCTGCAGCTGGGGCGGGCCTCGGCCGCGAGCCTCGCCACCGTGCCGCGTGAGCTCGGCCTCGGCGAGGCGCTCGTCGAGGCCGGCGTCGTCTCGCGCGAACAGCTCGAGTCCATTCGTGCGTCGTTGGCGCGCGCGCACCTGGAGCGCGCCCTGGGGCTGGGCTCGAACTCACCCTCGGTGGTCCATCCCGCGCCGGAGCCGATGTTCGAGGCGCCGCCGGTCGTGGTGCAGCCGACGCCTTTGCCCATGCCGCTGGGGCTCGCGGCGCAGGTCACGGTCCTCGACCCCGCCGAGGTCGGCGCAATGCCGTTCCCGCTGCACGACGAGTTCCATACGCGGGTCGCGCCGGACGCCGACCTCTTCGCGCACGAAGTCGCCGATGCGGCGCGCACACCGGCGCCGCCGGCGGAGTCCCGTGCGGACCTCCCGGTCATCGTGAACGGCCCCGGGCGCTACGACCTCGGGGAGGAGTTCGCCCGCGGCGGCATGGGCCGCATCCTCCACGCGCACGACCGCAACATCGACCGCCCCGTCGCGATGAAGCTCCTCATCCGCGGCGCGCACGAGCAGATGGGGCTGCAGCTCCGGTTCACCGAGGAGGCGCAGATCACGGGGCAGTTGCAGCACCCCAACATCGTGCCCGTCTACGACGTCGGCACCCTCGACGACGACCAGATCTACTTCACGATGAAGCTGGTGCGCGGCCGCACCCTGCGTGAGGTGCTCCGCGAACTGCGCGCCGGAGACGCCGAGGTCGTGCGGATCTTCAACCGCACACGCCTGCTCACCTCGCTCCAGCAGGTCTGCATGGGCCTGGCGTACGCGCACAGCCGCGGCGTCATCCACCGCGACCTCAAGCCCTCGAACATCATGTTCGGAGACTACGGCGAGGTCCTCATCATGGACTGGGGGCTCGCGAAGATCGTCAAGTCGGACCGGGGCGGCGTCGGTGACCAGAAGGTCAAGAGCCACCGCGAGGCCTTGAGCTACTGGGCGACCCGTCACGGTGAGGTGATCGGCACGCCGGGGTACATGCCACCGGAGCTCGCCCTGGGCTTGCTCGACGAGGTCGACGAGCGGTCGGACGTGTACAGCGTGGGCGCCCTGCTCTACGAGTGCTTGACCCTGCGCGCGCCCTACACCGGCAAGGACGCGAAGGCGATCCTGCGGAAGTTGCTGCGTGAGCCGGTGGTCCCTCCGCGGGAGCGCGCGCCCGACCGGGACGTGCCCGTCGACCTCGAGGAGATCTGCCTTCGGTGCCTTTCGAAGGAGCGCGAGCATCGGTATCCGACCACGCTCGCGCTGCACGCGGAGCTGGAGGGCTTCCTCGCCGGCCAACGCGAGAAGGAGCGGCGGGTCGAGGACGCGACCCGACACCTCACGGAAGGCCAAACCAACGCCCAGGTCTACGAGCTGCGCCGGCTGTCCGCCGAGAAGCTGAGCGCGGAGATCGAGCGCCTGCGCCTGCGTCTGATGCCCTGGGACGGTCTGGAGCGTCGTCGCCCGCTCTGGGAGTTGGAGCAACGCCTGCAATCGACCCGGCGCGAGACCACCGAGGCGTGGGCCCACGCGACGCAGCGGATTCGAGAGGCCCTGGGCCACGATCCGGAGCGGGTCGAGTCGCGGGACGCCCTGGCGGCCCTGCACTGGACGGCCTTCCTGGACGCTGAGCGGGACGGCGACGGCCTCGCCATGGTCACCCACCGCGCGACCCTCGAGAGCCTCGACGCGGACCAGTACGCGGTGCGGTTGCGGGGGGACGGTCGGCTGGTGGTGCTCACCGACCCCCCGGCCGCGCGCGCCGTGCTCTTCCGGTACATCGAGCGCGACCTCGTGCTCGTGCCCGAGGCCGCCGTGGACCTGGGTCGCACACCCCTGGCCGTGGATCCGTTGCCCATGGGCAGTTACCTGCTCGTCTTGCGCGCGCCGGGGCTCCGGGACACCCAGGTGCCCGTCTTCGTCTCGCGGCTGGGCGAGGTGGACCTCAAGGTGCGGCTCCACGGGGACGCCGCCCTCGGCGCGGGCTTCGTTTTTGTGCCCGGTGGTCCGTGCACCGTCGGCGGAGACCCCGCGGCCACATGGCCGCTCCCGCGCGAGGAGGTCTACGTCGAGGACTTCTGCATCGCGCGGCTGCCGGTGAGCTGTCGGCAGTACCTGGACTTCCTGGACGACCTCGTGAGCCAGGGCCGACCCGACGAAGCGATGCTCCATGTACCGCGCCAGTTCAAGCGCGGCGGCCCCCTCTTCGAGTTCACGGGCGACGCTTTCAGCCTGCCCGCGATGGGCCCCACCGGCGACCCCTGGGACCCGAACTGGCCCGTCTTCGGGGTGAGCGCCGAGGACGCGGAGGCCTTCTGTGCGTGGCGGGGCCGACTCGACGGGGTGCGGTACCGACTGCCCACGGAGCTGGAGTGGGAGAAGGCCGCCCGGGGCGCCGACGCCCGCGCCTTCCCCTGGGGCAACGCCTGGGAGCCGACCTACTGCAAGTCGGCCCACAGCCGCATCGGCTCTCCGTCCCCCGAACCTTGCGGCAGCTACCCCCAGGACCGCTCACCCTACGGCGTCATGGATCTGGCCGGCGGCGTGGCCGACTGGACCTCCACCACGACCGCGGGCAATGACCGCATCTGCCGGGGCGGGAGCTGGCAGCGGCTCGACGTGCACGCGCGCGTCGCCAGCCGGCACGCGATGTCGCCGACGGCCGTCAGCTTCGATGTGGGCTTCCGGCTCGCGCGCGACCCGTGAACCGGTCACCGGCCGCGGATCGAAGCACCCGAGGCACGCAAATCCTGTGGTGCGTGCTCGTGCTCTGGGTGTCCGGCCTGACGGCGCAGGCGGTGCGCGAGGTCGGTGCGCTCCCGGACGTCGAGGGCGTCGTGCGTGTGTGGACCGCCCCGCGCGCGCACCCCTGGGGTGAGCTCATCGACCCGCGGCCGCTGGACCTGCCGACCGAGCTCTTCGCGCGCTACGGCCTGCGAGTGGCGGCGCCCGAAGACGGCACCCTCGACGCGTGGCGTCGGCGCCTCGACGCCGCCGGGGTCACCCGCGTCGACGACGCGCCGGCCTCGACGCCCCGGCTGGTCTTCCCCGCGGGCCGTGGCCCGGTCCTGGTCGTCTCCCCCTTCGGCCAGCAATGGGTCGTCGCGGTGCCCGGCGAGGGGGTGGTCGTGACTGCGCCCGGCGCCTTTGCCGCGGACTCTCCCGGGCTCGCGTTGCCCGGCCTGACCGAGGCGCCGCTCTGATGTCGACCTCGCTGGCGTTCGCCCTCGCGACCCTGGCCGGTCTCCTCAACGGCGTCGCGTTCGTCTACCACGGCGCCCCCGCGCTCCTCGCCAACGTCCCGCTCCTCGTCGCCCTGCGCTCGCCGAGCCCGCCCGGCCGTACGGCGCTGCTGGGCGGCCTCGTGGGCCTCCTGGGCGGTCTGCACATCTACGGGGTCATCGACTACGGCGTTTGGCTGCTCGCGGGCTTCGCCCTCTACACGGCGAGCCAGATGGTGCTCTATGCCCTGGCGTTTCGTCGCCTCTGGGGGCGCGGTCCGGCGTGGATGGACCTGCTCCTCCCCGCCGCCCTGTGGACGGTCACGGAGTGGCTCAGGACCGTGGGTCCGCTCTCGATGCCCGCGAGCTACGTCGGCTGCATCGCGGACGTGGACGCGCTGCGACCCTGGCTGGGGCTCGCGCCGTGGATCGGCGGGCTGGGGGTGAGCGGGCTCGTCGCGCTCGCGCAGAGCGTGGTCTTCCATGGGCTCTTCGGGCCGACCACGGGGCACCGACGCGCGGCCCTCGCCCTGGGCGCGGCTCTGCTCGGCGCGGGCCTCACCGGACACCTCGCGGCCCCGCCCCTCGGAGACAGCCCGGTGCGCGTGGCCGCGGTGCAAGGGGGCCTCCCGAACCACGCGTATTCCGGGGCCGCGGCGGATCCGGCGCTGCAACGCGCCGTCGTTCAGACCTACGCGCGCCTGAGTCAGCGCGCCTACGACGACGGCGCCGACCTGGTGCTCTGGCCCGAGACCGCGGTGCGACTGCCCATCGCCGAGGTGCCGAGCCTGCGGGCTCAACTCCTTCCGCGACTCGGGCTTCCGAATCCGCGCACCACCCTGATCGCCGGCTTGCCGTGGGGTCTACCGAACGGCGAGAAGACCAACGCGGCCGTCGTCTTCGGGCCCGACGGGGGTACGCTCGCGCGCTACGACAAGGTCCGCCTGGTGCCGAGCCACGAGGCCGCCTACACCCCCGGCGGCGCCTTCGAACCCGTGGACACGCCCCATGGCCGGGTCGGCGTGCTCATCTGCCTCGAGTCGGTCTACCCCGAGGTCGGCCGCGCCCTGGTCTCGCGGGGGGCGGAGCTGCTCGCGGTGCTCAGCAACGACGCCGGCTTCCGGGCGTCGCCCATCGCCCATCACATGACGAACCGCGCCATCGTCCAGGCGGTCGAGAACGGCCGCTGGCTGGTGCGGATCGGCCAGGCGGGCATCTCGGCCCTCATCGACCCCCAGGGGCGCGTTCACGGGACGCTCGGCCTCTTCGAGCACGGGGTCTTGTCGGGCGTGGTGCATCGCCGCACGGACGTGCCCTTCGCCTCACGCTACGGCGACTGGGCGCTCTGGCCCGCGCTCGGGCTGCTGCTCGCCGCGGCCCGGGCCGCGAGCAGGCGCCCCGCGGCATAGAGCGCCCAGAAGACCGGCACAAAGAGCAGGTACGCGCTGCCGGTGTGCCAGAAGCCCTGCGCGAGCGCGTCGCCTCCATACTTGCCGAGCAGGAGGATGACCGCGACGCGGAGCCCGTTGGCGAGGAGCGCCAGCCCCGGCACGAGGAGCAGCAGCACGAGGCGGTGCACGAAGACACGCTGCGTCACCCACCCGTAGACGAGGGTGTAGATGCCGAGCGTGAGCAGCATATTCATGCCCGAGCACGTCTCGTTCACCACGACCCAGTAGTCCGGGTCCACGATCGTGATCTCGTCCCACCACGTCACGGGATAGCCCGCGAGGTGCAGGGTTTCGTAGGCGATGACCGCGCTCCACCGTTGGAGTGAAGCGTCGAAGTCCGCGAGGAAGTGCTCCCAGGGCAGCGCGAAGTAGAGGCATCCGAGCGCAAATCGGTACCGCGACGCCGTGGCGGGTCCCGCCGCGTACGACAGACCGGCGTAGAGCAGCAGGGGCAGACCGATGCCCGAAAGCATGAGCGCGTCCCGGTGTGCCCCGGCGAGCACACCGCCCGTGAGGTGCAGTCCGAGGCCAAGCGCCGCGAGCGCGATGGGATGCTGGGCCGCCACGTCGACCTCGACGCGGGCCAGCGCCGCCGGCACACCTCGGGCGGTGAGCCAGACGAGGCCCACCACCAACACCGGCATCATGAACGCCGTGGTCGCCCCGCCGAGCAACCCCGAGATCCAGACGTCCGTCGACCAGACCGCCACGGGCAGCGCCGCCGCGAGCCAGAGCCCGGCAGCGACGACCGCCGCCGGGGTCAAGCGCGGCGCTGCGCCAACAGGGCTCGTCGCGCGAACCACGCACCCGGCGCCAGGCTGAAGAACATCAGCGCCCACGTCTCGGGCTCGGGGCTACCGCCGCCGCCCCCGGGGGCCGGACCACCGCCGCCACCACCGCCGCCTGCGAACGCGACGCCGGCCGCGAGCAGCACCACCAGCGCGATACCCAGACTCACCGTGCGCTTCATGGGTCGTCCCTCCATTCAATCCAGCGCCAGTGTAACATCTTCACCGGTGCTGTAAAGGCCACGGATCAACGTTTCACACCGACGAGCCGCTCGAGCACGGCGACGATGCGCTCGCCGAGCTGCTGGGGGTCACCGCCGTCGGCCTTGCGCACGTACTTCGCGTTCCCGAGCGCCTCGAGCATCTGCTTGAACGGCTCGTCGCACAGCACCGCCGAGAAGAAGAGGATCGGGGTGCGCTTCACACCGAGCGCGACCTCGACGGCGCGCATCGCCGTCGCGGCATCACGGCCGTCCATCTCGGGCATGCGCACGTCGAGCACGACGAGATCGGGCTTTCGCCCCGCGAGCGCCGCCCGCACGAACTCTTCGAGGAAGGCGGGCCCGTCCGAGCACTCGACCACCTCGCGGGCGAGGCCCTTGGTGGTGAGCAGGTCATGGGCGACCTGCCGCAGGAAACCGGAGTCTTCAACGACGAAGACACTCCGCATCTGCTTGACCTGGCCGGCAGGCACGACCTCTTGCCCGGTCTGCTGGGCGAGGATCTGGATCGCCTCCATGGACTGCGTGGACAACACCGACTCGCTGGACGACCCCGGCGATGCCAGCGGGACCGGGGCCGGGGTCAAGCTGCGGGACGCCCGCAGCGCGGCGCGGGTCTCCACCGAGGCGCTGGGGGTCGCTTCGAGGCCGCCGCCCCGCGCCATGAGCGCGCTCTCCTCACCGCTCGCGACCTTGAGGCCGAGCCCCAAGCCACAGTTCGCACAGCTCGTGAGCAGGTAGGCGCCCTCGAGGCTGGCCTCGAGCTGGACGTCTTGACCGCAGCTCGGACAGTACTTCGTGCCGGCCAAGCGCATCACCGACCTCCGAGCTGAAGCAAGAGCTTCTCGATGGCGACACCGAGTCGTCGCGCCTGCTCTTCCATCGGCAGGTCGAGCACCCGCACGAAGTGAACCGCCCGCCCGCACCGGGTGAGGAAGGCCTTGAACTCGTCGTCCGCGGGGTCGCCCGTGTAAAAGAGGATGGGCACCGGCCCGACGCCGAGCCCGCGTTCGACGGAACGCTGGGCGAGCGCCGCCGCGCGACCCTCGAGCTTCGGGAGGCGGGTGTTGATGATGCAGAGCCGCGGCGACTCCCCGGCGCGCGCGGCACGCGTGAACTCCGTGACGTAGGCCGCACCGTCCTCGGCGGTCAGGACCTCGGGCAAGTCCGGCTTCTGACGGAGCACGGGCCGCAGCGCATCTCCGAGGGCGCGGCCGTCATCGGCCAAAAGAATCCGTCCGTTCGCCACCCCGTCCCCCATGGTTCACAAAGAATAGTGCAGATTCGCGCGGACCATCATCGTCGTGTTCACGACGAGGTGCGTCAGAAACGGGGCGAGCATCCCGCCGCTGCGCCACGCGAGCGCGGCGTAGACGGCGCCACCGAAAGCCCCGACCTGGAGGATGTTCGAAATGATGAAGCTGACGGGCTCAGAGTAAACCGCGACGTACGAGCATTGATAGATCCCGTAGCAGAGGCCCGTGAGCGCCGTGGCCTGGCCGCCGTTCCCCAGGTCCTTCTGAAACGCCCGGAACAGAAAACCGATGAAAAAAATCTGCTCGACGAGGACGTGGAACGCGGACATGCCGAGCACGATGCCCAGGGGGCTCACCTGACGCGGGGTCCCCGAGAGGAAGCCGCTCAGCACCCCATAGACGATGCCCAGCAGCGCGAACGCGACCCCCGGGCCGGCGATGTGCGGACGGTCCCGCACGATGAAGATCATGCCCAGCAGACCCACGACCAGGAGTGTCCCTCGTCGAGCCCACCACCACGGATCCGCGACGTCGTAGTAGTGCTCGAGGTTGCCGATCACCTGCAGCGCCGCAGGCACCTCGCGCAGGTTGGCGAGGAGTCTGTTGTCGGGGTCGATGAGGCCATCGGGCCAGACCGTGACACCGCCGCCGAGGTGATTGGCGAGGCCGAAGAGGGCGGCGAAAACGACGACGAAGACCGCGGCGCTCCGGGCGAGCGGGGACTCGAAGGCCACGGACGACGACCGATTGCCTTTGGGCCCCTTGCCGTCCAGCTCACGCGCGAAGATGAGGCGCAGCTCGCTTTGCGCTTCGTTGTTGTGCGGGTTGAGCTGAATCGCGCGGCGTAGGCAATCCTCGGCCTCTTTCAGGTTGCCCGCGAGGCGGTGGATCTTCCCGACCGTGGCGTGGGCCACATCCAGCTCGTTCGACAGGCGCAGGGCGCGCTCGACCTCTCGGATGGCCTCGTAGGCGGCGCCCTTGTCCCGGTTGCTCCCCAGGAACTGCGACCAGCCGAGATGCACGTAGACCATGGGGTCCTCGGGCATCTTCTGCGAGGCGGCCAGGAACGCGCGGCGCGCGTCCTGGTACTTCTGCTGAACGAGGAGCGCCTTGCCCCGGGTCAGCCAGTGCTCGTACTCGATGCGCAGCCGCACCTCGGGTTGCTCGAAGTCGAGGCCGAGCTGCAGGGCCCGGTCGTACATCGCGCGGGTGTCTTCGTCGGCGAGGACTCGGGCCGCCTGCTCGATGATGGAGCGGATCTTGTCCCGGGCTCGGGCGACGGCCGCCGAATCCCCCGACTGCGCACGCCCACCACGCTCCTCGAGCTGCACCTCGGCGGCCGCGGCGACCTGCTCGCTCGTGGCGCCGCGCGGGAGGCGCAGCACGTCGTACGCGTGCTCGGTCTGGAGCCGCGCGAGGGCGGCGTCGAGAGAGAGCAGCGCCGCCTCCCCGACTCCGAGAAGGCCGAAGCGCATCAAAGACAGGACCCGCCGCCGCGCCTCGTCCATGGTCAGGCGCAGCGCCGAGGCCACGGTCTGCACGAGCTGCGAGGTCACGAGCCCCTTCGACGCGAGGCCCAGGACCTCGGCGTCGCCCGGGGCCTGAGCCCGCGCCCAGGGCTGCTGCAGCGCGTTCGTGCGCACCTCGACGGGCACGTCCCCGTAGGCTGCGAGCTCCTCGGCGATCTCCTGCGGCGTGAGCGAGGCGTGCAGCCCGCTCTCGATCAGCTCGCGCACGCTCGCGAAGAGCAGAATCTCTTCGCTCGCCGCGGTCTCGTCGGGCACGAACCGAAAGCTGCCGGTCTGCTGACGGAAGGCGTTGAGGAGCCGCTCCATGGCCTGGAGCGAGAGCGCGCGGTGCAGGTCTCTCGGGGACAGCGCCTGGAGCGCGACGAGCGCGGAGCCGATGCGGCCGCCGGTGTCACGGCGATGGGCCACCGCCTGCCGAAACAGGTCCTGCGTGATGAGCCCGTGGGCGATCAGCACCTCGCCGATCTGCTCCTCGGAGATGTTGGACATCGCGTTGACGGGCACACCGCGCTGGAAGATGACGACCTTCTCCTGGCGGCGATCCTCGCTGATGAGGAAGAGGCGCCCGGTGCGGGCCTCCTGGTGCAGGCGCGCGAAGACTCCGGCCAGGTTCGACCGGTCGAGCGGGCCGGCGAGGTCGGGTCGCGGCCGCATCGTGCTGTGCGCGACCTGAAACTCGGGCGGCAGCGTCTCGTCGAAGACGGCGCGGATCTCCGGCACGTCGCCCAGGGCGACGGCGGCCTCTCCGTCGCGGGAGACGAGGTCGGTGGCGAAGAGCCGCCCTTGTTTGACGAGCTGGTGAATCGTCGGCAGCGCGACGGTCCCCATGGACGAGCCGGTCCGGTCGACCAGCTCGTAGCGGTGGTCGAGTCGCACCGGGGTCGCGGAGACGCCCCCGCCTGGCTCCTCTACGTCCCCCTGCTTGGCCACACCCCCCCCAGTCGGGCCCTCGAGCCCATCGTCCACCCGCAAACGCGAGTGGGCGGAGGATAAACCACAGATCGGGAAAATCGAATACGCGCGGGCGAAGTCCCGTCTGAATGTTCGAGAGGCGGATGAACTCCGCAACACACCGAAACCAAAGAATTTTCCCGGAGTCGAACATGCGCCGCGCGCTCTTCCTCTGCTTTCTTGCCTCGTGGATGCCCGCCTGTCACATCACCCGCGACAACGACGACGGCCGCGCCTCGCCGTCGCCCGAGTCCTTCTCGGGCTGTCGTCTGGACCGCGCCTGTGAGCCGGACGAGTACTGCGGTGACGACGGCCTCTGCTACGCCCTGGCCGGGTGTCGCCTGGACCTCGAGTGTGCGCCCGGGCACGTCTGTACGGACGAGGCGCTGTGCGCCGCTCCGCTCGGCTGCGCCTTCGACACCCACTGCCCGTCGGACGAGCGGTGCGACGATGGCCGGTGCCGCGCGCTGCCGGACGGGCTGTGCCGCGCCCACGCCGACTGCCTCCCGGGGATGCGCTGCGACGAGGACGGGATCTGTGTCGGGGAGCCGCGCTGCCAGCGGGACGCCGAATGCGCGGCCGGGTCGCTGTGTCGCGACGACGGCCGATGTGTCGCGGCGCCCGCCGCTCGGCCGCCGACGCCGCCCGCGCCGCCGCCTGCGCCAGCGCCGGGATGCCGCGTGGACAAGGACTGCATCGGGGGCTTCTTCTGCCGTGCCGACGGGGTGTGCCAGGAGCGCCCCGGCTGCGACTCGGACGCGGACTGCGCCGCGGGCTTTCTGTGCCGTGCCGACGGCGTCTGCCTGGAAACGCCGGGGTGCGACGGCCACTGGGATTGCCGCGAGGGCTTCTTCTGCCGCGCCGACGGGGTCTGCGAGGAGATGCCGGGCTGTGACGACGACCTGGACTGCGCCCCGGGCTTCTTCTGCCGCGCCGACGGCGCGTGCCAGGAGCAGGCGGGGTGCGACTGGGACGCCGACTGTGCGGTCGGCTACTTCTGCCGCCCCGACGGCCTGTGCGAGTCCGTGCCCGGCTGCGTCGGCGACTTCGACTGCGCCACCGGCTTCTACTGCCGCTACGACGGGGTGTGCGAGGAGGTCGCCGGCTGCCGGTCCGACCGGGAGTGCGGCGCGAACGCGGTCTGCGGCGGGGACGGCGCCTGCTACGGCTTCTGACCGCCGCTGGTGTAGCGTGGCGCGGTGAACACCGAGCTGCCGTACCCCTACGAAGCCGTCGAGGTGCCGCTCCCCGACGGCCCGCTTCGCCTCTGGCGACCGACGAACCCGGACGCCCTCTTCGACGCCCTGGAGACGCTCGACGCCGACGAGCGCATCCCGTACTGGGCGGAGCTCTGGCCCTCGGCGATCGCCCTGGCCTCGGCCATCGCCGTCGACGCGCCGAGTGTGCGCGGCCGTAGGGTGATCGAGCTCGGCTGCGGTCTGGGCCTGGTGAGCCTGGCCGCCGCCCGACGCGGCGCGGCCGAGGTCGTGGCGACGGACTGGGACGAAGACGCGCTCCGGTTCGTCGACGCCAGCGCCGCGGCGCTCGGGCTGAAGAACGTGACGACGCGCCAGGTCGACTGGAGAGCGCCGCCGCCCGACCTGGCGTGCGACCTGCTCGTGGCCGCGGACGTGCTCTACGAGGCCCGGAACGTGCCGTGGGTGGCCGGTGCGGTGCGCGCCCTACTGAGCCCGACGGACGGCGCCGAGCTGTGGTTCTCGGACCCGGGACGGGCCCACCGCCTCGGGCTGCCCGAGACCCTGCTCGAGTTCGAGGGGCACGCCTACACGACGGCCGTGCGGGGCCCTCGGGTGCCCACCGGCGAGGCCTCGGTCTGGGTCCACCGGCTTCGCCGTTTACAGGCGGGCTGAGGCAGACGATGCTTCACCCCTCGACGCGCGGAGACCCGAAGACCATGTCGCAGCCCGATTTCGATTGGATGTCCGTCCCCCACAAGGCCAACCCGGACGCGTTCAACGCGCAGTACGTCGCCGAGATCAAGGCGCGGGCCCGCCTGCTCTTCAACCTGGGCTACGGCCCGACCCACGCCACCGCCAGCATCGAGCGTGCGCTGGCCTGGGAGTTCGACGGCCGCGTGTGGCCGAAGAAGAAGAAGCCGGCCTTCCTCGGCCAGGTGCGGACCCTCGTCGAAGAGGTCTACCGGCGCCTGACCCCCGTGG
>JBMOFP010000016.1:0-49689 GCA_049318805.1 Bradymonadia bacterium
CCCCGACAGGAACACTCGGGGCACCGCGCCCGGGGCGAAGCAGGTGCCACAGCGCGCCGCACGGCCCGGGGAGTACTCGACCACCAGCCGTGCACTCCCCGCGCCGAAGCGCAGAGCGTCGAGGTCACGGGCCCCGCGAATCCACGCCAGCAGGCCCAGTGCGGCCGAGACCCCGGCGCCCGGTGAGGCCGTCGGCTCGAGTCCGAGAGGGCCGAACCGCCAGGGCTGCCCGCCCTCGCCCGACCCCGCCAGAGGGCGAACGAGCGCGTCCTTCAGAACCGACCGAACCTCGACCTCGACCTCGACCTGGCCGGCGCCCAGGAGCACCGCCTCCGTGCCCGGGGCGTCGCCGCCCGGCGCAGGGCCGAAGGTGGACGCGTCGAGCAAACGCGTCGGCGCCCAGGTGACGACCTCGATCCCGGTCAGGTCGCCCGGATAGGGCCAGCGAACTCGACCCGGTGGGGCGTCCTCGCCCGGAGCCCCCGCCGGCGTGGCCTCGACCTCGACCACCACGGCCCCTCTCCCCGGGTTCTCGAGGGTCCACGCGGTCACCGGGCGTGGCCCCCAGGGCTCCACGAGGGCCTCACCTGCGAAGAGCGCACGGTCGCCGTACCCAGAGAGCCCTTCGCCGGCCCACGTGCGCCACAGTGCCTCTCCGGCGACCAGCCGCAGCGTCACCACACCCGGCGGTGCCGTCGGTTCCGCCGTGAGCCGCACGGTCGAGCGCGGGCAGACCACGACCCGACGCGCCCCTTGTCCGCCCGAGAGCCGCTCGAGTGCGTCCGGCACGCAGGCTCGCGGGGCGGCCTCGACCTCCAGGACATACCGCGCGGCCGTGTCGGCGTCGGCGCTGAGCGTGCGAATCTGCAGCTCCGTCGGCCCGAGGCTCGCCTCGACCGTGACCGTGTCCGTCGGCGGCGTCTCGTCCGCGCCGTGGACGACGAGCCCGACCCCCGGGCCGGCGAGCGCCTGTACCCGGACCTGGTAGACCTCGTCCGTGGCTGGCCGCACGAAGAAGTGGTCTGGTTCTCCCGGGCAAACCACCAAGGGCCCGTAGCGACCCGGGCCCAGGGTGGCCGCGGGTGCGCCGGGGGCCGACGGCCCGAAACCATCCTCGCGACACGGGGGGGGCACCTGGGCGTCCACCCCCGCTGCGTCGCTCGCGTCGCCCACGTCCTTCGGCGAGTTCGAGGCGATGCACCCGACCAGCAAACCGGCGAGGGCCGCCATGGCGACCCTCTCGGGCCTCAACCCGCGAAGCTGCGCTCCTGCCGCTCCTGCTTCTCTTTGCAGCGAATGCACAGCGTCGTCACCGGTCGAGCGAGCAGTCTCTTCAAGCCGATGAAAGCGCCGCACGTCGTACACCAGAAGTACTCGTCGTTCTCGAGACGTTCGAGCGCGGCGTCGATCTTGTTCAAGAGGAGACGCTCACGGCCACGCAGCCTGAAGGCCAGCGACTGGTTGTAGTCGGCCGTCGCAAGGTCCATCTCGTCCGGGAGGTCGTCCTGGTCGAGGGTCATGTCCTCGGTCAGCGTGCGCTGCGCGTTCTTGAGGAGCTTCGCTTTCTCACCGAGGAGCAGGTTCCTGAAGTTCTCGACCTCGATCGCGAGCTCGTCGTCGCCGGGCGGCTCGAGCTCTTCGGGTTCGCGTTCTGCCATGCGGTCCTCACAAGTATCGGACTGAAAAATCGACGCGCGAAGATAGGCACCCCCCTGCGGCGTGTCAATCGTCGCTGTATGTTCCGCCGCATGGCGCGACGCATAGGGCAGACGATGGTGCTCGCGTACGCGATCGTCGGTGCCGCGACGATCGCGCTCGAGTGGGCCCTCGGGGGCTCCGCGTGGTCACGATTGCTGCCCGCGCCCGCCGGGTCCCTCGCGGTCGACGTCGCCCTCGGCGTGTCCGTCGGTCTCGCCCTGGTCGCGGCCAGCCAGGCCGCCGCGCTGCGCATCGACAGCTTCTCCCGGATGTCCGAGGGTCTCGCGGAGGTCGTCCGCGCCTTCCTCAAGCCCAACGAGGTCTTCTTGCAGGCGTTCATGAGCGCCACGGTCGAGGAGTTGCTCTTCCGTGGCTTCCTGCAGCCCAGGCTCGGGCTCGTGGCGGCCTCCGTCCTCTTTGGCCTGGCCCACCTGACTCGAGACCGACGCCTGTGGATCTGGCCGGCCCTGAGCTTCCTGCTGGGCCTGGGCTTCGGCGCCCTCTACGACGCGCGGGGCTCACTGGTCGCGCCCATCGTCGCGCACTTCATCATCAACTACTTCAACCTGCACCACCTGCTGGCGCCTCGAGAGCCGGCGCAGCCCGCCGAGTGAAACGGAAGCGATGCACGGGGAGGCCCGTGCTCAAGCAGCGGGCCTCCCGATAGCTCGGAGGCAGGTCGGCCTCGCCGAAGGGCACGGGGCCGACGAGCCTCGGCTCTTCGGCAAAAGCCGCCGAGATCTCCTCGGCGATGGCCTCCACGTCGGACTTCACCCAAAACGCGCCCCCGGGCGCGAGCAGGTCCGTCAGCGACCGCGCAAAGTCGGGGTCCACGAGCCGGCGCTTCGTGTGCTTCTTCTTCCACCAGGGGTCGGGGAAGTTGATGTAGACGTCCGCGAAGCCCCCGGGCGGTGCGACGGCCGGGGCCACGAGCTTGGCGTCCCCCCAGACGACCCGCACGTTCTCCGGCCCCTGCTCTCGTGCCATCTCATGGGCCACCCGCCACGCGTACCGACGCCGGATCTCGATGCCGACGTGGTCTCGCTCGGGCTGGAGCCGGGCCAGAGCCCGCAGGAACCGGCCCCGGTTGAAGCCGATCTCCAGGGTCACAGGCGCGTTTCGCCCGAAGACCGCGGCCCAGTCCACCGGGACAGCGGCGGCAAGCGGCACCTGGTGGTGCCCCCCGAGGTCCACCTGACCGAAGAGGGCCCGGTTGAGGATGGGCCATTCGTCGGCCCCTTCGAACGGCCGCAGGAGCGGCCCCTTGACGCGCGGCATGGCGGCGGCAGGTAGCAGCGCCGCCGCGGAGTGTCAACCCGTCGCGTCGCGCTCGGCGACCGGTGAAGCCGCATCCCCGTCGGCCGTACTCGCCAGGACCGCTTCGGCGGCCTGAGACGTGGAGGTGCGCTGCAGGCGTGTCCGGGCCTGGTCGGTCACGGCGTGGGCCATCTTGCGCAGATTCTCGGGACGAAGCGCCGGCAGGCCCGCCGGCACACCAATCCGGTCGAGCTCGGACTCGACCCGGGACCGGGCGGCGTCCAGGCCGGACTCGACCCGAGACTTCAAGGCGTCGAGCTGAGCACGGGCGGACCGGGCGCGCTGTTCGACGTCTACACGGAGCTTTTCGAGGTTGAGCGGGGTGTCCATGCGAGCCTCCCACAGTGTGGAGGGCAGTATAACGCAGCGCGTCATTTTCGATCAAGGCATTCTGACGCACCGCGTCATGACGACCTCAAGGTGTCCGGCCGTCTCCGGTGCCGAGCGCGTCCAACGCAACAGCGGGCCCGCGCGCGACGCAGTCGCGGTACCCCAGCAAAAGGACGAGCACCAGGAGCGTGCCCCCGAGCCGGATCCACTGGCTCCGAGGGCTTCCGGGGCCGACGCCGGCGCGCCGCCGCGCCCTCATGCCTCGTGGGCTCCGCTCGCGCGCACCTCGACGACCCGAAGCACGAGGGATCGACGCCCCCGCCAGACCTCGATCTCCGGGGTCACGAGCACGTCGACGGCCGCGTCGAAGAGGTCCGCGCGCTCTCCAATCCGCCACGCGAGCATCTCCCGCGGCAGGTCGGCGGGCGGGAGCGCGACCTTCACGTGCCCCCCGTCCAGCCGCTTCACGTGGCCGCGCACCCCGCGGACGAGGAGCACCGGCGCGGGGTTCGCCTCACCGAAGGGCCCGAGCCGCGCGAGCTGCTCCGTCGCTTCGCCCGTGATGGCCGCGAGGGACGCCTCGGCGTCGGGGCCTCGATGGAGGACGAGCGCGTCCCCCGCCGCCGACGCGATGGCCTCCGCGAACGCGCTTCGGAACGCGGCGAGCGCGTCGACACGCAGCGACACACCGGCAGCCGCCGCATGGCCGCCATGACGCAGCAAGTGCTGGGCGCAACGGTCGAGGGCACGCTTGACGTCGACGCCGGGCACGCTCCGTACGCTGCCCTTCCAGCCACACGCGTCCGGCGCGAGCAGCACGGAGGGCCGGCCGTACCGCTCGACCATCCGCGCGGCGACGATGCCCACCACGCCGGGGTGCCACGTGTCCCCCTCCAGCACGAGGGCCGCCGCGTCCGACAGCGCCGACTCCGACTCGACGCGTGTGATGGCCTCCTCGGTCATGCGCTGCTCGATGACACGCCGCTCCAGGTTCTGCGCCTCGACCCCCGAGGCGATCCGCCGGGCGGTGTCCAGGTTGTCGGCGCGCAGAAGCTCGAGGCCACGGGTCGCGTCGTCCATGCGGCCGGCCGCGTTGACGCGGGGGCCGAACTTGTAGCCGAGGTCGCGGGCGGAGAGCGCCTCGGGTGTGACGCGCGCGGTCTCGCACAGGGCGAGGAAGCCGGGCCGGGGTTGGGCGCGCGCGACCTCGAGGCCGTGGCGGACGAGGACACGATTCAGGCCCGTCAGCGGGGCCACGTCGGCCACGGTGCCGAGCGCCACGATGTCCAGCCAGCGATCGATGCGCGGCACGCTCCGACCGTTGAAGTGCCCAGTGTCGCGCAGCTGACGCCGGAGCTCGACCACGAGCATGAACGCCACCCCGACGGCCGCGAGGCCCTTGTCCGGGAAGGTGCACACAGGGCGTCTCGGGTTCAGATGGGCGTAGGCGGGCGGCTCCGGGTCGCTCACCTGGTGGTGGTCGACGATGATCACGTCGAGGCCGAGCGACTGGGCGAGTTCGACCTCAGCGACGGCCGACGAGCCGTTGTCGACGGTGACCAGAACCCGCGTCCCCTCGCGCGCGAGCCGCTCGACCGCCGAGACGTTGAGCCCGTAGCCGTCGCGCACCCGATGCGGGATGAAAACGTGCAGCTCGAGGTCGAAGACCTCTCGAAAGAAGCCGCAGAGAACGGCGGTGCTGGTGACACCGTCCACGTCGTAGTCGCCGTAGACCGTGATGCGCTCGCCGGCGGCGATCGCGCGCCGCAGGCGCTCCGCGGCCCGTGTGCAGTCCGCGAGCGCGCTCGGGGACGGGAGCGTGCGCAGGTCGGCCTCGAAGTGCGCGCGGACGGCCTCCGCTGAGTCGAGACCGCGGCCGACGAGCACCGTCGCCACCCACTGCACGAGCTCGAGCGTCTCCTCGAGGCGTCGAACCGGCGCGGCGTCGACCGGACGCGGCGTCCAGCGGTTCAGGGTCGCGGCGCCGGCGCGACGTCGTTGGCGGACTCCGCGGCACGACGCTCGGCCGCGAGCGCCTCACGCTTCGACAGGTAGTTGTCCATCAAGAGGGTCACGGGGCTCGCGATGTAGACCGTCGAGTACACACCCGAGATCATGCCGATGGTCATCGCCATCGCGAAGCCCTCGGTCACCTGGCCGCCAAAGAAGAGGATCGACAGCACCGAGAGGAGCGTCACGCCCGAGGTGATGAAGGTGCGCGAGAGGGTGTCGTTCAAGGCGCGGTTCATCACGTCGCGCAGCGACATGGTCTTCGACCCGAGCGCGGTCTCGCGAATGCGGTCGTAGATGACCACCGTGTCGTTGACGGAGTAGCCGAGGATGGCGAGGAGCGCCGCGATGATCTGGAGATTGAACTCCCAGCCGAAGAGCGCGAACGCACCGACCGTGACGATGACGTCGTGGGCCAGCGAAACGATCGCGCCGGGGCCGAACCGCAAGTCGAAGCGGAACGTGACGTACAAGAGAATGCCGATGATGGCGTAGAGCAGGGCGAGCGCGCCTTGCTCCTTCATCTGCTGGCCTACGGCGGAGCCGACGGACTCCAGACGCTCGACCTGAACGAACTTCTCGCCGAACTTCGCCTTGGCGGCTCGTGTCAGGCGCTCCCGAATCCCGGGCATGCGCACGAGCCAGGTGGGCGTCGTGCCGGCGCTCTGGACGGTGACCTGAACGTTCTCGAGGCCCGTCGAAGTGACCGCCGCGCGGAGGTCGTCCTCGGACTTCGGGGCGTCGAAACGCACCCGAATCTCTTCGCCCGTTTCATCGGTCGCGTCCCAGAGCGCGGGCTCGCCGAGCTTCTCGACGACGGCCCCGCGCACCTTGTCGATCTCCGCCTGGGAGAGCAGGCTGCGCGTGCGCGACCGCACGAGATAGCGGGACTCCCCGGCGGAGCCATAAACGACGACGTCCGGCTGGTCGAGGCCGATCTCCGTGGCGACGCCGCGGAGCTCGTCCGTGGGTACGGACTCGGAGAAGCGCGCGAGCGCCTCGGTGCCGCCGGCGAACTCGATGCCGAAGTTCAGACCCTTGGTCCCGAGCAAAAGGAAGGTGCCCAGGACGAGCGCACCGCTGAAGAAGCCGAAGATCCGAATCTTGCCGACGAAGTCGTAGTCGGTTTTTTTGGCGAAGATTTCCATGGCCGCCCCTCAGACGCTCATCGTGGTCGGCTCGGCGCCGCGGTTGTACTGCCACTCGAAGATCAGCCGCGTAATGACGAGCGCCGTGAACATCGAGGTGAGAATGCCCATAACCAGCGTGACGGCGAAGCCGCGCACGGGGCCGGAGCCGAACTGGTAGAGCACGAGGCCGGCGATGACGGTCGTGAGGTTCGCGTCCACGATGGAGCTCAACGCCTTCTCGTAGCCCAGGTCGATGGCCTTGCGCACCCCGACACCGTTCCTCAGCTCCTCTCGCATGCGCTCGAAGATGAGCACGTTGGAGTCGACCGCCATACCGACGGTGAGCACGATGCCGGCGATGCCGGGCAGCGTGAGGGTCGCGCCGAACGCGGCCATGAGCGCGAGGGTGAAGACCACGTTGAAGAGCAACGCCACGTTCGCGACGAGGCCCGCGAGGCGGTAGTACATGATCATGAAGCCGCAGACGGCGAGGAAGCCGATGATCGTGGAGTTCTGGCCGTCCTTGATCGAGTCAGCGCCCAGCGTCGGACCGATCTGGCTGTCGTAGAGTTTCCGCAGGGGTGCGTTCAGCGCACCGGAGCGGAGCACCGCGACGAGGGCGTTCGCCTCTTTCATGGCCTGGTTGCCGAAGCTGCCGAGCGTGATGCGCACCCGTCCGCCGGGGATGGGCTCGTTGATGCGCGGCGCGCTGTAGACGTGGTCATCGATCATGATGGCCATCTGCTGCTTCGTGAACTTCTTGGTCATCTCGTAGAAGGCGTCGGCGTCCCGCTGGTCGAACTGCATGTAGACCTCGGGCTGATTGAACTGGCTGTAGCCCACCGAGGCGCTCGTGACGTTCTCTCCGGAGATGCCGTCCTTCCGGAACATGTAGTAAATCTGGAAGGCCTTCGTGATGGAGGCGTCGAGCCCGGGCTTCTGCTTGGCGAGGACCTGCTCCTGCTCGGGCGTGAGGTTCTCGAGGGGCTCGAGGTCCTTGTCGCGCGGGTTCACCCACACCTCTTCGAAGCCGACCATGTGGGTGTCGGGGACCTGGTCCTTGGCCAGATACGCCAGCAGCTCCTTGCTGGTGGAGCGGACGGTCCAGCCCAGATTCAGCGTCTTGTGCTTCTTCAGGTCGGCGTTCAGGTCCGCCGGCCAGTTCGCCTCGGAGGGGATCCGCGCGGCGAGCTTCTGGATGAATTCACCTCCGGTCGTCTGGTCGACGATCTGGAAGCGGAGCTGGCCGGTCTGCGACAGCTTCTCCTTCGCGGCCGCGAACTCCGACTCCTTCACGCCGGGCAACTGGACGACGAGCTGGTCCTCGCCGCGGCGCGTGACGCTGCTCTCGGCCACGCCGAACTCGTTGATACGACGCTCGATGGTCTCGATGGCCTTCGCGACCGCGTCCGCACGGAACTGGTCGATGGCCGCCGTGGACATCTTCAAGGTGACGGTCGAGCCGCTCACGCTCGAGATCGTGTAGTCACTCGCGGCCTGGTCCAGCGCCTTCTGGTCGAGCCGCTTCGCGTCGTCGGCCGACGCGAAATTGACGACGAGCGTCGTCGCCGTGTCGACGTCCGTCGGTTTCCCGGGCAGGGCGTCGATCCCGGTCAGCTTGTACGGCTCGGCCGCGAGCGCCGTCTCGAGGGCGGTGGCGGTCGCCGCCGACTTGCGCGCGAACGCCTCGGGCACGTCCACCTTGTACTGCAGGTGGATGCCGCCCTGGAGGTCGAGGCCCAGCACCAGCTTGCGGCTGAAGATGTCCGTGTACCACTTGGGCAGCGCGCTCGGATCGTCGACCTGGCTGCTGAGGCCGACGAAGCTCGGCACGAGCATCAGCACCGCGAGCAGCGTGACCGCGACTGTGCCCACGACCTTGGTTTTCCACTGCCTGTTCATAGATTTACTTCGCCTTCTCGGGGGCCGGCTCTGGGGCGATGGTGTGCACGTCGGCGACCTGGCTCCGAAGCACGCGGACGCGGACCTTGTCGGCGACCTCGAGCGTGAGCTCTTTCTCTTCAGCCGCGTGAATCGTGCCGATGAGGCCGCCGTTCATGATGATGGCGTCCCCCTTTTTCAGGCGAGACAGCTTCTGCTGGTGCTCGCGCATCTGCTTCTGCTGCGGGCGGATCATGACGAAGTAGAAGATGGCGAAGATCACCATCATCATCACCAGCGGGCTTCCCGCCTGGGCACATCCCCCGGGCGGGGCGGCGGCAGGGTCCTGCGAGATCAACGCGTACAGCAGCTCGTTCACGTTCGCTCCGGGCCGAAGTGGCCGAAAAATCGGCGCGTGGTAGCACGAAGGTCCGGGGGGGTCAACCCTCGGTCCCCCCGTGCCAGGCCGCGCGCCATGCCGCGAAGCCGCCGGCGCGGATCGCGGCGCGCATCTCCCGCATCAGCGAGAGGTAGACGTGCAGGTTGTGCACGCTGAGCAACCCGTAGGCGAGGAGCTCCTTCGAGACCAGCAAGTGGCGGAGGTATCCCGCCGAGAAGCGTATGCACGTCGGGCAAACGCAGCCCGGATCGACGGGCCCCGCGTCCGTCCGGAAGCGCGCGTTGTTGAGGTTCACCTTGCGGCGCCCGCGGTCGACGAAGAGCCCGCCCTTGCGGGCGTTCCGTGTCGGCATCACACAGTCGAAGAGGTCGACGCCGCGCGCGACGCTCTCGACGAGGTCGCGCGGCGTCCCGACGCCCATGAGGTAGCGAGGCTTGTCCTCGGGCAGCCGCGGCGCCGTGAATTCCACGGTGCGGTCCATGTCGGCGATGGATTCCCCGACCGCGAGCCCGCCCAGCGCGTAACCATCGAAGGGCATCGCGCTCAATGCGTCCACGTGTGCCGCACGCAGGTCCAGGTCGATGCCGCCTTGAACGATGGCGAAGAGCGCCTGGTCCGCGCGGCTGCGCGCCTCGAGACACCGCGCCGCCCATCGGGTCGTGCGGGCCATGGCGGCCTCGATGACCTCGCGCGGGGAGTCACTGGGGGCGAGGTGGTCGAGGCACATCGCGATGTCGCTGCCGATGGCGGCCTGAATGGCGATGGAGTGCTCCGGCGTCAGGTCCAGGAGACCGCCGTCGATGTGGTTTCGGAACTTCACCCCGTCTTCGTCGACCCGGCGCAGCTTGGCCAGCGACAGAATCTGGAAGCCGCCGCTGTCCGTGAGGATCGAACGCGGCCAACACGCCATCGTGTGCATGCCGCCCAGCGCCTCCAGCACGGGCACACCCGGCCGGATCCCCAGGTGGTACGTGTTCCCGAGAATGACGGTCGCTCCGAGGTCCACCAGCGCCTGCGGATCGACCCCCTTGACCGAGGCCATGGTGCCCACGGGCATGAACTGCGGGGTCTCGACCTCATTGTGGGTCGTGCGGAAACGGCCGGTCCGGGCCTGAGTCTCGCTGCATCGCGCCTCGACGCGGTAGTTCAGGTCCATCGGCCCCCCGTGCGATGCAGCAGCATCGCGTCCCCGTAGCTGAAGAATCGGTACTGGAGCTCGACGGCCCGCCGGTAGGCGTCGAGCACACGCTCGCGCCCGGCCAAGGCGCTCACGAGCATCAACAGCGTGCTCTCCGGCAGGTGGAAGTTCGTCACGAGGCCATCGATGATCTGGAACTGGAAACCCGGTCGGATGAAGAGCCGCGTCTGGTGCGCCTCAGGCTCGCGGGCGTAGGTCTCGAGGGCCCGAACCACGGTCGTGCCGACGGCGACCACGGGGCGGCCGAGGGTGAGTGCGTGCCGGGTCGAGTGGGGCACCTCGAACGTCTCGGCGTGCATGATGTGCGCGTCGAGCGTCTCGCTGCGTATCGGCGTGAACGTGCCCAGCCCCACGTGCAACGTGACCGTGTGCACCTCGACACCGCGTTGCCGTAGGGCGTCGAGCAGCGTCGTCGTGAAGTGGAGACCGGCCGTCGGCGCCGCCACCGCCCCGGGTTCGCGGGCGAAGACGGTCTGGTACCGCGTCGAGTCGTCCGCGTCGGCGGGCCGATGCACGTAAGGCGGCAGCGGCATGCGCCCTACGCGCTCCAACCACGACCACAGATGGTCGACCCCGAGCAGGCGGACGCGCCACGTCGTGCCCTCGAGCGGCGCGAGCAGCTCCGCCTCGGCCTCGGGCAGTACGATGCGGGTGCCCGCACGCGGTCGTTTCGCGCCGACGACGGCCACGACCTCCGGGTCGGGCCCGAGCGGACCTACGGGCGCGACCACGAAGACCTCCGCGGCGCCGCCCGTGGACTTGTGTCCGAGCACCCGCGCCGGAACGACGCGGGTATCGTTGACCACCAGGAGTTCGTCGCCCCGGAACGCATCGACGATGCGCGCAAAGGCGCCATCCTCGAGCGTGCCGTCCGGGTGGAGGTGGAGGAGCCGACTCTCACCGCGCACGGGGGGCGGTGTTTGCGCCACGAGGTGCGGCGGCAGCTCAAAACGGTAGTCGTCTCGCCAGGTCATGCAGGGCGCGCATCTTGCGCGAGACCGGGGCCGACCGGAAGCCTCGACCTTGCCACTCGGGCCCGGCTCTGGAATCGTAGCCGCGATTCACGCTCGGAGAGACTCAGGATGCCCCGCACCCGCGAAGAGATGGCGCAGCGCGCCGCCCAGGACCTGCGCGATGGCTTCGTCGTCAACCTGGGGATTGGGATGCCGACCCTCGTGGCGAACTACGTGCCCGAGGGCATGGACATCGTGCTCCACAGCGAAAACGGGCTGCTCGGCATGGGCCCCTACCCCTTCGAGGGCGACGAGGATCCTCAGATCATCAACGCCGGCAAGGAGACCGTGACCATCCTGCCGGGCGGCTCCGTCTTCGACAGCGCGATGTCTTTCGCCATGGTCCGAGGCGGGCACGTGGACCTGACGATCCTCGGCGGCATGGAGGTCAGCCAAGGTGGGGACCTCGCCAATTGGATGGTGCCCGGCGCCCGCGTCAACGGCATGGGCGGGGCCATGGACCTCGTGAACGGCGCGCGCCGGGTCATCGTGCTCATGAGCCACACGAACAAGAACGGCGAGCCGAAGTTGCTCGAGAAGTGTGTACTCCCCCTGACCGGCGTCGCCTGTGTCCACCGCGTGATCACGGACTATGCGACCGTCGACATCGGCCCGAAGGGCTTCGAGCTCGTGGACGTGGCGCATGGGCATACGGCCGACGAGGTCCGCGCCCTCACAGGGGCCCCGCTCCGCTGAGCGTCAGGCCGCCGGGCGGGGTCGCGTCGTCCGGATCTCGATCGGGTTCTCGTAGTCGCGCCCCTGGAAGATGCGCTGCACAAAGACCCCGGGCAGGTGGATGTCGTCGGGATCGAGCGCGCCCACCGGCACGAGCTCCTCGACCTCGACGACCGTGACGCGGGCGGCCATGGCCATCAGCGGCCCGAAGTTCCGCGCCGTGCGATAGAAGCGCAGGTTGCCGAAATGGTCGCCGACGCGGGCCCGCAGGACGGCGTAGTCCGCCTTGAGCGCCGTCTCGAGGATGTAGCGCTTGCCGTCGATGACCCGCTCCTCCTTGCCCTCGGCGACGACGGTCCCCACACCCGTGGGTGTGTAGAAGCCGCCGATGCCCGCGCCGCCCGCCCGGATGCGCTCGGCCAGCGTGCCCTGGGGGTTGAGCTGCACGTCGACCTCACCGTTGAGCATCTGCTGCTGAAGGTCGGGGTTCCCGCCGATGAAGCTCGCGATGACCGTCTTGACCTGGCGGTTCTTGAGCAGCATCGCGAGGCCCTTCCCCGCGTTGCCGCAGTTGTTGCTCACGACCGTCAGGTCCTTCACGCCGCGGCGGGCGAGCTCGCGGATGCTGTTCTCGGCATTGCCGCAGAGGCCGAAGCCCCCGGACATGAGCGTGATGCCGTCCTTCACGTCGTGGAGAGCCGCCTCGGCGTCGGCGTAGACCTTGTTCATCGAAATACCTCGGTCAGGGCGTCGTCGATCAAAGACAGTCCGTGGCGAAGGTCCCGCTCGTCGATGCACAACGGCGGCGCCACGAAGAGGAAGTTCCACTTGAACAGGATGTGCAAGCCCTTCTCGGCCAGCAGCGCCTTGAAGCGGGCGGCGGGCGTGCCCACCCCGGGCCCCTGATTGTAGCCCACGAGCGGCGCCCGGGTCGTCGGGTCGTCGACGAGCTCGAGCGTGCCCCACAAGCCCAGGTTGCGCACGTCGCCGACGACCTGCGGGTGCTTCGCCTTGAGCCCCGCCAGCAGCTCGCCCAGCACAGGTCCGAGTCGGGCCGAATTGCCGATGAGGTCCTGGTCCACGTAGGTGTCCAGCGTCGCGCACGCCGCCGCGCACGAGATCGGGTGCGCGTAGTGTGTGAGCCCGCACTGCAGCACCTTGTCGCCGAAGCGGTCGGCCAGGTCGTTGCGCAGCGCGACCGCGCCCAGGGGCGCGTAGCCGCTCGTCAGACCCTTCCCGAGTGTCATCAGGTCCGGCGTGACACCCCAGTGGTCGATGGCGAACCACTTGCCCGTGCGTCCGAAGCCCGTGAAGACCTCGTCCGCCACGAGCAGGATGCCGTACTTCGTGCACAGCTCCCGCACGCGCGGCCAGTACTCCGGCGGAGGGATGAAGCCCCCGTTCGCGCCGGTCACCCCCTCCATGAATACGGCGGCGATCCGGTCCGGGCCCTCCATCTGGATCACGTGCTCGAGGTGCTCGGCGCAGCGGACCCCGCACCCCGGATAGGACTGTCCGAAGGGGCATCGATAGCAGTAGGGGTCCTCGGTGCGCACGACGCCCCACAGGTCCGGTTCCCCTGCCCATCGCCGCGGATCGCCGGTGAGCGAGAGCGCGCCCATGGACGCACCGTGGTAGCTCCTTCGACGTGCGATGACCTTCGAGCGCCCGGTGAGAACACGGGCCATCTTCAACGCGTTCTCGTTGGCCTCGGCGCCCGACAGACACAAGAAGAACCGGTCGAGCCCGGGCGGCGTGATCGCGGCGAGCTTCTCGCCGAGCGCGGCCTTGGCCTCGAAGACGGCCGCCGGGTGGGCGCACGCGAGCTCGGCCGCTTGGCGCGCGATGGCGTCGGTCACCGCCTGCTGCCCGTGGCCGATGTTGCAGTTGAAGACCTGACTCTCGAAGTCGAGCGTGCGGCGCCCGTCCTGGTCGTGGAACCAGGCCCCGTGACCGCCGGCGATGCGGACCGGGGCCGCCGTGTTCTGGGCGCTCCACGTGAAGAGGATGTGCTTGCGTTGCCGCGCTTCCAGGGCCTCGGTTCGGGTGCTCACGCGTTCTCCTCTTCCGTCGCCTCGACCGTCCGGGCTGGGAGGTCGTTCAGGCACCCGCGCCGAGCGAGCATGCGTCGGCCGCTCAGGTCACAGAGCGCGCCGCCGCAGGTCTTGCTCGCGGCCGGGTCGTCGCCCATCAGGTGGGCGCACAGGCTGCGAGGGTATCCCTCGTGGCTCCCGAGCAACTGCCACAAGGCGCGCACGTCGTGGGGATGCAGCGCCTCGGGCCCCAGGTGTGCGGCCAGCCGATCGTAGCGGTCGCAGCTCGTGCTCGTCGGCAGGAGCGGCTGCTCGTGGGTCTTGAGCTCGGGGTCCAGGTAGTGGTTCGTGTGCCAGTACCAGCCGCGCGGCTCGGCGTGGGTGACCTTCTGGCGCGTGCCCGTCGTCTCGACGTTGAACACCGTCGTGGAGTCCGCGACGAGGTAGTTGTGACCGCTGCCGAGGCGTGCGCCCCGGAGGATCTCGACCGCCGCGGTCGCGGTGGTCTCCTCCAGCATCCGACGCACCAACGCGGGCCACACGACCCCGACCCGCGCGTCGTCGGGCGTGAGGTTGTTGATGCACACCGCCACGCCCGCCGAGTTCAGCCCGGTCATGCCGAGACAGCCCGCCAGAGTGAACAAGACCATGCGCGGGGTGGCGTCCCGCTTGAGGCGAAGCAGCCCGACGAAGGGTTCGGCCGTGCCGTGCATGTCCCAGGTCTGCGCGGCGATGGGGCCGGTGGCGAGCGGCGCGTAGACCACGCTGCACCCGCCCGACTCCGGTGGGATGTCTCGGAAGTCGGTGTAGTGGTTAAGGACGACCAACTGCCACGGCTCGAGACCGCTCACCTGCGCGAAGCCCTCGAGTTCCTCGAGCGCGGGGGCGTGGAAGGCCTGGAGCACCGGCAGGTGGGCCTCGGCGAGCGCGCGCAGGGTCGAGTCCCGCTTGATGCGACTCCTGGCCCGGAGCAGGCGCCAGCGCACCCCGAAGAGCGCGGCCGCGCGGTCGCCCCACACCTCGGCGTGGCGTGCCCCCAGGCTTCGCGCGTCCCCCCGCCCCAGCTCGAGCAGCTCGATGGCCTCGTCGCTCATGCGTCGACCAGGGCGGCCCGGAGCGCCTCGCCGAAACGCTCGATCTCCGCAGTCGACACGGTCACCGGGGGCGCGACGAGGAGCGCGCCGGGCGCCGCCAGGGGCGGTCGCCCGAGGCGCACGCCACGCTCGGCCAGACGCGTCAGGAGACGGTCCGCGCGACTCGGCTCGAGCCGCAAGATGCGGTAGAGCCCCAGCCCCTCGGAGGCCAGGTCGACGTCTGCGAGCACGGTGTCCAGCGCACGAATCGCGGGTGCGGTGTCGACCTCGCGGGTCGCGTAGAGCTGCCAAAGGAGTCGCGTCGCCGAGAGTTCGTCCCCGTCCCAGGTGCTGATGAGCTGGAGCGGCTCACTCACGAAGACCCGATCGTGCGCGAAGACGTGGCCGATCTGTCCGCCTGCCCACCACAGGACCAGGTCCGCGTGACCCTCGAGACGCTCGGCATACCAACGGCCGGTACCCGAGCGCCCGAAGCCCGTGGTCGTCTCGATGAGCACGAGGGGCACACCCGTGCGGTCGCGCCACGCGCAGAGCCGAGCCCAGGCCTCGGGCTCCAGCACACGACCGGTGCGCGCCTGCACGGCCTCGACGTAGACCCCCAGGAGCTTCTCGACCCCGTGGGTGGCGATGAGCGCGTCGAGGGCCGCGATCGTCTCCGGCGCGTTCGGATGGGGCAACCGAGGCCAATCGAAGTAGCCAAAGGGCCCGTCCGCGACCGCGCTCGTAGGGTCCGAAAGAGAGCGCGCCGCCGCGGTCGTGTGGCCGGCATAGCCCCCGTCGAAAGAGACGGCGATGGACGCGTGGCCGCGCTGATGCCGCAGCGAGCGCAGGCTCTTGTCGACCATCTCGTCGTTGCCGCTCGTAAAGTACATGTGGCTCATGCCCGGCGGAGCGACGACCCGCAGCGCCTCCGCATAGCGGGCGTAGGCAGGCGTGATGAAGTTGCTGACCGTCAGCTTCGTCAACGCCGCCTCGTCGAAGGCGCCGAGCTCGAGGCCGCGCACGACGACGGGGTGCGCGGCGCCCGTCGGCGCGTTCACGCCCTGGGCGAAGTCCAGCGCCGGTGCCGGGGCCACGCGGACGGAGACGACCCCGCGCCGGTCCCACCGCCGCAGCGGAATCCGGTAGTACCGCGCCTGTCCGGTGGCGTCCCCGTACTGACCCGAATAGATCGCGACGGTGTACGCCCCGACCCGCTGATTGACGGCCCACATCGCATCGGCCGCCTCGACACGATTGCGCCCCGTGATGAACGCGTAGCGCCTTGTTCCATCGGGTCGCCGCGCCGCCATCGCTTCGCGCATCTGGCGCTCACGGAGCCGCAGACCGATGCCTCGGCCGCGTGCCCGGCGGGCCACGGTGACGTCCGCCGAGTAGAGCGTGTTCTCGCGACCGAGGTGGGCGTCCTGGCGCGGACCATCGACGCCCCACCAGAGCTCCAGCGGACCGGCGAAGCTCATCCCGACGAGACCGCGTGGATCTTCGGCGACGAGGACGATGCCGCCGTCACTGCCGGCGACGCTGCGCAGGTAGGTCACCTCGTCTCGGCGGGCGGCCTCGTAGGCGTCCGTCTCGAGCGCGACGATGGCCTCGATCAGCTGGTCGAAGCCCGCGGGCGTAAGGCGACGAATGCGTGTACCGAGCACGTCGGCCGCGAAGTTCAGCAGAGGGAGACCGACGGCGGCCTCGAAGTCCTTCGGGTCGGCGGCTCTGAGCGCGGCGATGGCGTTGAGGCCGCGCGCATCCTCCGGGAGTCGCAGGAAAGCGGCCGAAGCCGCACGGTCGGCATCGGTCACCTCGCCCTGCACTCGCAGCACCAGGTCCGCCACTTCGGGGCGCGGGTTCGCGAGCAACGCCGACAGGGTCGGAACGCGTGAGCGCCGCGGCGGGTGTGGCGGCGGCGCGGACCATGCGGGCGCGACACAGGCGTCCATGCGCTTGACCAGGTCGTGCTCACCCAGGCCGCCCGCCTGGGCGACCAGCGCCGAGATCGAGCGGTCGATGATCTCGAAGATCACGTCCACGTCGGCCGCGGTCATGGCACGATTCAAGCGGTACCGGAGCGTCCGCGCCCCCGCCGGATAGACCATGTACCCCTGGTAGAAGCGCTGCGCGATCAGGTGCTTGACGATCGACGCCGACGGGAAGTCGATGGCGAATGCGTCCCCGTACACGCGCGGGCGAGAGACGATGTCGGGCCAGCACTCCACGAGCTCGTCGAGCTTGCGTTCGACGTGGTCCTCGAGGAGCAAGGGCGGGTGGACGAGCCCGAGGTGCACGCGTCCGCGCGCGAGGCTCGCGCCGTGGGCCTGGGAAGGCCGCGGATCCGGCCACCGCGACAGGACGACGCCGACCTGCGCGCGCTTGGCCCCGGTCACCAGATCGGGGCCATCCGGGCGACCCTCGGCGTCCAGGAACCAGAAGTTGCGCTGCCACAAAAACGACCCCGACAGGCCGAAGCCCGCCTGGACCTCGTCGAGGATCAGCGGCACCCCATGGGCGCGGGTGAGCGCACGCAGGCCGTGATAGAAGCGCCGCGTCGCCGTATTGTCGCCGCCCTCGCACTGGTAGGGCTCCACCAGCACCGCGAGCAGGTCGCCCTTCAGGATCTGCTGCTCCACGGCGATGAGCGACTCGACCTCGGCCCTGAGCAGTGGGTCGCCATCGCCTCGGAAGCGTTCACGGTCGGCGTCCAGATCGGCCCAGTGCCCGCGCCACCCGACCGGCAGCAGCGGGTTCGCGTACGGCTCGTCGGCCGCCGGATACGCGACGAACTCCACGCCGTACCCTTCGAGTTGGTAGCGCGCGCGCTTCTCAGGGCTCCAGGTCGCGAACAACGGCAGGAGCGTGCGCCCGTGGAAGCTGCCTTCGAAGGCGATGATCCGTCGACCGCCCGGGCCGTTCCGCCGCGCCAGATCGAGCGCCTTCTCGTTGGCCTCCGAGCCACCGTTCGTATAGGTGACGTAGCGCAGCCACGGCGCCGCAAAGCCCATGAGCTCACAGGCGTAGGCCCGGGCCTCGTCGTACGCCGGGGTGCCGGGCAGCTCGGAGTCGTGCGCGGCCAGCAGGTGCGGGTCGAAGCGGCCCTCGTCGAGCGCCGACTGCACGGGTCCGGGGCGAAAGCCCGCGGGCAGCGAGGCGATCTGACTCGCCGCGTCGATGATCTGGATCGGCTCGGGGTCGATGGACCGCATCCACGGGCCCTGGCTCCGCTGCAGGTCGACGACGATGGACTTCTTCTCGCGCGGCACGAACTGGCCGCCGTAGAAGCGCTCGAGGTAGGCCGCGGAGCGCGGGAGCTTGCCGTCCTCGGGCACGTGCACACCCGGCGGCGGGGCGGTGAAGAACGCCGCCGGATCGGCCTCGACGAGGCCACCGAGGAAACGGAGCAGCGCGTCCTCGTCGCGCTCGACCGCCACGCCGTTCACGTCGAAGTGAATCGCGTCGCCCTCGACCCGGAGCCCGGCCTCGTGCGCCCGGCGCGCCGCGACGGCGCTGGACAGTGGGCGCCCGTCGACGCGCACGTTCTCGAGGGCGCTGAACGGCAGGTGGAGGCGGTCGCTCGAGACCGGCTCGTCGAAGAACAACGCGAACCTTTGGGCGACCTCCTCGAGGCGCTGGCGATGCATCAGACGAGCGAAAGCGGACATCGGATCAGACTCCAGAGAGGAAGGGGTCGAGCTGGGGGTTCGGGGTCCTGAGGCCGGTCGCGACCGCCATCACGGCCACGGGGTAGGTCGAGAGGCGGGGGGCGGCCGAGCCAGCGGCGTGCCAGTTGCCGCTCATTCCGATGCCGCCGAACGGGAGAAGGCCGCTCGCGCCGTTCGTGCTTCGGTTGAAGTTGAGGACCCCCGCCGGCACCTCGTCGTAGAACCGTTCGAAGGACTCCGCCCGAGCGGAGAAGAGGCTCGCGCTCAGCCCATACGGGGACGCGGCGGCGCGGGCGAACGCGTCGGACTCGTCGCGGGCGACCTCGAACGCGACGTGGGGCCCGAAGATCTCCTCGCGCACCGAGGGCTCGTCCCCCTGGGCCGCGTAGAGGGCGGGCGTGACGAAGGCCCCGCCGGGGAGCGCGCGTGACTCCACCAGCGGCTCGAGCCCTTCGGCCCGCGCCTGGGCGCACGCCGCCACGAAACGCGTCTGGGCCGCTCGGGTCGCCAGGGGCCCCATGAAGGTCTCAGGCGAGGTCGGGGCGCCCGGGAGGACACGCTCGAAGACCTCGACCAACCTACGGCGGAGCGCCTCCGCGATGCCGGGGGTCGCGACGACACGCGAGGTCGCCGTGCAGCGCTGTCCGGTCGTCAAGAGCGCGCCGAGGGTGATCTCTCGCACCGCCTGCCCGAGGTCCGCGTCGTCCAGGACCACCGCGGGGTTCTTGCCCCCGAGCTCGAGGCACACTTTTTTCCAGGGTCTATCGAAGGTCGCCTGCCGAATACGACGCCCCGTGGCGTAGCTCCCGGTGAAAACGAGGCCGTTCACCGCCTCGGCGTCGACCAACGCCGCGCCGACCTCGCCGAGCCCGTGGACGAGATTGAAGACCCCCGGCGGCAAGCCGACCTCGGGGTCCGCGAACCACGCGGCGTAGCGCTGTGCCGCGAGCGGCGTCACCTCGCTGGGCTTCACCACCACGCAGTTGCCCGTCACGAGCGTGGGCACGAGGTGTGTGTTCACCAGATGCAGCGGGAAGTTGTAGGGACCGATGATGCCGACGACCCCGAGGGCGTGAAAGCGCTGCTCCCCGGGCGCGCCGGCCGGGGCGGGCGGCAGCTCGTGACTCAGCTGCCCCAGGGTGCCGTCGATCTTCTGCCCCAGGAGCGCGACCTCGGCGCGCGCCTCGACGATGGTCTTGCCCATCTCGGCCGTGATGGCCGCGGCCATGCCCTCCGCGTGTCGCGGAAGCGCGGCCTGGAGCCGCCGAAGCACGGCCGCCCTGCCCTCGAGTCCGAGGCGGCGCCAGGCCTTCGCCGCGGTCCGCGCCGCCTCCACCGCCGCCCCGACCGCGTCCTGGGAGGACGCGGCCTCGAAAACCAGGGCGTGGTCCCGGGACGGATCGTGGGAGGTGAATCGCTGGGCGGCGTCCGACGGCCGCACGAAGCGACCGTCCACGTAGTTTCCAAGAAACTCGTCGAGCATGGAGCTCCTAGCGCGGGGGTGTCAGGCCGAGCCGCGTCATGACCTTCTTCAGGTCGTCCCACGCACCGCGTTTGAGGTCGGCGTGTTGAAGGAGTGTCTCGGGGTCGAAGGTCGACATGAGCGCAACCCCCGGCAAACCCGGGACCGCGTGCCACTGACCACGCAAGTTCCGGATGCCCGCCTCGGTGGCCAGCAGCGCGCGCGACGGCAGGAGCCCGAGGGACACGATGACCTCGGGCGAGACGGTCGACAGTTCGTCGTGCAAGAACGGCGCGCAGGTCGCGACCTCTTGCGGTGTCGGGGGCCGATTCGGGCCCGGTCGGCATCGTAAGAGAGACGTCATCCAGACCTGCTCCACCGACAGCCCCATGGCCCCCATCATTCGGGTCAGCAGGGCCCCGGACTCGCTGTCCGGCAAGAGCGGATAGTCCGAGACGAAGGCGAGCCGCGGGCTCATGGGCCCCTGCCCGTGCACGAGGCGCTCGCGGCTCGCCGAGAGACCGCACCGTGTGCATCCCTCGAGCCGCGCGTGGAGTCGCTCGAGGGCGGCCCGCTGAGCCTCGGGCTCGAGCGCGCGTTGCGCGGGCGCGGCCGGGGCCGGGGCCGGGTCTGGGTTTCGCTTCGGCGGCGTCGGCGACGTCGGCCGCGCCGAGGCGGGCTCCGTGGCGCCGACCGGCACCGCGCGCTGCGGCGGCGCGGCGCCGCTCCACTCGAAGTCCTCGGGCACGGCCAGCGCCGACTCTCCGCTCTCGAGGTGCCAACGCAGCGCTCCACGCGCGGCCCGCACCCAGGCGACGAGCTCGTGGCGCAACGCCTCGGCGGCACTGGGGTCCATCATGGCTCCGCGCCCAGGCGTCGAACGAGCCACCCCACCAAAGCCTCGGCGACGGCGTCCTTCGACCGCATCGAGAGTTCTTCGACCTCGGACGGATCGACGAGCCAGACGTGGTTCGTGTCGGTCCCGAAACCCGCGCCTTCGGCCGTGATGTCGTTCGCCACGACGAGGTCCGCACGCTTCGAGATGAGCTTCTGGCGAGCGTAGTCCACGGGAGGGCCCGACTCGGCGGCGAAACCGACGAGCACCGGCCGCGCCCCATTACCCCGCCGCGCACCCAGCTCCGCGAGGATGTCGGGGTTGCGCAGGAGCTCGAGGCGGTCCGGCGCCGTGGACTTCTTCACCTTCGACACCGCGACCACGGCGGGGCGGAAGTCCGCGACGGCCGCCGTCATGAAGATCGCGTCCGGGGGGGTCGGGCCGTCGAGCTCGGCGAAGACGGCGGCGTGCATCTCCAGGGCGGTGACGACGGAGACGATCCGAACGCCCGAGGGCGGCACGAGCGCGACCGGGCCATGAACCACCGTGACCTCCGCACCCGCGGCCTGACAAGCCCGCGCGACGGCGAAGCCCGCCTTCCCCGTCGAGGCGTTCGAGAGGAAACGGGCGGGGTCGAGCGGCTCTCGCGTCGGACCCGCCGTCACGAGGACGCGGCGACCCCGAAGCGCCCCCTGAGACCCACGGGCCACGAGGGCCTCGACCACCGCGCTCACGAGCTGCTCCGCAGGCGCGAGGCGACCCGGGCCCACCGCGCCGCAGGCCAACGCGCCGGCGTCCGGCTCGACGACGAGAAAGCCGCGTCGACGAAGCACCGCGAGGTTCTCGGCGGTCGCTTCGTTCTCCCACATCGCCGTATTCATCGCGGGCGCCAGGAGCACGGGCGTTTGCCGCGGTCGCGCCGCGAGGAGCACGGTGCTCACGACCTCGTCCCCGAGGCCATGGGCGAACTTCGCGAGGGCGTTGGCCGTCGCGGGTACGACGAGGAGTGCGTCGCAACGCTGCGCAAAAGCGATGTGCCCGATCTCGAGTTCCTCGGTCGCGTCCAGCGTCTCCGTCAGCACGGGGGCGTGGGTGATGGACTGGAACGTGAGCGGACCGACGAAACGCTGCGCGTTGGGGGTCATCGCGACTTGAACGCGGGCCCCGGCGTCCTGCAGCCGGCGGACGACCTCGACGGCCTTGTAGGCCGCGATGCCTCCGCACACGCAGACGTGGACCGAGCGACCCTTCAGCGGGGATGCGGCGTCCATGAGCGGCGCAGCATACGCCTCTCCGGTGAGCGCGCCAATCACGTGGCCGAGGGGGGCGGAAACCTTTCGCTCTCGCGCGCTTCGATGACCGACGCCCGTTCGAAGGCGGGCCGCGCCGTGAGCCGGGCGACGTAGTCGGCGAAGAGGCCCGTCGACGGCAACGCCCCGAACTTCAAGCCGAAACGGGTCGTGGCGCCGACGATGACGTCCGCGGTCGTGAAACGATCGCCCAACAGCCAGGTTCGCCCTTCGAGGCCGGACTTCAGGGCCTCGACCATCCGGTCGAAGCTGCCCCAGGCCACCGAGGCGTCCGGGGGCGTCCAGCCGAAGAACTTCTGCGCGTAGGCGGGCTCCATCACCCCGCTGGAAAAGAAGATCCACCGCAGCCACGCCGCGCGGTCCGCGTCTCCGATGCGCGGTGTCCATCCCGCGTCGGGGTAGGCGTCCGAGAGGTAGACCGCGATCGCCCCAATCTCCGAGACGGGCACGCCGTCGTGTACGACCAGCGGCACCTTCCCGAGCGCGTTCAGCGCGAGGTAGTCGGGGCGCCGATGCCGCCCGGAGTTCATGGCGAAGGCCTCGAGCGTGTACTCGACCCCGAGCTCCTCGAGGAGCCAGAGCGCGGTGAAGGCGCGGGTGCGCGGGGCGTAGTAGAGCGTCGGGGTCGACATGTGGGTTCCTGGGGTCAGCTGAGGAGGGACAACGCGGCGCTCGTCGAGACGTTCGCCTGCGCGAGCACGGCCAGCCCAGCGTCCTTCAGAAACGAGTTGCGCGCCAGCGCCGCGGTCTCGGCCGCAAAGTCCGCGTCCACGATGCGGGACCGCGCCGCGGACAGGAACTCCCCCTGGCTCGAGAGGTTCTCGACGGTGGACTCGAGTCGGTTGGTCACGGCCCCGAAGGTCGAGCGGAAGCGTGAGACCTGGCGAAGCGCGGAGTCCGAGAGGTCGATGGCACGCTCCGCCCCGGCCCGCGTCGAGACGTCGATGGTGGAGAGGGCGTTGTCTCCGTCGATCCCGAGCGTGAGTGTCCCCGGCGCGCCGTCGTTGAGTCCGAGGCGATTCGCCGTGTCCGCGTCCGCGAAAGCGAGGCGGATCGCGCGGTCCGACTCCAGCACGATGCGGCCCCCCGCGTTGGTGGTGCCCGCATCGGCGCGCAGGCCGGTGAAGGTCGCCGCGTCGTCCGTGCTGAGCTCGACGGCGATGTTCCGGCCGTCTTCGGCCGTCAGCACGAGCTCGAAGTCCTCGGAAAGACTCGCCAACACGCCGGTGTCGCCGGCGACCGCGTTGATGGCCCCCTGCAGCGCGCCGTCCGCGTCGTTCGCCTGGACGACGAAGCCCGTAATCTGCGAGCCATTGACCGACAGGTAGTCCGTGTCGTTCAACGTGCCACCCGTGACGACGCCTGCGCCCGTCAATCGTGTTGCGGTCGCGTAGGCGCTGACGTTCGTGAACGCCTCCGACGCGTTGAGCGCGCGCGCGACCGCGATGGCCGAGGCGGCATTCTCCGTGTACGACGCGGGGTCGTCGGCGGCGACGGTCCCCCGGATCGACGTGCCGTTGACCTGCAGCGCGCCGCCGGCGAGCGCGCCCGTCGAGAGCACCGCGTTGCCCTCGACCCGCACGTAGCGACCCAGCTGCGTTTTGCGCGCATCGACGGACGCGAGCCCAACCGACTCACGCGACCCCGCACCCAGGTGGATGTAGGTTCGTCGCCCGTTGTCGGCCAGGGGTCGCACGCCGTTGAACGTCGTCTCCTCGGCGATCCGGCCGATCTCCTCGACGATGGACGCGACCTCTTCCTGGAGCGCGGCCCGGTCGTCTTCGTCGTTCGTATCGTTCGCGGCCTGGATGGCCAGCTCCCGAATGCGCACGAGCCCCGTCGAGACGTCGTTCAGCGCGGCCTCGGCGGTCTGCGCGAAGGAGATGCCGTCGTTCGTGTTGCGGACCGCCTGTCCCAACCCGCGGATGCGCGTGTCGAGTCGGGTCGCGATGGACAGCCCCGCCGCGTCGTCGCGAGCGCTGTTGATCCGGTAGCCGGACGAGAGGCGCTCGATGTTGCGCTCGAGGGCCGTGGCGCTCCGCGCGAGGTTCCGTTGCGCCACCACCGAGGCGCGGTTCGTGTTGACGGTGAGGGCCATCGGCACAACCCGAGCGCGGGGTCAGCGCGCAGCAGGGTCATCTTGACTGGGGGCCCGTACATCTCCGTGACGCACAGGAGCCGTTCGACCGGGTCGAGCGGTTCTCGAACGATCTTATCCGGCCAGCCGTCGATTTCAAGCGGAGGCGTCGGGTCGATCCGCAGCCGCCAGGTCCAGCGCCCCTTCGATGGCCGGCACGGCGTACGGTGCGCCGAGCGGGCCCAACTCCAGGAGAGACAGCGTCACATAGGCCGACAGGCCCCAGAGGGTCTCGCCGTCCCACGGGAAGAAGTAGACGGGCCACTGCCGCTCGCCTCGCTGCACGAGGTTCATCGTCCATCGGGCCGGGTCTCGAAGCGCGTCGAGGGGCACCTCGAAGGCGCGCGCGACCTCGCGGGGGTCGAGACGCAGCGGCGGCAGACGCCGGATGCGCGCGACGACGGGCGTGACCGACATCCCGAAGTTCACGGTCGGCAGGTCGTCCAGCCGGCCCAGGACCTCGCACGCCGAGGCGGGCAGGCCGACCTCCTCCTCGGCCTCTCGCAGCGCTGCGGCCTCGACGCTCTCGTCCGAGGCCTGCACGCCACCGCCGGGAAACGCCACCTGGCCCTTGTGGGTCGGGATCTCCTCGGTCCGCCGGGTCAGCAGCAAGCGCAGCGGTCCGCCGTCGTCGATGACGGGCACCAGCACCGCGGCGCGTCGGGTGTGCTCGAGAACACGCCGCGTCCGGAGTTGGAGGATGCGCGCGACGTCGTTCAGCATGCGGCCGCCCTCATGGCGACGCTTGCAGATCGATCTGAAGCGCGGGTGTGACGTCCACCGGTTGCGCGCCGGAGGCGCCCAGGCGAATCGAGCTGGGGCCGATGACGTCGTAGTCGACGAAGAGCTCCAGATACAGGGAACCCGCCCCTTCACCGACCTTGAAGTCGATGCCCTCGACGGTGCCCGCGGACTCGCTCTTGAACATGGCGCGGGCCTGGTCGAGCCGGCCCACGGAGTCGTCCCCGCCGGTCATGCCGGCCGGCTTCACGGTGGAGATGCGCGCCCCGGTGACCTGAACGAGGCCCGTGAAGACCCGTTTTTTGTCGCCGGCGGGACCGCTCCACCTCAGGTGCCACCCCGCGTCGTCGTGGAACAGCCAGAAGTACGGCGACGGGCCGCTGACGGGCGCGGGCGTGCCCGCCGTGACCTTCTTCGCGACCTTCTCCGTGGCGTGAGCCGGGCTCGCCCAAAGCACACCTGCGGCCGAGACCAGACCGCAGGCGATCAACGCGGCACGCGCTGCATTCATCCGGAGACTCCTGTCGCCGTGAGCCGGCGTGTGAGGGCGTCGGCGACCATCTCGATGGCGACGATGTTGCGCCCGCCCCGAGGGATGACCACGTCCGCGTGTCGGCGCGACGGCACGACGAACGCCATGTGCATCGGCCGCACGGTGGCCTCGTACTGTCCGAGCACGTGCTCGAGCGTCCGCCCCCGTTCGAGGATGTCGCGCCGCAGTCGACGCATGAGCCGAACGTCGTCGTCCGTATCCACGAAGATTCGAACGTCCATCAGCTCCCGGAGCTCATCGTTCTCGAGCGCGAGGATGCCCTCGATGACGATGAGGTCGGCCGGGCGGACCGTCACGGTCTCGGCCAACCGCAAGGACTCTTTGTAGCTGTAGACCGGCTTGGGCACCTCGAAGCCACTCTGCAGACGGCGAACGTGCTCACACAGGAGCGCGGTGTCGAACGCGGCCGGGTGGTCGAAGTTGACCTGTCGGCGGTCCTCGTAGGCGAGGTGGCCCAGGTCGTTGTAGTAGGCGTCGTGGTCGAGGTACGCGACCCGGTCGGACCCGACACGCGCCACGATCTCCCGCGCGACCGTGGTCTTGCCCGACCCGGTGCCGCCGGCGATCCCGAGGGTCACGACCGCCATGGTTTGGGGGTTTCCTTTGCCTCGGGGTTCATCTAGCTTCCGGGCGCATCGCCGCCGCGGGCAACGAGTCGCGGGTACCACGCGCTTTCGCGCGCTGTCAAGGCGACCTCCCTCCACCTCAGGGTGTGCCGATCCGTGACCTCCGTTCCGCAGAGCACCGAGCTTCGACAGGTGCTGACTCACGCGCGTGAGATCGCGCGCGACACCGACCAGCCGCTCTCCACGGGCCATGTCCTGCTCGCGCTGTTCACCGTGCAGAACCTCGCGGCCGTGCTCCTCGCGGAGCGCGGCGTCGACGAGCAGTTCCTGCTCTCCCGCGTTGATCGTGTGGAGCGTGAGCCCGAGTCGCTGGTGAAGGAGCTCTCGACCCGCGCCGGCCAGTGCGCGCGCGAGCACGGCGATGCGCAGGTGCACTGTCTGCACCTGCTCGCGGCGCTGACACGGATGCCCCGCGCGTTCGGCGCACTCTGGCTCCAGCGCGCCGGCGTGGACGTCGTGGAGCTCCGCCGAGAATGTCTCCGCGTACTGCTCGACGGGGTCCCCGCGCACCTCGACGCCCGCGCGAGCGCCGCCAGCGACACCATGGAGATGGAAGCCCTCCCCGCCCATGTCGGCCTCAGTGCCGAACACGAGTCGATCGTGGTGGGTCGGACGACCACCGCCTCCGTGCCGGCCGTGTCCACTCGACCCGTCGAAGCGCGGGACGGTGACCGCCGCGCGAGCACCGGCCGCCGCGCCAGCGACCGACCGGACGATGCGGACGAGCAGCGCTACGATCTGGACGACGCTTCCCCCGCGCGCCGCCCGGCCAAACCGGTCGTGGAAGCAGGCACCGACGAACGCCCGGGACCCTACGTGCTCAACCGTGAGCGGTTCCGTCACCTCATCGCGCTGGGTCGAAATCTCAGCCACGCCGCGTGGCTCGGCGAGCTCGATCCCGTCTATGGACGCGAGTCGGAGATCGAGACCTGCATCGACATCCTGAACAAACGGCGCAGCAACAATCCGTGCCTCGTCGGCGAACCCGGGGTCGGCAAGACCGCGATCGCCGAAGGGGTCGCCGCCCGGCTCGTCGCCGAGGACGCCGCGCGGGATGGGCAGCCGACACGCGTGCTCGTCCAGATCGACGTGGGCGCCATCCTCGCGGGCACACATCTCCGCGGCGCGCTGGCCGAGCGTTTGCGCGGCCTCCAGGACGAGGTCCGTGATGCCCAGGGGGCGGTGATCGTTTTCGTCGACGAGCTGCACACTCTCATCGGGGCCGGCGGCGGCGACGGCGCCCACGACGCGTCGAACGAGCTGAAGTCGGCGCTCGCGCGCGGCCAGTTCCCCTGCATCGGGGCGACGACCTACGACGAGTACCGACGCCACATCGAGCAAGATCCGGCCCTCGAGCGGCGTTTCACCCCCGTTCACGTCGAGGAGCCGGACGTCGCGACGACGCGCCGCATCGTCGAGGGCGCGCTGCAGCGCTACGCGGAGCACCACCAGGTGCGCTACGAGGCTCACGCCATCGAGGCCGCCGTGCGGCTCGGTCGTCGATACCTGCACGAGCGGCGAGACCCTGACCGCGCGCTCGCTCTCCTGGACCTGGCGGGCAGCGTCGCCCGCCGGGGGGGCCGCGTCGTCGATCGACGGGTCGTCGCCGAGGTCATCGCGCGCAACGCACGCGTGCCGCTCGACCACCTGCTCGTCGACGACCCGCAGCGATTCCTCGAGGTCGAGGCGCGGCTCGGCGAACGGATCGTCGGCCAGGGACATGCGCTCGAGGCCATCGGACGCACCATTCGCCGCAACGTCGCCGGGTTCGCGGGGCGTCGGCCGATCGGCTCGTTCCTCTTTCTGGGCCCCACGGGGGTCGGCAAGACCGAGACGGTGAAGGCCACGGCCGAGTTCCTCTTCGGACACGGCCAGGCGTTGCTGCGGTTCGACATGAGCGAGTACCTCGAGTCCCACGCGGTCTCGCGCCTGATCGGCTCACCCCCCGGCTATGTCGGGCACACCGACGGTGGACAGCTCACGGAGGCCGTGCGCAAGCGGCCCTATCAGGTCGTGCTCTTCGACGAGATCGAGAAGAGCCACCGTGAGGTCTGGAACGTGCTGTTGCAGGTCCTCGACGAGGGCCGCCTCACGGATGGCCGTGGTCGCATCGTCGACTTCACGAACACGGTGATCGTGCTCACGAGCAACCTGGGCGCGGAGCTCTTCGGGGCCGCCGACGACCGCCGAATCGGCTTCGCGGGCGCCTCGGAGACCGACGCCGGGCTCGAGGAGCGTGTCCTGCAGAAGGCGCGCAGCGCGCTCCCGCCCGAGCTATGGAACCGCATCGAAACGCGCGTCGTCTTTCGCCCGCTCGGGCGAGACGAGGTGCGGCGCATCGCGCGTTCGTTGCTCGCCGACCGGGCGCGCTTGCTCGAGACGGAACGCTCGGTCCGCCTCGAGGTCACCGAGGTGGCCATCGACTGGCTCCTGGCGCGTGGCGGCTTCGACGCGCGTCTCGGGGCCCGTCCGATGCGTCAGGTCATCGCCCGCGAGGTCGAAGCGCCCCTCGCCGAACGGCTGCTGAGCGCCCGAATCGTCAGCGGGGACACCGTACGCGTGGGCGTGCACGACGGCGCGTTGAACTTCGAGCGGGTCGCTCCGACAAACGGCTGACGCCGAGTCAGGCCCCGGCCCCATCGGAGGTGCGCGACCGTGCGATCGCGACCCGAAGTGTGTGGACCGCCGTCTGGGTCTGCGATTCAGCGTCCATGCGGTCGAGCAGCGCCTCGGCGTCGTCCACGAAGCCGAGGTCGAGCTTGAGCCGCGCGAAGTTGAAGAGGAGCCCCGGCTCCCGCGGCATGATTTCCAACGCCCGCTCGTAGTGGTGGGCGGCATCGTCCCACCGCTTGGCGCGGCGCAGTCGCATGCCCAGCTCGTTGAGCAAGGCGACGGCGTCCGGGTTCTCGTCGGCGACCTCCGCCACCCCGAAGATCGCGGGGTCCAGGTCGTTCTTGCCGAGCAGGCGGCTCACGTCGCCGGGTGTGGCGCCGTCCGAGGATACGCCGAGCTTCTCGCGCAGCATCCGCAGCGTGCGCTCTTCCCCCATGCTCTGGAGAATGCCCTTGAGCATCAAGGCCGTTCGCCCGTCCTGACCGTGGGAGCTGCGCAGTCGATCGACCAGCCGACCGCGGTCCTCGTCATTGCGGACGCGGAACATCATGGCCATGGTCAGCTGGAGGCGCATGGACTCCTCGGAGCTCAACGCGTCCGACTCGGCCTCTTCGCGGCGCAAGCCCTTCAGGCGGTCCGTGTCGACCTCGCCCTCCCCCCCGCCGACGCGCCCGAAGCGCGTGCGCATTTGCAGCAACCAGACGTAGTCGACGACCCAACCCATTTCTCGGTTGCGGAGGCCGCGGAGGCGATCGAGCGTCTCCTGGTCGAGGTGGTCCTTCGCGACGGTCCTGTTCAGAAGGCCGCGGAGTTTCTCGACGTCCAGGCCCTGGAGGCCCTGGAGGTCCGCGCCGAACATCGCGCGCAGGTGCTCCAGGTCCACACGCACGGCCTCGGGGTCCTTGCGACCCAGCAACGGTGCGAGCCGGCGCCGCGTGACGTCGTCCAGCGCGCCGTTCCAGGCCTCTTCGTTGATCAGCGCGCGGAGCCTGCGATCGTCCTGGTTCCCGGCCGCTTGCGACCCGAGGTCGACCAGCGTGCGCAGGTACGAGGCGTCCATGGGCTCGCCCTCGGTCGTGAGGCCCCGGCTGCGGCGCAGTCCCTCTCGCACCGCCGACGAGAGCGACTGCATCTCCCCGCGCCAGTTCTCGTCGTCGTCCCACGCCCAGACGGCGTCGTCCGGCTCCAGCAAGAGCGCGGCGTGCTGGTCGAGCAGCGCCTTTCGCGAGCGCGTCTCCCCGGTCTTCGACCAGGCGTCCAGGTCGGCCTCGACGGCCTCTGGCCGCAAGGGCTCCGCGAGGACGCCGTCAGCCCCGCATTGCAGGGCGCGCTTCAGCTCGAGGAGGCTCCACCTCGGCCCGAAGGCCAGGATGACGGGCCGGTCTTCGGCCGCCTGGCTCCCGAGCTGTGTGAGCACACGCACAGCGCTGTGCTTCGGCATCTCCCACGAGAGCAGGAGCGTCGAGAAGTCCTTGTCGACCGCCAACATCTCCACGACCCCGGCGCTCGTACGAACACCTTGCACCGCCCAATCGCGCTCCTCGAAGGAGCGCATCAAGGCCAGGCGTGTCGGCCCGTCCTCGTGCGCGATGAGCATGCGGCGCCGGAGCTTCATGCTTCGTTCATTCCATCGACGAAGGCACGCTCGAGGTCGGTCTTCCGCGCGTCCGACCACCCCAGGAGCGTCGCCCCGAGCCGGCCGAGCGCCAGGTAGGCGGGCACGAGGTCGGGGCGTGAAGCCCGCAAGACACGCACGTGCGCTTGCACCGTACCGAGGTCTCCGCGCGCCAGTGGCCCGGTCAGGGACTCGGCGGCGGGTGCGCGCTCGACTTGTGTCAACGCGCCTCTGAGCAGGCCGAGGAGGCCGTTGCGTGCGTCGGCCTCGCTCAGCCCCAGGGTCTCGAGCAGCTCCACGGCGAGCCCGAGCAGAACGACGGGCAGGTTGCCCGCGAGGACCGCGGCCGCGTGCCAGAGCGGCCGGTCGGCGCCCGGGATCTCGCGCGGATGCCCGCCCACGGCGAGTGTCAAGCGACGCGCCCGATCGACCGCGGCAGAGTCGCCCGAAATGGCACAAAGTGAACCGTTCAAGACCGATACTGCCCGTTCCGGGTCGCGCAAAGACTGAAGGGGGTGCCACGCCCCGAGGGACGCCCGCCCCTCGAGGGGCGCCAGCGGCTCGATGCCCCATCGACCGGCGCAGTGAATGACAGAGCTGTCGGCACGCCAGACCGTCGTATCTCGAAGCCTATCACAGGTTGTGCCAATCGCGCCGTCGGGCACACACAGCAACACGACCTCTGCGCTCCCCAGGTCCCGGGGCCAGGGGTCCGACCGCCCACGCCATCGACCCACGACGGGCACACCCACGGCGTCGAAGGCGGCGCACAGCGAACGCCCCGCGCGGCCGCCCGCGCCGAAGACGTAGACGGAGGGCGCGTCCACGGGGGTCGCCGCATACAGACCCTGCGCGCGCGCGCGCACGGCCGGCGAGAGCCATCGAAGGTCGTCCTTCACACCGCGCCCCCCAAGCGCCGCGCGCAGCCGCGTCGACGAGATGTCGGGGAGACGGGGCCCGACGTGGCACCACGCCGCGTCGGCGAAACGGCGCAGCGCCGCTTCGTGCCCAGGGCGCTCCAGGACATAGAGCGGCCAACGTTCGACGAGCGCGTCGAATCGGTGCCAACGCTCGGCGTGGGTGAGGTTGTCGCTCCCGACGACGAGGGCGAAGTCGTGTTCCGGATGCATGCGGGACAGCGCGGACAGGGTGTCCCAGGTGTAGACCGGCCCCGCATGCTCGGCGGCCATGGAGCGCTCGACGTCGCAAATCCGCACACGCGCAGGGTCGAAGTCCTGGACCAGCGCCTCGACGAGGCCGATCCGCGTCTCCCACGGGGACATGTCCTTGCCGAAAGCATGCCGCGCGGACGGCGTGATCCAGACGGCGTCGACCTCGGTGAGAAGCCAGGTCAACGCAAAAGCGTGCGCCAGGTGCGGGGGATCGAAGGCGCCGCCGTAGATCGCGATGCGCGCCATTTTCGACCCCTTTCGTGCCCGCCGTCGGTCCTGGTCCTGGTCGGTCGAACCCCGTCTCGACGACCACAGCCGAAGGCTACAGGCGTTCGGTCCTCAGGATCTCGCCCGTCGCATCGACAAATCGTACGTCGAGCCCCGTGGGTGTCGCTTCGAGCTCGACGGCGACGAGGCGACCATCCGGCGCCAGCCCGCCCGGACGCAGCCGCGCGCGGGGGACGCCGGAGGCCGGTCGGTCGAGGGCGGGGCCGGGCATCGGCACCACCACGAGCGCGGCGTGGGCGGGCGCCTGAGCCTCGTCTTGCACAAAGGCGATGACCCGACCTCCGACCTCCTCGAGGTGCACCGAGCCTTTGCCGGGTCGACGCAACGCCCTCTGCAAACGCTGGTTGCGCGCCTGCTCTTCCAGCTGCGCGGGCTGCGCGCCGTGACCCTCGAGCACCGCGGCGAGCACAAAGTCCGCATACTCCGGCGCGTTCCAGGGCACCTCGACGGGATAACGGCGTTCCCGACCCCGGACCACGGCCTGGACCTCGCCCTGGGCGGCGCCGACCGGGAGGATCACGTCGACGCCGCGTCGCTCCAGGAGCATGAGCAAGAGCTCCTCGAGGCGGGCTGGGCTTGCGCCCGCCGAACCTACGAGCGCGAGCCTCACGTGTACCTCAAGAACGGCGCGCGCTCCGCGTCGAAGGCCCGCGCCTCGGCTTGCCATGCGGCGTAGAGGGCGTCGGGGTCGGACCCGTCGTCGATGCAGGTCCGGCCGCGCAGATCACCGAAGAGCAGGTCGATGGCGAGCCTGTCCCCGACGAACTCGTAGACCTCCGTCCGCCACTCGAGGGCCGGCCCGTACAGTCTGCGGAGCGTCCACAGCAAATGGAGGGTCAACCGGAGCGGCTGGAAGCGCTCTCGGTCGGTCACGTGCACGCCGAGTCCGCCGATCGTGCGACCGCCGAACTTGTGAAACGTGGGGCGGAAGTACAGCGGCCGACACACCACCCCGGGGAGCCCTCGCTCGTCGAGCGCCCGCGCGAGCTCGAAGGGCTGGATGAAGTCCGCGCCCACGGTCTCGAAAGGGCGGGTGGCCCCTCGCCCCTCGCTCAGGTTCGTGCCCTCGACCAGGCACATGCCGGGATAAACGACGGCCGTGTCGAGGGTCGGCATGTTCGGAGACGGCTGCACCCAGGGCAGGCCGGTCTCGTCGAACCACATCGAACGTCTCCAGCCCTCGACCTCCACGACCTCGAGCCGCGCCCCGAAGCCCTCACGCTCGTTGAGCAGCGTGCAGACCTCGCCCAGGGTGAGCCCATGGCGAACGGGGAGCGGCCAGAGACCTACGAAGCTCGTGAAGTCGGGGTGCGTCATGCCCCCCTCGAGGATGTGGCCACCCAGGGGATTGGGGCGGTCCAGCACAAGGCACCGCAAGCCGACGCGAGCCGCGGCGCGCACACAGAGCGCCGCCGTGTAGATGTACGTGTAGTAGCGAGAGCCGATGTCCTGGAGGTCGATGACCAGGACGTCGAGGTCGACCAGGTCGACCTGACGCGGCGCCAGGCTGGCCTCGTCGGCCCCGTAGAGACTGCGCACGGGCGCCCCGGTGACGGGCTCCACCGCCGAGGTGTCGTCTACGGAGATCATGTCCTGGGCGTCGGCCCAGATGCCGTGCTCCGGCCCGAAACAACGAACGACGTTCACTCCGGCCTGGCGGCAGCGCTCGGTCAGGTGCACGAGGTGCGCGTCGACGCTGGCCGGATGGCAGACGAGCCCGACCCGTAGCCCCTTCAGGGCAGACAGGCCGTCCGCGACGAGCCGATCAAGACCGGTGCGTACCCGGGCCATCGTGCGCTCAGTTGATCGGAACGGGCTTCAGAGAGACCCGACCGTCCCGGGTGACGACCAGGAAGCGTACCCGTGTGCAGCCGACCTTGGCGCGGAGCGCGTCCGCGTTGCTCTGGAGCGTGGCGGCGAACTGCTCCATCGTGGGCACGGGCTCTCCCCGACCGCGCAGCGCGTCGGTGTACTCCTTGAACAGCCGCTTGCGGTAGCTGTCCTCGGTCTCGCGGATGAGGCGCAGGATGTCGGGCGCGAGGCCGGACTGCGAGTCCGCCGAGGCCGGCACGCCCACGGTCCGGGGCTCGGCCAGGCTCGAGTCCACGGTCTTCATGTGGAACTCGCTGGCGTCGAGCGCCTCGATGAAGAGACGGTCTTCGGCCCAGGTCTCGCCCCCGGCCTGCACCGGACGGGCGGTCACACCCTCCTCTTCATCGGGCAGTGGGCGCCCCGTGAGCTGACAGATCATGATGTTCAGGTTCTGGGACATGGCCCCCGCGGGGTGGCCTTTCGGGGCCTCGAACCAGCGATCGGCGTTGCCGTTGATGATCTCCAGGATGCCCTGGTCGATCTCGTCGAAGGGCCGCATGTACTGCCGGAAGAAGAGCAGCACGAGGCCGATGCACCCGACCAGCACGACGAGCAGAAGGACCGGTACGAGGAACGTGGGCTCCACGGCGGCGTCGACGGCGTTGTCGAGGTCTCCGAAGACGATGAAGCCCGCCTGCCCGGCGCTCGGCCGACCGACGATGCGCCCCACGAACGCGAGCTGGTCGCGCTCGCCGAGCTTGAACAGGACCGGTTCGCGGGCGCCGGCCTTGGTCGGCAAGGCGTCTCGCTTCAACGCCTCGGTGAGGGCGGCCTCGCCGGACTGGGGCACGGTCGAACTCTGGCGGATGCGGTCCCCCACGTAGTACGCGACCTCGAAGCCGGCGCCGCCCTGGTCCCGCTTGGCCTCCGCGGCCGTGAGCCAGTAGCCGATGATCACGGCACCCACGACCGACTCGCCGCGTCGGACCGGCTCGACGGCGACGACCATCGGCGTGTCCTTCATGGTCCACAGGTCGAGCACCGACCGACCCTCGGCGAGGGAGGCGACCAACGCGGGAAAGGCCTTCCCAAGGTCGGCGTCCGTCGGGCCGAACCACCCCTTGTCGTCGAACTTCGCGACACCGATGGCGCCCGTGTCGACGATGGCGAAGTAGTCCGGGCGCTCGACCCGCGCGTCCGCGACGGCCGCGCGGGCTGTGGCGCTGCCGTCGCTGAGCGCGGCGAACTGGGTCTGCCACCGGGCCACGACGTCGTTCATGAGCTTGTGACGCTCGTAGAGGTAGTCGTCGTCTCCGACGGGCTTCCCATCGGCTCCGAGGAACTTCTCGCGGGGCGCTTCCAAGACGTCGGCCACCGCGTTGTCCCGCGCCACCTCGGCGGCGCGGGCGGCGAGCGCGAAGTCGTTGAGTCGTCGGCTCTGCTCCACCATCCGGTGCGCGACCCGCAGCCGGTCGGTCAGGCCCGCGCGAGCGGTCTCCGTCGCCGCGCCCCCGAGATGCAGGTACAGGAAGATTGCTGCGCCCGTCATCAGGACGATGAGCGAGCCGGCCACCTTGCTCGAGAACATGAACGCCCCCTCGGTCGAAAACCCTCGCCGAATCGCGAGGTTGGCGCAGCGTATTCGCCCGTCCTGGGGGTGTCAACGTCGGCGGGGCCGCGCCGGACGGGGCTCCGAGCGCGATCTACTCGCCGGCGTCGAATCCGACTTCGAAAGCCTCGAAGGCACCGGCGAACGAGTAGGCGGGCACCATCGCGCCGGTGTCGTCGGGGACCGTCGTGTCGGGCGTCGTGCCGAAGTTCGAGAGGAACGTCTTGAGGTCGGTGCGCGTCGACGGATCGTCGGTCACGACGTTGAAGACGGTGAGCGCCGCGTCGCTCTCGGAGACGGCCCCCGCAAACGTGCCGCAAACGTCCGCGCTGCACCCGGCGCGGGTCTCGGCCAGCTCCAGGTTTTTCAGCCGGACGACCATCTTGTAGACCGTGTGGTAGACGTACACGAAGCCCCGCGCCTCGGAACGCCAGCCGTCGGAGCCCGTCGTGAGCGCGCCGCGGTGCACGTCGAAGGTGCAGGGCTCCACGGTGCCATCGGGCAGAGTGCAGTCGCCGGCCTCGTAGTATTCGAAGACGTCGTCGGCGGGGTCTTCGGGAGTGTCCGAGCCCTCGGTTCGGCGCGCGGAGCCCGACTCGAACGTGCCCGGGGTGCTGCCCGACAGCCGCGTGACGAGGATGATCTCGCGCTTGCGCAGGCCGTCCGTGAACAGGGTGCCGAGCACCGTGCCCGAGTCTCCGAGGGGCGCCGTCAACGAGAGGGTCTCCCACTGATAGGCGGTCAGGGTATCCGCCGGCGGGTCTCCGCCGCCCACCGGCGGTTGCCCGCCACCATCGCCGGCGTCGGGCGTGGCCGGGCCGTCGGACTCCGCGTCGTCGCCGCAGGCCGAGAACACGAGGCCGACCGCGACCAGGACCCGCAACATTGCTCGATTCATGGGGCGTTCTCCGAAACTCAGAGCGCGAAATGCGAAACGAACTCGGCGCCGCGCCGCTCGATCTCCGGCGAGCCGAGCGCGAGGAGCCGGTCGAGGCTGAAGCCCTCGCAGGCGAAGCTCGCCATGATGGTGCCGGAGACGACGGCGCGTTTCATCGTCGCAAAGTTCTCATTGCCGCTGCGCGCCAGGTGACCCAACAGGCCCGCCGCGAAGGTGTCCCCTGCCCCGGTCGGGTCGACGACGTCTCGCACGGGCCACGCCGGGCAAACGAAGTAGCCCTCGGGATGGAACAGCATCGCCCCGTACTCGCCGCGCTTGATCACGAGAGTCGTCGGGCCGAGGGCCCGCACGGCGTCGGCCGCCTTGTGGATGTTGCGCTCGCCCGACAGCAGCCGAGCCTCAGTCTCGTTGAGGATGAGCAGGTCCACCCGCGACAGCACCCGCAGCAAAGCCTCGCGTTTGCCTTGAATCCAGAAGTTCATGGTGTCGAGCGCGACGACCTGCGGGCTCGCGAGCTGGTCGAGCACCTTGAGTTGGAGGTCGGGATCGATGTTGCCCAGGAACAGCAACGGCGCCTGTCGGTAGTGCGCGGGAATCTTCGGGTCGAAGTGCTCGAAGCAGTTGAGCTGAGTCTCGAGGGTCTGGGCGTCGCCGAAGTTCTCGCCGTAGCGACCCCGCCAGCGGAACGACCGACCCCCCGGCACCACCTCGACCCCCTCGAGGTTCACCCCCCGAGCGCGCAGGTGATTCAAGTGGGCCTCGGGAAAGTCCTCACCGACGACGGCCACGACCTGCACCGGCGCGAAAAAGCTCGCGCCCACACTGAAGTACGACGCCGAGCCGCCCAGACACTCGGGGCGGTGCCCTGCGGGCGTCTCGATGGAGTCGAGGGCAACGCTGCCGACGACGAGGATCGTTCGGGGCTGGCTCATCGGGCATCCTCTTCAGGCCACAGGTACTTGCCGAGCAAAAGGTCCAGGCGACGACGCGCCGCCGGGGGGATCGCGTCCGTCCGGGTCATCACGGCGCTCCCGTTCATGAGCGCCGCGTGGGCCGGCCACGACACGGGCCCCAGGGCGGCGAGGGCCCGCACCGCGTTGCGGATCACGTCCTTCGCGAGCGCGACGTTCTGTTTGATCACCGCGAGCACCGACTCGACGCTCACGTCGTCGTGCCCGGCGTACCAGCAGTCGTAGTCCGTCGCGAGCGCGAGCGTCGCATACGCGAGCTCCGCCTCACGCGCGAGCTTGGCCTCGGGCAGGTTGGTCATGCCAATCACGCTCGCGCCCCAGCTTCGGTACAGGTGGCTCTCGGCCCGCGTCGAGAAGGCCGGCCCTTCCATGACCACGTAGGTGCCGCCGTCGTGCACCGTCGCTCCGGCGTCGCGGGCTGCGGCGAGAAGAACCGCACGCAGCTTCGGCTCCACCGGGTCGGCGAACTGAATGTGCCCGACGACCCCTTCTCCGAAGAACGTGCTCGCCCGGGTGCCGCGTGTCCGGTCGATGAACTGGTCGGGGCACACGAGGTGGCCGGGCACGATCTCCTGCTTCAAGGAGCCCACGGCCGAGACGCTCAGCACATGGCGCGCGCCGAGCTTCTTCAGGCCCCAGATGTTCGCGCGGTAGTTGACCTCGCTCGGCGTGAAGAGATGCCCACGACCATGTCGCGGCAGGAAGACACAGCGCGCACCCTCGAGGCGACCGCAGAGGTAGGCGTCCGAAGGCGCGCCGAACGGCGTGTCCACGCGCACCTCCTCGAGGTCCGTGAGGCCCTCGATTTCATAGAGGCCACTGCCCCCGATCACGCCGATGACGACTTCGGACATGGAGACTCCGCTCACAGAAAAGGTCAGGCCGCAGGCCGCTCGCCGAGTTGACCGCAGGCCGCGTCGATGTCGAGGCCCTTCGTGACCCGGACGGTCGCCGTGAGACCGCGGTTCAAGAGTATGCGCTGGAACGTACGCACGCGCTCATCGTCCGGGCGGGCGTAGGCGGTTCCATCGAAGGGGTTCCAGGGGATGAGATTCACGCGCGCCGGGAGGCCCTTCAGGAGCTTGAGGAGCCGGCGAGCGTCGTCGTCCGTGTCGTTCACACCACCGAGCAGCACGTACTCGAAGGTGAGCTTGCGGCGCGGAGGCAGCGGGTAGTTCCGCACCGCCTCGAGCAGCGCGGCGATCGGCCAGCGTTTGTTCACCGGCATGACCCGATCGCGCACTTCGTCCGTCGTCGCGTTCAGGCTGATCGCGAGATTGACCGGCGCGACCTGGCCGAGCTTCTCGATCTGGGGCACCAGCCCGCTCGTGCTCACGGTGATGCGCTTGTGACTGAGGGCGACGCCGTCCTTGTCGCACAGCGCGTGGACGCTCTCGACCACCGCGTCGAAGTTGTGGAGCGGCTCGCCCATGCCCATGTAGACCACATGGTCGATGCGACCGTCGGGCGGCACCGCGGCGCGGGCGGTGACCACCTGGTCGACGATCTCGCCGGCGGTCAGGTGGCGCGAGAGGCCGAGCTTGCCCGTGTAGCAGAACTTGCAGTCCATGGCGCAGCCGACCTGGCTGGACACACACTGCGTGAACACCCCACCCGGCATGGGGATGAGCACACTCTCGATCGCCGCGCCGTCGCTCAGGCGAAACTGGACCTTCCGTGTGCCATCGACGCTCTCGCGCACACGTTCGACGTACACACGACCGACGGTGTACCCCTCGTCCTGGAGACGCTGGCGCAAGGCCCGCGGCACATCGGTCATCGCCTCGAAGTCCCGGACGCCGCGGGCGAAGATCCACTTGTGGAGCTGGTCGGCGCGGTACTTCGGTTCGCCGAGCGCCGCGAGGGTCTCACGCAGCCGAGCACGGCTCATCTCCGTGAGGCTGCGCTCGGGCGGCGCCGGGCGAATGGACATCGTCGGCTCAGCCCTGCTTCGCGCCGAAGGTCTCGGTGCCGCGGAAGAACCACGCGGTCTCGAACGCCGCCGTCTCGGGGGCGTCGGAGCCGTGCACGGTGTTCGCCTCGATGCTCTCGGCGAAGTCCGCGCGGATGGTGCCCGGGGCCGCCTTCTTGGGGTCCGTGGCGCCCATGAGGTCGCGGTGGCGCAGGATGGCCCCCTCGCCCTCGAGGATCGAGATCACGACCGGTCCGCTGGTCATGTACGTGACGAGCTCACCGAAAAACGGTCGGTGGCTGTGCACGGCGTAGAAGCCCTCGGCCTCGGCGCGCGAGAGGTGGGCCATACGGGTCGCGATGACCTTCAGGCCGTTCTTCTCGAAGCGGGTGAAGATCTCCCCGATGAGGTTCCGGCGGACGCCGTCGGGCTTGATGATGCTGAGGGTGCGCTCGAGCGACATGGGATTCTCCCCTGGTTGAAAAACGCGCGGGAGAATACGGGTTCGAGGCCGAAAATCAAGGCGCGCATGCGCGCCCCGGTCTCAGAGGACGCTGGCGAGCGTGCTCCCGAGTACGGCCGGCGTGGCACACACCTTGATGCCGGCCGCTTCGAGGGCCGCGAACTTGTCCTGCGCCGTGCCCTTGCCGCCGCTGATGATCGCGCCCGCGTGGCCCATACGACGGCCCGGAGGCGCCGTGCTGCCGGCGATGAAGCCCACGACGGGCTTCTTCATGTGCTCCGCGACCCAGGCCGCCGCCTTCTCCTCGGCGCTGCCGCCGATCTCGCCGATCATGATCACGGCGTCGGTGTCGGGGTCCGCGTTGAACGCGCTGAGGCAGTCGATGAAGTCGGTGCCGTTGACCGGATCACCGCCGATACCGACGCACGTGCTCTGGCCGATGCCGAGCGCCGTGAGCTGCCCCACGGCCTCATAGGTCAGCGTTCCGGAGCGGCTCACGACCCCGATCCGACCGGGCTTGTGGATGTGGCCCGGCATGATGCCGATCTTGCACTGACCCGGGGTGATGATGCCCGGGCAGTTGGGTCCGATGAGCCGCGACGAGGAGGCGCGCAGCGCGGCCTTGACGCGGACCATGTCCAGCACCGGGATGCCCTCGGTGATGGCCACGATGAGCTTCACGTTCGCGCTGATCGCCTCGAGGATCGCGTCCGCGGCGAAGGGCGGCGGCACGTAGATGATGCTGGCGTTCGCGCCCGTCTCACGCACCGCGCCGGCGACCGTGTCGAAGATCGGCACGACCCCCTCGAACTTCTGACCGCCCTTGCCGGGGGTGACCCCCCCGACCAGCTTCGTGCCGTACGCGAGCATCTGCTGGCAGTGGAAGGTCCCCGCCGAGCCGGTGATGCCCTGGCAAATCAGCCGTGTATCCGAATCAACCCAGATTGCCATGTCTGCCTCACCCCTTCGCCACGGCGGCGACGATCTTCAGAGCGCCGTCCGCCATGTCGTTCGCCGACTGCAGGTTGAGCCCGCTCTCCGCGAGCAGCTGTTTGCCGAGCTCCACGTTCGTGCCTTCGAGCCGCACCACGACGGGCACCGTGAGCCCGAGCTCACGGGTCGCCGCGATCACGCCGTTCGCGATCGTGTCGCACTTCATGATGCCCCCGAAGATGTTCACGAAGACGCCCTGCACCTTCGGGTCACGGAGGATGATCTTGAATGCGGCCGTGACCTTCTCGGTCGTGGCGCCACCGCCGACGTCGAGGAAGTTCGCGGGGTCTCCGCCGTAGTACTTGATGATGTCCATGGTCGACATCGCGAGGCCCGCGCCGTTCACGAGACAGCCGATGTTCCCATCGAGGGCGATGAAGCTGAGGTCGTACTTCGACGCCTCGATCTCCTTCGAATCTTCCTCGTCCAGGTCCCGCAGCGCCTGGAACTCCGGGTGACGGAACATCGCGTTGTCGTCGAAGTTCACCTTCGCGTCGAGGGCGATGAGGTCGCCCCCCTTGGTGACCACGAGCGGGTTGATCTCGAGCAGGGAGCAGTCGAGCTCGACGTAGGCCTTGTAGAGGGCCTTCATGAAGCCGACGCACTTCTGAACCGACGCCCCGCTGAGGCCGAGACCGAACGCGAGGTTACGGCCCTGGAAGTCGGCGAGGCCGATGAGCGGATCGCACCACTCCTTGAGGATCTTCTCGGGGTGGTGTTCAGCCACCTCCTCGATGTCCATGCCCCCCTCGGTGCTCGCCATGAAGCAGAGCTGGCTCTTCTCGCGGTCGAGGGTCACACCGAGGTAGAGCTCGCGCCCGATGTCGCAGCCCTCCTCGATGTAGAGGCGCTTGACGAGCTGCCCGGCCGCACCGGTCTGGTGCGTGACGAGCTGCATCCCGAGGATCTGCGACGAAATGCTCCGGACCTCCGCGATGCTGCGCGCGAGCTTTACGCCCCCGCCCTTGCCGCGACCGCCGGCGTGAATCTGGGCCTTGACGACCCACACGGGGCCCCCGAGGGTCTCGGCGGCCTTGACGGCGTCCTCGACCGTGAACACGGCCGCACCGCGAGGCACCGGCACCCCGTACTTCTTCAGGAGCTCTTTGCCCTGGTACTCGTGAATCTTCATCGTCTGGTGGCTCCGGCGCGCATCACATGTGGGAGATCATGTCGGAGGCGAACTCGCTGCACTTCCGCAGCGTGGCCCCCGGCATCAGTCGTTCGAAGTCGTAGGTCACGGTGCGCGCGTCGATGGCGCCCTCCATGCCCTTGATGACGAGGTCGGCCGCCTCGTCCCATCCGAGGTGGCGCAGCATCATCTCGCCGCTCAGGATGACGCTGCCGGGGTTCACCTTGTCGAGGCCCGCGTACTTCGGCGCCGTGCCGTGGGTGGCCTCGAAGATGGCGTGGCCCGTGTCGTAGTTGATGTTCGCGCCCGGAGCGATGCCGATGCCACCGACCTGGGCGGCCAGGGCGTCCGAGAGGTAGTCGCCGTTCAGGTTCATGGTCGCGATGACGCTGAACTCGGTCGCGCGCGTCAGCACTTGCTGCAGCGTGATGTCGGCGATGGAGTCGCGGATGAGCAGCTTCGACTTCCACTGCCCGTTGCCGTGGCTCGCCCACAGGCCCAGGGCGGTCTCGACCTCGGCGCGAATCGACGCCTGCTGGGCCGCGACCATCATGTCGTAGCCGGGGTCGACGGCGCGGGCGTTCGCCTCGACGCTGAGATCGGCGTTCTTCTCCTTGTTGGAGAGAATCCAGCTCTCGCGCTCGCTCACCGTCTCCGCGCGGAACTCCCGCGCTGCGAGGGCGTAGCCCCAGTCGCGGAAGCCGCCCTCGGTGAACTTCATGATGTTGCCCTTGTGCACGAGGGTCACGGACTTGCGACCGCTCTTGAGGGCGTACTGGATGGCCGAACGAATCAGTCGCTCCGAGCCCTCGACGGAGATCGGCTTGATGCCGAAGGCCGAGGTGTCCGGGAACCGGAGCTTCTTCACGCCCATCTCGTTTTGGAGGAAGGCCAGCACCTTCGCCGCCTCGGCGCTGCCCGAAGCGAACTCGATGCCGGCGTAGATGTCCTCGGTGTTCTCCCGAAAGATCACCATGTCCACGTCCTGCGGGCGCTTCACGGGGCTCGGGACGCCGTCGAAGTAGCGGACCGGGCGCAAGCACACGTAGAGGTCGAGCATCTGGCGAAGCGCGACGTTCAGCGACCGGATGCCGCCCCCGACCGGGGTCGTGAGCGGGCCCTTGATGCCGACGACGTACTTGCGGAACGCGGCGAGCGTCTCGTCCGGGAGCCAGTTGCCGGTCTTGTTGAACGCCTTCTCTCCGGCCAGCACCTCGAGCCACTCGATCTTGCGCTTGCCGCCGTACGCCTTCTCGACGGCCGCATCGAAGACCCGCACGCTCGCGGCCCAGATGTCGGGCCCGGTGCCGTCCCCTTCGATGAACGGGATGATGGGGTTCGCGGGCACGTCGAGAGTCTTGTCGGACCTGATGCCGATGGTCTGGCCAGTGGACATGGGGGGTCTCCGGTCGATGAGTCGAGTCCGGCGTACCTAGCCGCTTTCAATGGACCTTTCAAGCGCCCGCGTTGACAGGCGCCGGCCCCCCGGGGAATGGTGCGGCCGATGACGCTGTCGCGGGTCAGTCTCCGGGCCAAGCTCACGGTGCTGCTGGTGAGCCTCAGCGTCGGTCCGCTCCTGTTGAGCGGTCTGGTCCACGAGCATCGAGCGGTCACCAGCGGCAAGAGCGCGGTCCGCGCGCGGGTCGCTCAGACCGCCGACTTCGCGGCCGCCTCGATTCAGGTCCTGGTCGAAGACTTACAGCGCGACGTGCGCCTGATGAGCGCGCGCTTCACGATCGAGAATATCGACCAGGCCGGGATCGCCGAGCACCTCGACCGCAACGGCACGCTCCTCGCCGAGGTTCAGGACGTCGAGGAGCTGCAGGTCTTCAACGCCCTCCATGACGGCTATACCCGCGTTTTCCTTGCGCTGCGCGACGGACGCGTCTACTTCGCCGAGCCTTTCCACAATGTGACGCGCGCCCCGAACCTCCGCGACACCGACTGGTTCCAGCGCCTCGGCGCGCAGGGGGGGCACATACACGGGGTGTTCCCCCCGTTCACGCACCCGGAGCGACCCGAGCTCATCGTCGTCGCCCCCATCTTCACGCGGTCGGGCAACTCGGAGGGGTACATCGGCGTCGTCGTGGACCACCAGTGGCTCGGCAACGTGCTGACGGATGCGACGACACCCATGGTGCGGATGTTGCGGGGCGAGCGGGGCGGCAGCGGGGGCGGCGGCCGCGGGCTCGCTTCGATGCTCGTCTCCCCCGGGGGTCAGGTCGCCGCCCGGGACGACGGCGGTCCCGTCGGGGTGCCCACGCCCGCCACGTTCAAGTGGGAGCTCGAGACGGGGACCGTGGAGCGCAAAGACCTGGAGACGCCGATCATCCTCGGCAAGGCCGAGGTCGGTCGGAGCGGCTGGTTCGTGCTCGTCAGCGTACCGATGCACTCCGTCTATCGAGACGTCTACCTGCTCATCTGGACGCTCGCCGGGGCCGTGATGCTCACGTTCCTCTTTGTCGTTCTCTTCGCCGACACCGCGGCGAGGGCGCTGTTGAGGCCCGTGCAGGAGTTGGAGCGGGGGGCCGAGATGATCGGCGCGGGCGCGCTCGACTACCGAATCGGGCTCGACGACCACGCCCACGACGAGCTCGGGCGCCTCGCGCAGACCTTCAATCGGATGGGTGAGAACCTGCTGCGGAGTCGTCGGGAGATCGACGCCTCGGCGCGGAACCTCGACACGGCGAACCGCGAGCTGGACGCCATGGTCTTCGCGATCAGTCACGACCTGAAGAAACACCTCCGCGGCATCGAGGCGTTCTCGACCTTCATCGAGGAGGACTTCTCCCGTCAGCTCGGCCCGGACGGCCTCGAGCTCGTCCGCTCCATCAACGGCAGCGTCGTGAAAATCGAGCGCCTCGCCGACGACCTCATCGGCCTGGTCGCCCACGAGCGGGAACGGAGCGAAACGCGGCTCTTCGACCTGGGCGACCTGCTCCGGGAGGCGCGGGAGCACAGCCTCGAGACCCTGCCCGGCGAGGTCGTGCTGCCGCCGAATGCGCCGGAGATTCGAGGCGACAGGGTTCGACTGCTGCTCGTGTTCACGAACCTGATCTCCAACGGGCTCAAGTTCAACCACAGCCCGAGGCCGCGCGTCGAGGTCACGGTCGAAGACGACGGTCTCTACTGGGCGGTCTCGATTCGAGACAACGGCATCGGCATCGACGCGCGCTACACCGAGCACATCTTCGACCTCTTCTTCCGGCTCAACTCGAAAGACGAGTTCTCGGGGAGCGGCACCGGGCTCAACCTGGCCCGAAGAATCGTCGAGGAGCACCGCGGCACGCTCGACGTCCAGAGCACCCCTGAGGTCGGCAGCTGCTTTATCGTTCGCCTTCCACAAGACCCCGCGCTGTTGACCTCGCCGGGCGTCCTGGGAGCATGACAACACCAGAGTGCCGCTGATAAGGTGCGCCGCCGTCGCCGGGAGTCTGCATGGGTCTCTTCGATTTTCTGTCGAACAAGCCGACCATCTCCAATGTCGAGAAGGTCATGAAGCGCATGCTCAACGAGCACCACCAACAGCAGGTGCGTCAAGAGAGCATGGAGCAGCTCGCGAACTGGGGGACCCTCGAAGCGATTCAGGCCCTCACCCGGCGCCTCGCGGTGAACTTCCGGGATACGATCGTCAACGAGCAGGAGAAGCGCTGGGTTTCGGACGCGCTGGTCGAACGTTTCGGCGAGCGCTCCGTCGAGCCCCTGATCGTGTTCATCCAGAAGGAGCAGAACGTTTCGGCGGCCGTCCGGGCCCTGGGCCGCCTCGTCAGCGAGACGCGGCTGGTGGACGTGCTGTGCGAAACGCTGCGCCGGGCGGCGCCCGCGGACTATCGGGCGACCCAGGCGAAGACCCAGCTCATCGACGCGCTCGACGAGCACGAGGCCGCGTCGATTCTCATGCACCTGGTGCCGTACCTCGGCGACCACGACGACGACGTCCGCGTGAAGGTCGTCGACCAGATTCAGACACGCTTCCCGACCGCCGACGCGGACGCGCAGCGCGCCGCCGTCAAGGGACTCGTGGACACCCTCCTCGACCCCGAGGTCGCAGCCCGGATTCTCCGGCGCATCGCCGACGCGCTGGAGGCGCTGGACGTCGACCTGCGTGCCTTCGGCGAGACCGAGCGCCTCGGCCGCGACCAGGTCCCCGACGGCTACCGACTGACCGACGACGGCCGGATTCGGCGCCGCTGAACCCGGGCGGCCGCCCTGGGTCTCATTGATTGCCCAGCAAGCGCGCGACGGTCTGGGCATCCGCGGGCGGAAACTCGTACTGGTCCATCTCGTCGGGCGCGACCCACCGCCAGTCGTGAACACGCCGCGGACGAATGTCGTCGCTGACCAGGTCGCACCGGTAGACGCACAGGTCGACCCGGTAGTCGTCGTACTCGTGGGCGATGAACATCGAGAGCTTGCCGACGCGGACCTCGATGTCCATCTCCTCGCGGATCTCTCGAATGAGGGCGTCTTCGTCGCGCTCACCGGCTTCGACGCGGCCGCTGGGAAACTCCCACAGGAGGGGGAGCACGGCGGTCGGCCGACGCTGCGTGATCAGGAAACGGCCGTCCCGCTCGATCTCGGCGGCGACGACACGGATGGTCTTCTTGCCCTCCAACGCGGCCCCTCTCCAAGACGCCGATACGGCGCCGACCCATGAGCATAGTCGCGGTCCGGCCAAGCGGCCAGGTTTGACTCAGCGTCGGACGAGGAGCTGCTGTCCGACACGCAGGGGGGACCGCGCGTCGAGGCGATTGAGCTTGCGAAGCGTCTGCACCGTCACGCCGTGGCGGGACGCGATCGCGCCCAGACTCTCGCCGCGCTTCACCGTATGCGATCGGCTCGTCGCGGGCTTTTTGCGCGGCGCCTCGGCGGTCCGAGCGGCCTTCGAAGCGGGTCGCTCCGGGAGCCCCGACAACGACTCGGCCCAAACGTTGACGCGCGGCCCGTGTCCCTTCGGCACACGCAGGCCGAAGCTCCGCCCGGAGGGCAAAGCGTCGTCCGTCAGCGCCGGATTCAGTCGCCGCAAGGTGCGGGCCTCGAGCCCGATGCCGCGCGCCGCCTGGAGCACCGAGACGCGCGCGCCGTCCACGCGGACATCGACGACGTCCACCGCCTCCGCCGCGTAGCCTTGCTCGATGGGCAGCACGAAGCCGTAGCCCTCCAGGTTCTGCAGGATCGCCTTCGCCGCCAATACGCGCGGCACGTAGCGCTCCGCCTCCTCGATGAGGTCCAACGCCCAGAAGTCCCGCGTCCCCTGCTGCTCGATCGCGCGATTCAGTCGACCCATGCCCGTATTGTAGGCGGCCATGCCCAGCGCCCAGTCGCCGCCGAAGCCGCGAGTCAGGTCGCGGAGATACTTCACCCCCGCCGTGGTCGAGGCCTCGAGGTCCGCGCGTTCATCCCAGGCTTCATCGACCGCCAGGCCATACTCCCGCGCGGTCGGCGCCATGAACTGCCACCATCCGTGCGCGTCCGCGTGGCTGGTCACCGACGGGCGCAGGCCGCTCTCGATCACCGCCAGGTACTTCACGTCGGGGCACGCCGAGGTGGTGCGCACCGCCGCATCGACCACGGGGAAAACGCGCCGTGCCCGTTTCGTCCACAAGACGACCTGGTCGCGGTCCCCGAGCATCAGGAAGAACTCGCGCTCGACCCGCTCACGCACCTCCGGGCGGTCCATCGGCACGGTCTGTCCGCAGAGGTTCAACGATTTCGGGAGGTTGTACGCCCCCAGGTCCATGGGACGCCGGGCGAGCTCAGCCTCGAGCATGGTGATGCGGGCCTCGAGCGCCGCAAGTCGGGCCGACGCCGACGTGGCCGACGTCGGCGCCTCGGCGCCCGCAGGCGAGATTGGGGCGGCCGAGGCCATCGCGACGGCGACCAGCGAGAGAACGGACCGGGCTTTGGTTGCGCGCATATCACCTACTTCAGCGTTTACATGCTGAAATGTAGGTCAAGGTGCGAATGAGCGCAAGTCAGAGCTTTTTGATGCGGTCCCTCAGGGAGTCGACCTCGGCGACACGGAAGCCGAAGGACTCGTTGACCACGACGGCTTCGCCATGGGCGATCACGCGCCCATTCACGGTCAGGTCGATCAGGTCGCTCGCCATTCGATTGAGCTCGATGACCGAGCCCTGCCCGAGCTGCAGAAGCTCGTGCACGGTCATGCGCGTCCGGCCGAGCTCCACCGACAGGTCGAGCGGCAACGCGAGGATGATCTCGAGATTCGGTCCCTCGAGGGTATGCCCCAGATTGCCTCCCCCACCCGAGGATGGAGGCCGAGATGCCGACGGCGCGGCGGGCCGCGGTCGAGGCTCGATGTCCGCGGCGGCCGCAGCGGCGTCCCCCGGGGTATCGCCCTCTTGCTGGCGAACCTGGGCGAGCAAGGCATCGAGCTCATCCTGCGAAAGTATGTCCGACATCGGCCCCGAGAGTACCCGCGTGGGCCCCCCATGCAAACATCGGTCGATTCTGTCTTGCCGTATCTCTCTGGGCTGCCCATGGTGTCGCCAGGGTCCAAACAACCTCGTGGGCGTGTGCCCGACCTCACGAGCGGACCCGACGGGGCGACGGCGAGTGCCCGAAGCCGTCGCCCCACCTTACTCCTGTGCAGGGGCCGGCCCCATCGTGCTGTCTGCCTACGTCGCACCCAGTCTGGAGCCGGACCGGCCCCTCTCGGAGGTCGAGGCCTTCGCGGCGCGGCTCGGCCTCCCGTGTGTGTCGACCCGTCCGCTCCCGACGGACGCCATCGGGCTGATCGTCGCCCAAAGAGGCCTGCTGCTGATGGTCCCCGGTCACCGCACCCTCGCCTGGCATGCGGGCTTCGCCCCTCGGCGGGTGCGGGACGGCGCACACGACGCGCTCGTGCGGGCCCTCGACCTTCATCCCGGAGAGCGTGTCTTGGATGCGACGCTCGGTTTCGGACACGACACCTACGTCTTGCTCGAGGCGGGGGCGCGCGTCCTCGCCACGGAGGTCCACCCCGCGTTGGCATGGTTCGCCGATGCGGGCCTCCGGGCCGCCCTGCCGGACCGCGCCGACCACCTCGAAGTGCGTTGCGCCGAGGCCGAAACGACGCTGAGCGCGGGGGACGTGCCGGCGCAAGACCACGTCTACATCGACCCGCTCTTCCCCGACGACACCGTGGTCCCCAACGCGATGTGGGCCCCGCTGCGTCAGGTCGGGGCGCGCGGGCGAACCCTGGACACGTTGCTCCGACTCGCGTGGTCCGTGGCGCGTCGTCGGGTGGTCCTGAAGCTCGCACCCGGTGAGCCGTTGCCGTGCCCCGAGGGCCTGCCGGCACCGATCCGCATCGGCAGCAAACGGACGCAGTACGCCTGTTTCGTGCGCGCGTCGGCGGTTTTCGCGCGACCGTCCGGCGCACCGTGCGCTACCCCTGAGGCGTGATTCACCTTCACACAGCCGCCGGTGGGCTCGTCGAGTTCTGCGGACGCGTCGGCCGGGTCGTGCAACGCGGCGAGGTCATCGTGCGGATCACGCCGGACGAAGGCCCCGTCGAGGAGGTCGTCGCCCCTTTCGATGCGCTGGTCGGGGCGCAACGGCTGTCCGGCCGGCGCGCGACACGCTGGGCGCGCATCGTCGGGCTTCAACGTGTCGTGCTCGCGTCCTTCGACGGCCGCGTTCGCTGGGTCGTCGAAATGGGGCCGGTCGGCGTGGAGACGACGGTCGCGCTCGTCGTGTCCGAGGACGGCAAGACCGTTCGGCCTCACCGCGCCGGCGGGATCGGCTTCATCGCGCGGGCCTTCGCGCAGCCGGGCGCCCGTGTTGCCGCGGGCACGCCGCTCGTCGAGATCCGGGGCGAGGAGATGGGCTGAGCCCACCCCGTCAAGGCGCGTAGTTCGTGATCCAGGCCGCGAGGCGGGCGATGTCCACGTCGTTCCAGAACGGACCGCCCTGGGGCATCCGGTTGCCAGCGCCCGGACCCTGCTGCCCGGCGATCTTCAGGTACAGGAAGCTCGCCTGCGGGTTCCCCGGCTCGATGAAGTCGAGGCCGCCCCCACGCGGCGCGCGGACGTTCACGGTGCCGTTCGTGAACGGTGCGCGCAGGAAAGAGTTCGAGTGGCACCCACAGCCGCGGCTCAGGATCGGCGCCAGCTC
>JBMOFP010000017.1:0-48561 GCA_049318805.1 Bradymonadia bacterium
CTTCCCGCTGCTCCTCGTGCCCGCGATGCGACTGCGGCGGCGTTCGCGCCGCTGAGGCGGAGCGCGCGGCGCGGACCCAAAATCCGCGCCGCTCCGCCTGCTAGCAGGCTGCTGAAACAGCAGCCTGCCCGGGCCAGTACGGCCCGGCGGAATCACCGAGGCTTTGAAAAAGCCGAATGATTCCGGGAGCGGAGCCGAATTCACTTCGGCGGAGCGGGGCTGAAAAAGTCAATGGACGGACTTTTTCAGCGTCCTACTAGAACAGCTTGCCGAGGCCGCCGGGCAACTTGTCCTTGAGGGCGTCGACCTGCTCCTTCACCGCCTCGTTGGCGTTGAGCCACTCGGGCAGCTTGTGCGCGTTCTCCTTGAGGAACGACACGACCTGCTCGGCCTGCGACTTGTCGATGCCGATGCGTGCGACGAGTTGATTGATGAGCTCTTCCATGGGGGCCTCCTGTGCGTGGGACCGAAGCCTGAGGGAGGCTTCCGGTCGAATCAACGGGATTCGGGCGCGCCCTGGGCGACCACCGTCGGGCGCAACACGAGGAAGAGCAGCGCGAGGGCCGGCACCACGGCGATGACCGAAACGCCGAAGAAGCCGACCCATCCCAGGGCCTCGGCGAAGACCCCCGAGAGTCCCCCGACGAGGTGCCCGGCGAGGCCCGACGCGGCGGTCAACAGGGCGAACTGCGTCGCCCCCCACTGGGGCGCGCACAGGCCGAGCATCAAGGCGCCGATGGCCGCCCCGGCGATGCCCCCGCACAGGTTGTCGAGGGCGACCGCGCCGAAGAGCAGCACGAGGTCGTGACCGCGGACGGCGAGCACGGCGTAGCCGAGGTTCGTCACCGCCTGCAGGACCCCGAAGACCACCAGCGCCCGCAGGAGCCCCAGGCGCTGGACCACCCGCCCCGCAACGAGGCCGCCGACGACCGTGGCGATGAAGGCCGCGGTCTTGTTCACCAGCGCGATCTCCGTTTTGGTGAAGCCGGTCGTGAGGAGAAACGGGTTCATCATCTTCGCGGAGACGGTGTCGCCGAGACGGAAGAACGTGAGGAAGAGCAGCAGACCCAGGCCAACCTTCAGGCCATGCCGACCGAAGAAGTCGGCGAAGGGCCGCCAGGTCGCCTCGACCAGCCCGGGTCGCACCCCCAGCGTCGTGGGCTCGGGCGCGATGAGCGTCACGACGACCCCCACGGCCATCATCGCGGCCATCATCGCGTACACCACGGACCAGGGCAGGTAGTCCGCCAGGAGGAGCGCGAGGGTGTTCGCGAGGAACATGCCGATTCGGTAGCCGGCCACGAAGGTGCCGGTCCCCATGGCGCGGTCCGCGGGCGCGAGCACGTCCACGCGCCACGCATCGACGACGATGTCCTGACTCGCCGACAGGAACGCCACGGCGACGGCGAAGAACGCGATCGGGATGGGGTCGGGCGCGTCCTTCGTGGGTCCGAAGAACGCCATGCCGAGCAGGGCGAGCAGCAAGGCGACCTGCAGCGTCAGCATCCACCCGCGCCGACGGCCCAGGAAGGGGAGCCGAAAGGTGTCGAGCAACGGGGCCCACGTGAACTTGAAGGCGTAGGGCAGGCTCACGAGCGTCAGCGCGCCGATGGTCTTCAGGTCGAGGCCGGCGTCCGTCAGCCACGCGGAGAGCGTGCCGCCCGTGAGCAGATACGGCAGGCCCGACGAGAAGCCGAGCGCCCCGATGACCCCCACGCGGGGCGAGATGTGGGGCGTCGTCACCGCGCGAGGTCGAGCGCGGCGCGCCCGGCGCCGAAGAGCCCCACGCGCGGCTCGAGCAGCACCGTGATGGGCAGGGCGCGCAGCAGACGCTCGAAGCGACCCTTGCCGTTGAAGCCCGTCAGGAAAGCGCCCTCGGGCGCGCGCATGCGCTCGACCAGGCGTGGGGCGATGCCGCCCGCGAGGAAGACGCCGCCCCGGGGCAGGCACTTGAGCGCGAGGTTGCCCGCCTCGGCCCCGTAGCTGAAGAGGAACAGGTCGAGCACCTCGGCGCAGAGCGCGTCGGCGTCCGCGTGGGTGGAGACGAAGGCGGCGAGGTCCGTGTCGGCGCGCAGGGCCTCCGCGGCGTCGGGACGCACGCGCTCGGGCCAGGCCTCGCACGCCCATCGGAACGTGTCGCCGAGCCCCTGGCCCGAGACCACACGCTCCACGCTCACATGCGCCCCGTACCGAGCGCGCAGCCACACCAGGAGCGCGTCCTGGGCGGGCGTTTGGGGGGCGTAGTCCGCATGTCCGCCCTCGCTCGCGAGCACGCGGTCCGGTGCGCCGTCGTGCCCCGGCACCACGATCGCCTCGCCCAGGCCCGTGCCGGCGCCCACGATGGCGCGCGGTGCGGCCGGGTCCACGGGATTCGCCTGGAGCACCGCGCAGCGCTCCGCCGGCACCTCGGACGCACCGAGGGCGACCGCCGCGAAGTCGTTGAGGAGCGCGACGTGCTCCAGCCCAGTCTCCGCGCGAATCGCGGCCGTGTGGACATGCCAGTCCAGGTTCGACACCCACGCGCGGTCGCCCTCGACGGGACCCGCGACCGCGATCCCGGCGCCCGCGAGCCCCGCGAAACCCAGGTCCGACGCGTCGAGCCACCGCTTCAGCAGCGGCTCGAGACCCGGCGAGCCGGCCGACGGGTACCACCGCTCCTCGGTCAGCCGAGGGCCCCCGGCCTCGGCGTGCAGGCGCGCGATGCGGGTGTGGGTCCCACCGACGTCGACCACCAGAACCGCGCGCTCGAACGCAGGATGAGCCATGGTCCGCGGACTGTCGCGCGGGCCTCGCGCGGGGTCAATCGCTCTCGTATGCTGCGGCCCCCTCATTCCTGACCAGGAGACCTCCATGCGTAAGACCTCGACCCTTTCGTGGCGAGCCGCCCTCATGGCCACGGCCCTCTGTGCGGCCGCCTGCAACACGGCCAAGGCGCCGGCCGAGAGCGAGAAGCCCGCCGCCGCGTCCAAGCCCTCGACGCCGACGACCCAGGCCGCCGCGCCCTCGACCCAGGCCGCCGCCGCGGCCTCCGCGGCCGCCGAGGCCGCGGCGCCGGGCGACGCGACGAAGCCCCTCTTCAACCCGTCCCTCGCGACGGAGAAGGCCCCCGACACGTTCTCGGTCAAGCTCGAGACGACGAAGGGCGACGTGGTCATCGACGTGACACGCGCGTGGTCGCCCAACGGCGCGGACCGCATCTACAACCTCGTGAAGTCGGGCTACTACGACGACATCGCCTTCTTCCGCGTGGTGCCGGGTTTCATGGCGCAGGTCGGCATCAACGGCAACCCCGCCGCGAACAGCGCGTGGCGCTCGGCGACGATCCAGGACGATCCCGTCACGCAGTCCAACAAGCGGGGCTACGTCACCTTCGCGAAGACCGGCATGCCGAACTCGCGGAGCACGCAGATCTTCATCAACTTCACCGACAACGGGCGCCTCGACGGCATGGGCTTCGCGCCCTTCGGCCAGGTGAAGGACATGGCGATCGTCGACAAGCTCAACGGCGAGTATGGCGACGGCGCGCCCTCCGGCCGTGGTCCGAACCAGATGCGGGTCCAGTCCGAGGGCAACGGCTACCTCAAGGCCGAGTTCCCGAACCTGGACTATATCAAGAAGGCGACGATTCTGTAGTCTGCCCCCATGCGCGTGCTCCACGTCTCGGACCTCCACCTCGGGCGAGAGCTCCTCGGGGTCTCGCGACAGCGTGAGCACGAGGCGCTCGTCGCCGAGCTCGTCGAGGTGGCCGAGACCTGCGCCGTCGACCTGACCGTGATCGCCGGCGATGTCTTCGACACGGTCAATCCTCCGGCCTGGGCGGAGGATGCGTTTTACGGGCTCGTCGACGGCCTCGCCGCCGGTGGCCGCCGCGCCGTGGTCGTGGTCGCCGGCAAGCACGACAACGCGATGCGACTCGCCGCCGCGCAGCCCCTCGCCGCGCGCGCGGGCATCTGGCTCTGCGGCGAGCTCGACGCCGGCCCGCGCGCCTTCACGCGCCCGGGGTACGCACGGCTAGAACCCCTCGGTCCGGGGGCCGCCCTCGTGACCTCGGCCGACGGTGAGCGGAGCGTGGCCGTGGGCGCTCTGCCGTTTGTGTCGGAGGCGCGGCTGGTCCGACTGCAACGCACCGAGGTCGAAGACGAGGCCACGGACCGGGACGCCTACGCCGACGCCCTCGCGCGCGCCTTCGCCGCCCGGAAGGCGTGCCTCCCCGACGGGGTGCCGCACCTCCTCATCGGACACCTGTGGGTCTCGGGGGGCGCGGCCGCGGACAGCGAGCGTGTCTATCGCATCGGCGGGCTCAGCGACCTGCGCGCCGGGGACCTGCCGGGCGCGGACTACCTGGCCCTGGGACACCTACACCGCCCGCAGTCGATCTCGGGCGCTCCGGGGCCTGGCCCCGTGGTCTACAGCGGCTCGCCGCTGGCCTGGTCGGCCTCCGAGACCGGGCAGCAGAAACGGATCGTGCTCGTCGACCTGCCGCGCCCCGGCGAGACGCACCTCGAGAGTGTGCCCGTGCGCGCCGGGCGCCCCGTCCGGGAGTGGACGGTGCGCAGCGAGGCCGAGCTGGACGCGCGGGTCGCCGCCGAGGTGCGCGAGTCGCCGATCGTCTTTCTTCGCGTCGACTACGGGCGCGTGCTCAGCCGCGACGAGTCGAGTGGGCTCCACCGCAAGGGGGTGACCTTCGTCGACGTGCGCGTGCGCGGCGAGGCCACCGCCGAGGTCGACGATCCGAGCGATGCCTTCGCCGATGGGCTGCCCGAGGACGTGCTCCTCGAGACCTTTCTCGGCGGTGAAGGGCACACCCCCGCCTACGCCGCGGAGCTCGCGGCCGATCTGCTCGCGCTGCTGCGGGATGAGCCACCCGCCCTGCCCGCGGAAGCGCTCGACGAGGTCGAGGCATGAAGCCGCTGTCCCTCTCCTTCTCGGGTCTGCGCAGCTATCTGACGCGCGTCGAGATCGACTTCGACTTCCTGTGCGAGGGCGGCCTCTTTGCGATCGTCGGTCCCACGGGCGCGGGCAAGAGCACCGTGCTCGACGCGCTCTTCCTCGCGCTCTTCGGCGAGACGCCACGGTCGACCCGCACGGACTTCGTGCACCGCGACGCCGACCGGGCCCACGTCGACCTCGTCTTCGAGACGCGCCGCGAGGGCGCGGTCCAGCGGTGGCGCGTGCGTCGGGAGTGGCGACGCGCAAGGTCCCGGGAGACGGGGCTGCTCGCCGAGGACGCCCGAGCGGAGCGCATGGCGTTGTGGCGCGTGGACGGCGAGCTCGAGGTGCTGGTCGCGGACCGGGACAAGGGCATCAAGGTCGAGATGGAGTCGCGGGTGCTCGGCATCGACCGCGACCAGTTCCAGCGCGCGGTGATCCTGCCGCAGGGGGCCTTCGACCGGCTGCTGCACGCCCCGTCTGGCGAGCGGACGAAGCTCCTCGGGCGCATCTTCGACCTGGAACGCTACGGGGAGGCGCTCTTCAGACGGGTGCGGGAGTGGCAGCAACCCATGCTGCGCCGCTCGGAGGCGCTCACCACCCTGATGGGCACGACGCACGTCACGGCGGAGGCGTTCGAAGAGGCCGAGCAGGGTCAGACACAGGTCGTCGCCGCGGCGGCGCAGGCGACGGAGGCGCGCGCGCGGTCCGGCGAGGCGCTCCAGCGACTGCAGGCCCTCGCGACGGCCCACGCCCAGTATCGCGAGGCCCAGGGGGCGATGGCGATCCTCGAGGCGGAGCGGGCCGGGCACGAAGCCGCGCGGTCGACGCTGGACGCCGCACGGCGCGCCGTCGCCGTGGTCCCGCGCGCCGAGGCGCACCGGGGCGCACTGGAGCGCCTGGCGGCCCAGCACACGCGCTGTGAGGCCGCGGCCCGGCGCTCGAGCGAGACGGCTCAGGCGCACGAGGCCGCCGTTCGTGAACGCGAGGCGCGTGCGCAGAGCCTACGGGCAGAACGGCCTCAGCTCGAGGTGCGTCTCGAGGCCGCACGCCGGGCCGTGGTGCTCGTCGGTCAGCGCGACGCGGCCGATGTCGAGCTCGCCCGGGGAGAGGTCGAGCTTCAGGCCGCGCGGGAGGCGGCGGAGCGCGCGCGGGCCGCGGCGGAGGTGGCGCGGGAGGATCTCGCGCGGCGCGAGGCCCAGGTGCTCGCGGTCCAGGCGCTCGTGACGGAGACGCGGGTCTCCAACGAGGCGCGGCAGGCTCTCGAGGCGCGGGTCGAACGCCTGCGCGCCTGGGAGCGGGCGGAGGCCGAATCGGCGGAGGCGGCGGGGCGCCTGGAGGTCGCGACGGCCGAGGGCGCCCGTTCGGCCGAGGCGGTCGAAGCCGTGAACGCGCGCCTGGCGGCCGCGACCAAGGCCGAAGCCGACGCCTACGCGGACCCGCGGCTGATGTTCGACGAGACCCGCGCCACGGAAGAGGGAAAGCGACGCGCCGAGGAAGCTCGGGCCTTGAACGAGGTCGACCAGCGCCTCACGTCCCTGGAGGCGCTGGTGGATACGCTCCACGAGAAGCGCGCGGAAGCTCAGCGTGCGCAGGCGGCCGCCGACGAGGCCCGGGTGCGCGCCGACGCGGCGCTCGAACAGGCGGGCGTGCTTCAGAACCACGCGTCGAGAGCGCTGGACGCTCTGCGCGGGTCCGTGGACGCGCTGGAGCTCGAGGCGAAGGGGGCCGCCCTCGCCCACGCGCTGCACCCCGGTGCCCCGTGCCCCGTGTGCGGTGCGGTCGAACACCCTCGACCCGCCCGTGTGCCCGAGGCGCTGGAGGCCGCGCGTGCCGCGTGTGCGGCCGCGGAGCAAGTCGCGAACGAGGCGCGCACAGCCTACGGCCATGCGGAGCAGCGCGTCGCGGTCGCTCGGATCGAAGCCACGACGGCGGCGCGTGACTCTGCGGACGCGAAAGCGCGGCTGGAGACGGCCGAGGGCCAGCTCGCCGAAGAGCGCGACCGCGCCCGGGAGCGCTTTGGCGGTGATCCGACCCCCGCCGCGCGGGTGCGCGTGCTGCAGACCGCGGCTGCATCCGTCGAGGACCTCCGCACGCAGTTCGCGACGCACAAGGCGGCCTTCAAGGCCGCGGAGCGGGTTCGCGACGAGGCCGTCGAGGCCCGCAAACGGACCGATGTCGAGTTTCAAGACACGCAGCGTGTGGCCGACGCCCAGCGGGGGCGCGCCGAGGAGGCCGCCGAGCGGGTGACGGCCTGCGCCGAGGCTCTGCGGAAGACGGAGGCCGAGTGGCGCGCGCTCGCCCAGGGCGAGTCGCCGGAGGACCTGCGCGCCCGAGCCACGGAGCTCGCCGAGAAGGACCGTCGGTTCGAGGCCCTTCAGGCGCAGCTCGAGACGGAGACGCGGGCGTCCGGTGAGGCGGCGCGTCGAAACGAGACCGCGAAGGCCCAGGCGACCGAGTCGGCGACCGCGCTCGAGCGCATCCACGCCCGCCAGCTCGAAGGCACACGACGGCGCGCGTCGCTCTCCGACGAGATCACGGCGCTCGTGCCCGACCTGCCGCCGGCCGAGGCCCTGGCGCGGGCGACGCAGGCCCTCGAAGCCCTCGAGCGGCGCGACCGGGAAGCCGCGGCGCACCTCGAGCGCGCGCTGCTCGAGCACACGCAGGCCGTGGAAGACGCCCCGCGCCAGGAGGCCGAACGCGCGCTCCGTGACGAGGCGGCGCGCCACGCCGAGGCGGCGCTCATGCAAGCGCTGGCCGAGAGCGGCTTCGACTCGGTGGAGACCGCGATCGCGGCCCATCGGGACACCGCGTCGTTGTCGCGTCTCGCGGAAGAGGTCGAACGGTGGCGATCGGCCCACGTGCGGGCCGAGGCCGACCGGGCGCGCGCCGCATCGGCCCTCGACGCCTTCGAGGGGCTCGCCGAGCCCGACGAAGACACGCGGGCGGCGGCCGTGGAGAGGGCCGCGAGCGCGGTGGACGCGGAGCGTCTCGCGATGGCCGCCGTCGGTGAAGCGCGCGAGCGGCTGGAGCGCCTGCGACAGCAGCGTGAGCGGAACGCACGCCAGGAGCGCGCCCACCGGGCCCTGCAACCGATGCTGGGGCGCGCGGAAGCGCTCGCCAAGGCCGTAAAGGGGAGCCGCCTCGAGGCCTTCGCGGCCGAGCGCCACCTGCGCGCGATCCTGCAGTCCGCCTCACGCCACCTGCGCGGCCTCACCCGCGGTCGATACGACCTCTGCCTCGTCGACGACGCCCTCTCGGTGCGGGACCACTTTCAGGCCGGGTCGATGCGGGCCGTGTCCAGCCTGTCGGGGGGTGAGTCCTTCCTGGCCTCCCTTGCGCTCGCGGTCGCGCTCAGCGACCATGTGCAGCAACGGGGCAGCGTACAGTTCGACTTCTTCTTCCTCGACGAGGGCTTCGGTGCGCTCGATCCGGATACACTGGAGATCGCCCTCGAGGCCCTCGAGGCCCTGCGGGGACGCCACCGCGTGATCGGCACGATCAGCCACGTTCCGGCGATGCAGGACCGGATGCCGCGGCGGCTGGTGGTGCACCCCGCACCAGCGGGCGGCTCTGCGTCCGTGACCCACGAGCCGCGGTGAGCCCCTTGTCTCTCAAGGTCTTCCGCCATCCGGACGTCGAGGCCCTCGTGGACGCCCTCGCGCGTGAGGTCTCGGCGACCTGGCCCGAGGACCCGTTCGAGGCCCTGCCCATCGTGGTGGGGAGCCGGGGCATGGAGCGGTGGCTCCGGCACGCCCTCACCCGACGCCTCGGCGCGCTCTCGGCCGTGGACTTCGTTTTCCCCGGGCCGGCGCTCGAGGGCGCGGTGGGGTGGTTGTTGGGCGAGGTCGCGGGGCAGGACCCGCGGGTTTCACCGCGGGCGCGCTTCTGGGCGTCGGGCACCCTCGCGGCGTCGGGGGGCTGGTCCGGGGCGGGCCTGCGCAACCGCATCATCACGGCGCTGCGCAGCGCGCGCACGTTGCCCGCGTTTCGAGCGGTCGCGCGGTATCTGGGCCCCGGCCTCGAGGGGGCCGTGACCGCCCGTGAGCTCGGCTTCGCCGGGCAGGTCGCCCAGGCGCTCGAGCGCTGGATGCACGACCGGCCGTCCGAGGCGCGCGCCGCGCTGGAAGCGGTCGTGCGCGACGATGCAGACGAGGACGCCTGGCTCGCGGCGCTCCTGCGCGCGTTGCACGCCGACGCGCAGTCCGGGCCCTCGCCCCTGGTGCGCTTCGAGGCCTTCACGGCGCTGGCGCCGCGCCGCGTCGACCGCACGCTGCGGGTCTTCGGGCTCTCGACGCTGCGGCCCGGGGACAAGCTGCGGCTGGCGCACCTGAGCGGGCACCTCCAGGTCGAGCTCTACCTGATGACACCGAGCCGCGAGTTCCTGGGGGACCTGGACACCCCGCGCGAGGCCGGGCGCGCCCGGTCGCGGGCCCGCAACGACCCGGAGCGACAGGCGCTGGCCGACGCCGCGGGGCAGCGCAACCCCCTGCTGGCCGCGAACGCCGCGCCCAGCCGAGACCTGCAGACCTGGCTGCTCGACTTGAACGCGGACGAAGGCGAGGTCGAGTCGCCGGCGCCTTTCGAGGCCGCACCGACCACGATCCTGGCGCGCCTGCAGCGGTGGCTCGACGCCGCAGGAGACCGACCGGCGGCGCCCGAGGGCTGGGCGGACCCGCCCGGGGCGCCGGCCTCGATCGAGCTGCACGCGACCCACGGGGCGCTTCGCCAGTGTGAGGCCCTGCGCGACGCGTTGCTCCGGCGCTTCGCGGCAGACCCGACGCTCGAGCCGCGTCACGTGCTCGTCATGACCCCGGACCTCGCGACCTACGCGCCCCTGGTCGCGGCGGTCTTCGGGCGGTCCTCGCCCGAGGGCGCGCCGGCACTCCCCGTGCACGTGGCCGACCTGGGTCTGCGCTCCACGAACCCCGTCGCCGAGACGCTCCTCTCGGCCCTGTCCCTGGCCGGCGAGCGTGTCACGGCCTCGCGGCTCGCGGACCTGCTCGACCTGGAGCCCATTCGCGAGCGCTTCGGCTTCGACGACGCGGACGCGGCCGATCTGCGCGCGCTCATCGTCGAGTCCGGCCTCCGGTGGGGCTGGGATGCCGCGGACCGGGCGCGACACGACCAGCCCCCCCACGACCAGAACACGTTTCGTTTCGGCCTGGAGCGCCTCGCGCTGGGTGTGCTCATGCCCGACGCGGGCGGGCTGCGTGTGCTCCCGGAGTCCGTGGACGCGACGCTCGGACCCGCGGCGCCGGTGGAGGTGCAGACCGCGACCCGTGCGGCACGTGTGGGTCGGCTGCTGAACCTCGCCGAGGCGCTCGACCGGACCCGACGCGACGCGCAAGTCGCGGGGACGGCGGTCGAGTGGCGCGAGCGTCTCACACGCGCCCTCGACGCGCTGACCGCCGTGCCGCCGCAGCGCGCGTGGCAGCGGCTGCAGGTCACGGAGGCGCTCGGCGAGCTGCTCGTGGAGGGCCCGCTGGAGTACGCGGCCGAGGCGATCGTCACCTTGCTCGCGGGCGCCTTCGACGTACCGCAGCGCGGGGAGCGGCCGGCGGGCAGCGCGGTCACGGTGTGCGCGCTGGAGCCGATGCGCTCGGTGCCGTTCCGTGTGATCGCCCTGGTGGGCATGGACGACGGCGCCTTTCCACGCGCGGGCGCCAGCCCGGCCTGGGACCCCATGGCGCGGCGACCGAGGGCCGGCGAGTACGATCGACGGACCGTGGACCGGCACCTCTTCCTGGAGGCGCTGCTCTCGGCGCGCGACGCGCTGCTGGTCTTCTACACGGGCTTCGAACCGAAGCAGGGCAAGTCCGTGCCCCCGAGCGTCGTGGTCGTCGAGCTCCAAGAGGCGCTGAGGGCGACCGCCGGCCCCGACGCGGCCGAGCCGTGCAAGCACCCGCTCCAGCCGTGGAGCCCCCGCGCGTTCGAGACCGACCGGCTGCGGCCCTTCGACCCGTGGACGGCGCGCGCCGCCAAGGCTCTGGCCGGCGGCGTCGCGGCCCTCGCCCGAGACCCGGAGAGCGCGCTCGGACCCCTGCGTTTGGACGGTCCGCTGCCCGAGCCGCTCGTGCCGCAGACGGACCTCTCGGTGGAGCGACTCGCGCGCGCCGCGGTCTCTCCCCAGCGTGTGCTGCTGAGGGACCGTCTGCACCTCGACCTACAGCCGAGCGGGGCCGCGGTGCAGGACCGGGAGCCTCTCGAGGCCGACGCCTATGACGACCTCGACCTCGCGCGGCGCATCGACGTCGAGCTCGAGGCCCGCGGCGAGGGGGTTGAAGCCGTGGACGTCGCCGCCCTGGAGCGCCGGCTCCGCGCCGAGGGTGCGTTGGCGGCGTGCGCCCAGGGTGAGAAGCTGCTCGGCGCGGCGCTCGAGAGCGTCCGGCGACTGCATCGGCTCTCGGACCGCGAGGGCGCGCCGCGGTGTGGTGCGCGCAGCTACGCGCTCCGACTCGACGACGGTGTCACGGTGCGGGGGGCGTGCGACGACGTGCGGGTCGATGCCGCTGGAGACCTCGTGCTGGTGCGGCGTGTCTACACCCGCAACGTGGACCCGCGGAGCCACATGGAGTTCGCCCTGCTCGTCGCGCTCGCGGGCCTGTGCCGGCCCGACGACGCGGGGCGGGTCGTGCGTCGCGGCGTGCTCCTCTCGGCTGCACCGGACGACACTCAGGGGCGCCTCTCGGTGCGCGCGCCGGACGCCCACGAGGGTCGTGCTTTGCTCACGCGGGCGGTGGCCCTGTCGCGCCGTGCGCACGTCGAGGCGGTATCGCTCTTTCGGCGGCTCTCCTACACACTCGCCCAGCCGACGTCTTCGCCTCCGCCGCCCCCGAGCCAGCAGGTCGCGCGGGCCCTCAAGGCGTGGGACGACGGCCAGGGCCACGGCGACAGCCACGATCCGTGGGTCGCCGCGCTCTTCGGCGCGTTGACCGGAAACGCGCTCCTGGAGCCCGCGCGTGCGGCGGAGCTCGTGGCCGAAGCGACGGCGGTCTGGTCGCCGGTTCTCGCGCTCACGACCGGGCCGGAGGACGAGACATGAGCGCATCGGGTCGCCCCGCGTGGGATCCCCTCGGGCCGCTCCCCGAACCCGGAGAGACCTGGGTGCTCGAGGCCAGCGCGGGCACGGGCAAGACCTTCCAGATCGCATCGCTCGTGGTGCGGCTCGTGGCCGAGGCGGGTGTCGAGCTCAAGCGTGTCCTGGCGATCACGTTCACCCACGCGGCGACCGCCGAGCTGCGCGACCGCATCCGCAAACGCCTGGCGCAGGCCCGCGACGCCCTCTCCAGTCCGCCGGACGCGCCGGAAGACGACCCACTCCTCCAGGCGCTCCGCGCGGCCAAGGACGACACCCAGCGTCTCCGCCTCGAGGCCGCGCTCCGCAGCTTCGACGAGGCCGGCATCTCGACGATCCACGGCTTCTCGCAACGGATGCTCCAGGAGTTCGCCTTCGACTCGGGGCAGGAGAGCGAGCTCACGCTCTTGCCCGATGCGTCGACGGTACGCGCCCAGCTTGTGGACGACACCCTCGCGCGGCTCTGGGCCGGGGCGAGCCCCGAGGTGTTGGTGTGGCTCGACGAGGCCCACGTCGACCGCGAGCACGTGCGCCGGATCGTCGGGGAGATGGCCGCGGTCGTGGAGCCGCGGGTCGAGCCCGCGGGCCCGGCGTCCACGGACGAGGCCCGCATGCTGGTCGAGGCCGAGAACGCGGTCGCGGCCTGGCGGGAGAAGACCGAGGTGTTCGCCGCGCTCTTCGAGCACGCCGCCTCGCCGGGCGTGGTCGGGGGCGAAGCGCTGCTCGAAGCGATCTCCCTGAGCGCCTCGCTCAAGAAGGCCAAGGCCTTCGACGGCCGGAGGCTTCAGGCGCGTTACGTGGTGTCCTGGCTCGAGAAGGTCGCGGCGCTGGCCCGTGCGCGCGCCACCCCCGCGGCCGCGCTCGCGGACGAGGGCCTCGTCGCGCTTGCGGACCGTGTCCTGGGGGCCTGGCAGCACACGCCGGCCGACATCGAGGTCCAGTCGTTCTGGCCCCTCGTGGCGGCCTGTCGCGCCCACCGCGACGCCGCGCGTGCCGCGTGGGCAACCTTCCAGCCCCTCGCGGCCATCGCGCGGGGCGCGCGGGCGCGCTTCGAAGCCGAGCTCGTGCGCACGCGCAGCCTCACCTTCGACGGCATGGTCTCGCGCCTGGCGGAGCGCATCGAGACCGACGGGGGCGCCGCAAGTCCGCTCGCCGCCAGGCTCCGCGGTCGATACGACGTCGTCCTCGTCGACGAGTTCCAAGACACCGACCTCGCCCAGTGGACCGTGGTCGAGGCGGCCTTCCACGGGCACGCCCGCCTGGTGCTCATCGGCGATCCGAAGCAGGCGATCTACGCTTTCCGCGGCGCGGACCTGAACGTGTACCTGCGCGCCCGGGGTGTGGGTCACGCGGTCTTCGAGATGCGGGAGAACTGGCGGTCGGACCCACGCACCGTGGAAGCCCAGAACCTGCTCTGGCGGGCCGGCTCCGGCCCTTTCCTCCACCCCGAGGTCGACTACGTCGAGGTCGAGGCGAGGCGCGCGGAGCGACTCTTGCCGGCGCGCGCCGGCCTCGAGGTCCGCTGGGTCGACTCCGGGGCCGAGACCCCGGGGGCCGCGTTCGGCGGGGCCCTCATGAACAAGGCCGACGCGACGCGCATCGTCAGCGAGCGCGCCGCGCGCGAGGCGCACCGCTTTGTCGCGACCCCGCACTTCCTCGTGGACGACGGCGGCGCGCAGCGTCGTCTCACGGCCGGCGACGTCGCGGTGCTCGTCCACGACCATCGGCAGGCCGCGGCCATGCGCGCCGCCCTGAATGCCGTCGGGCTCCCGTCCGTCGCCGCCTCGCGCGACTCCGTCTTCGCCTCTCCCGTGGCGGCGTGGCTCGCGCTGTGGCTGCTCGCCGTGGCCGAGGCGGGCGGGGCCGACCCCGCGACACGCACCTGCGCCCTCACGCCGCTCTTCGGCTGGTCGGTGGACCGCCTCGCCCGCGCCGTGGACGCCGAGCAACGCCGCCTCGCCGACGAGTCGCTCTCGGCGGAAGATGAACACGACCTTTCGAGTTGGACCGCGCTGCGCGATGACCTCGTGCGGGCCCACGAGCGTTGGCGCCCCGACGGCTTCGTCCTCTGCCTGGAGCGCGCCCTCGCCCAGGGCGGCGCGCTGGAGCGCATCCTCGCCGACACGGACGGCGAGCGCCTGGCGACGGACCTGCGCCACCTCGTCGAGCTGCTCAACGCCGAGGACCGGGCGCGTCGGCGCGGACCGGGGCCGCTGGCGCTGTGGCTCAGGGCTCAGGCCGAAGCCGCCGAGGGGGGCGACACTCTCGTGCAGCGCCTCGAGAGCGACGCCTTGGCCGTGCGCATCGAGACGGTGCACGCGAGCAAGGGCCTCGAGTACCCGATCGTGCTTTTGCCCTTCGCCTGGGCCGACCGGGAGGCGAAGGCCGGCGAGCCGCCCATCCTGGTGCGACGTGCACCAGAAGACGACGAGGCCCCGCGCCCGGCGTTGGTCTTTGCGCCCGACGACGCCCTCGCGACGGCGCGCACCGAGGTCGTCGCCGAGGACCGCCGCGAGGCGCTGCGCAAGGCCTACGTCGCGCTGACCCGCGCGAAGCACCTGACCGTGCTGTGGATGGGTCCGCTGGGGCGGGCGAACGCGCACCTCAACGGCTCGGCCATCGCACGCCTGCTCATGCGCGAGCCGGGTGTGCTCGCGCCCTGGGCCGGGGACGTCGACTGCGAGGCCGACGCGGCGCGTGTGCGGGCGCGCCTCGACGCGCTGGTCCACGCGCCCGAAGGCGACCCCTCCGGTGTGCCCGCGATCCGATGGACCCGCGAGGTGCCCGACGCGGAGGTCGATGCGCATGCGGTGCCGGCGACCACCTCGCCGACCCCGGCGCCCCAGGTCGCGACCTGGCCCCGGGGGCGCGCTTTGGTGAGCGACTTCGTGGTCACGAGCTTCAGCCGCCTGGAGGGGGTCAGCGCCGCGCCCGATACCGACGAGAAGCGCGACGCGCTCGAGGCCGAGGGCGGGACCGACGCCGACCCGACCGCTGTGGACGCCGCGCGCGGCGGTGTGCCGCCGCTGGACCCGCGCTTCGACGGGGCTCCGATGCACCCGCTGCCCGGGGGCGGCACCGACTTCGGGTCCTACGTACACAAGGTCTTCGAGACACTCGACTTCCGCGCGCGGGGCGGTCGGGACGGCGCGTCGCTCGAGACGCTCCTCGCGACCACGGCGCCGGCCTTCGGGCTGCCCCCGGTCGGCGAGGTGGTCACGGGGCTGCGACCCCACGTCGCGCGGGTGCTGGACACGCCCCTGGACGCCTCCGACCCGGCGACCCGCGGCGCGGCTCCCGAGGGCTTCACGCTGGGCGCGCTGGACACGCGTGACCGCTTGGACGAGCTCGCCTTCGACCTGCGCCTCGGGGGGGGGCCGCGGCACCCGCGGGGGACACCCACGCCGACCACGGCCACGGGCTTCACGGACGCGATCCTCCGGCGGCGCGGCGATCCGGCGTTCTACGGTCGTCGGTGGCTCGAGGCTTTGGCGGCGAACGACGCGGCCGCCGGCCTGCTCGGTCGCGTCACGGGCTTTCTGAGCGGCTCCATCGACCTGGTCTTCCGGGTCGGGGATCGATATTGGCTCGCCGACTACAAGACCAATCGGATCCGCGACTCACGACCGGCGAACTACGACACCCCGTGGATGGCGTGGGAGATGGCGCGCATGGGCTACCCGCTGCAGGCCCTGCTCTACACCGTCGCGCTCGACCGCCACCTCGCGGCGCGGGTGCCCGGCTACCGCTACGAGACCCACTTCGGCGGGGTGCTCTACCTCTTCCTGCGCGGTATGGGCGGCGCGCCGACCCCTCGGGACCCCCGCACCGGGACCGCCCTGGGGGTGCTCGCCGACCGTTGGCCCGAGCCGGTGGTGCGCGGGGTCGAGGCGGCGCTCGGCCTCGTGCCCGTGGAGGCCCCGTGAGCCGCCCGGGCTTCGAGGGCACCCGCCCCTTCATCGACGCCGGTCTGCTCACCGAGGCCGAGGTGCAGGTGCTCGCGGCGGTGGCGCCGCGGTTCGGCGAGGTCGATCCGTCGCGTCTGCTCGGGCTGTGTTTCGCCGCGCGGGCGCCGCGGATGGGTCACGCGGGTGTGGACCTCGCGCGGCTCAGGGACCAGACCGAGGCCGAGGCGCATCACGGAGGCGCGGCGACGGACGAGACCGCATCGACCCCCCTGGACTGGCCCGACCCGGCCACCTGGAGCGCCCGCACCTGCGCGTCCCCCATGGTCGCGCGACCCGACGCCCCCGACGCCGCGGACCGTCCCTTCGTGGCCCAGCCGGTCGACGGCGGCACGCTCCTGCTCACGCGCCGTATGTACGTCGAGCAGACCCGCGTCGCCGATGCGCTGCGTCGACGCCTGGCGACCCCGCTGCCGGCCGGGGCGGTGCCCGACGACCTGGAGGCCGCCCTTCGGCTCTACCTGCCCGCGGAGAGCGCCGCCGAGGCCCGCGCCGCCGTGCGTCTGGCGGCAACCCGCACGCTGGCTTTGGTGACCGGTGGCCCGGGCACGGGCAAGACCTACTCGCTCACGCGCCTCCTCGCGGTGTTGCTGACCCACGAGCGGCCCGAGCACCCTCTGGTGATCGAGCTCGCCGCGCCCACGGGCAAGGCGGCGGTGCGGATGGCCGAGGCCATCGTGGAGGGCCTCGGCACGCTCGCCCCGGGTGCGGGATCGGGCGCGGCACTGGCGGAGCGGCTCCGGGCCCTGAAACCCAAGACCGTCCACAGACTCATCGGTCTGCACCCGAATGGACACGTGCGCCACGACACGCATCGGCCGCTCGAGGCGGATCTCGTCGTGGTGGACGAGGTCTCGATGGTCGACCTCGCGCTCATGCGCAGGTTGCTCGAGGCCGTCCGGCCCGATGCCCGGCTCGTGCTGCTGGGCGATCGCGACCAGCTCGCGAGCGTCGAGGCGGGCTGCGTGCTGGCGGACCTGGTCCGCGGCGCCCTCACGCCTGGGGTCGCCGCCGACACCGTGCTCGCCGGCTGTGTGCAGCGCTTCACCGTGAACCGGCGCTTCGAGTCCGCGCCCGACGTCGCGCTCATCGCCTCGAGCCTCCAGGGGGACGCCTCCGCCGAGGGCGTGGACACGGCGGTCGCGGTCTTCACGGGAAAGACGCACGCGCCGCGTGAGACCGAGCCCGGGGCGCGGGTGCGGTGGTTGGGGGACTCGACGGACGGCACACCGACGCCCGAGCAGCTCACCACGCTCGTCGCACCCTACTGCGATGCGGTCGGCGAGCTCGGCTCGACCGCGCGGGACGACCGCGGCTTCGCACGCCGCCTGCGCGACCTGCTGGAGACCGCGGAGACCGAAGAGACCGACGACCCGAGCCGCTCGCCGGCCACCCCCCCGGCCCTGACGGACCCCACGGTCCACCGTGCGCTCCTCCTCGCGCTCGAGCGATACCGCGTGCTTGCGGTGCATCGCCGCGGCCGTTTGGGGGTCGAGGGGCTCGAGGAGGCCCTCGCCGCGCGCATTCGCCGCTTCCTCGAGCAACGCCCGGACCCGGGTCGTCCGCGCCGGCTGCCTCGGCGGGGGCCCCACTGGCTCGGGCGCGCGCTCCTCATCACGGAGAACGCCCGCGAGCTGGGCTTGAGCAACGGCGACGTGGGGCTGGTTCTGCCGGCGCTCAACGGCCCGGGGCTCGCGGTCTCGTTCCCGCTCGGCGCGGCGCACATTCGGCAGGTGCCCCTCGACCGCCTCCCCGCCCACGAGGGTGCCCTGGCGATGACGGTGCACAAGTCGCAGGGCTCCCAGTTCGCCCACGTGGGTCTCGTGCTGCCCGCGCGTGTCTCGCCGATCCTGACCCGGGAGCTGGTCTACACCGGCGTGACCCGCGCCTCGAACCGCCTCACCTGGTTGGGCGACCCCGAGATTCTTCGGGCCGCGCTCGGTCGGCGCATCGCCCGCGCCAGCGGCCTCGCCGAGCTGCTCGCGCCCAAATGAAGAACCGGCAGCCGGGCGCCCTCCTCGACGTCCGGTGCCGGTCTACTCGGCTGCAAAGGCACGCCCCGTGCCACCCTCGGGGGCGGCGCTCGTCATTGTCCGACGTGACCCACCCCCCCTCTGCGAGTGACAAATTTCGTCACCGGGTGACGATTCAGGACACTCCACGTCGACGTGGCCGGCCTCGGGCCCCTCATGCTACGCGTAGCCCGTGAAGCGCTCCCGGACACTGGCTGCAGGTCTTTTCGCCCTGGCCCTGACGGCCTGTGCGGGCGCCTCGAGCCCCTCGTCCGCGCCGCCCGACCTGGGGCTCGCCTGCCCGAACGTGTGCCGCGCCGAGGAGACACGGTGCGCCGACCGCGAAACCCTCGAGGTCTGCGCCGACCGCACGGGGGATGGCTGCCCCGAGTGGGGGAGCGCCGTGACTTGCCCCGCGGGCACCGGCTGTGAGGGCGGCGCGTGCATCGGCGGCTGTTCCGACGCCTGCGTCGAGGGCGAGTTCGCGTGCACGGCCGGGGGTTTGCGCACCTGCGGGGATGCGGACGGCGACGGTTGCTTGAACCTGGGCGACCCGGCGCCTTGCCCCGACGGCCAGCCCTGCGGCGCGCTCGGCTGTGAACGCCCCCCGCCCGACTGCCTCGACGAGTGCCCCGCCGCGGGCGCCCGACGCTGCAACGACGCCGCGGACGCGCCCGGGGTGCAGCGTTGCGGCCGGTACGACGCCGACGCCTGTCTCGAGTGGGGCGAGTCGGTGCCGTGCGATCCCGGGCTGACCTGCGCCTCGGGGGAGTGTGTCGTGCTCGAGGACTGCGCGGGGGCGTGCACACCCGGTGATGCAGTGTGCACCAGCGAGGCCGGGCTCGAGCGCTGCGAGGCCGCCGCGCCGTGCCCACGGACCGTCGCGACCGCGTGCGCCGAGGGTGAGCGCTGCGACGACGGCCAGTGTGTGCCCGCCGACGCGCCCTGCGTCGACGCGTGCGCCGAGGGTGAGCAGGTCTGCTCGGGTGGTGCGGGCTTCACCACCTGCGGGCAATTCGACGCCGATCCGTGCCGTGACCGGTCGCCCGAGGTCCCCTGCGCGGCCGAGCAGGTCTGCGCCGGCGCCGGACAGTGCGTGGAGGCCTGCGCCGAGCGCTGTGTGGTCGAGACCGGGCGCTGCGGGGGCAACGGGCCGGAGCTGTGCGAGGCCACGCCCGACGGTTGCGGCGCCTGGAACGCCCGCGCGGCCTGCGGCGCGGGCACACGCTGCGAAGAGGGCGCGTGTGTGCCCGTGGACGCGCCCTGTCGCGACGCCTGCGTCGTGGGCGAGCGCCGTTGCGCCGACGCCCGCACGCCGGAGCGCTGCGGGGAGGCCGACGACGGGGACCTCTGCACCGACTGGCTGGCCGACGCCCCGTGCGACGTCGGCTTTCGGTGCGACGCCGGTGCGTGCGCGGCGGACTGTGTCGACGACTGCGCCCAGCCGGGCGCCACGCTGTGTGTCGGGGGCGCCCCCGTCGAGTGCGGTCGCTTCGACCCGGACCCGTGCCTCGACCTCTCGGCCCCTCAGCCCTGCGCCGCGGGCACGGTGTGCTCCGCGGGAGAGTGCCTCGCCGACTGTGTCGACGAGTGTGCGCCGGGGACCGTGTCCTGTGTCGACGGCGTCGACGCGTTCCGGCGATGCGGCGCCTTCGACGCGGACCCTTGTGCGGATTGGTCGAGCCCGTTTCGGTGCGGGGTCGGTGAGGCCTGCGACGACGGCGCGTGTGTCGACCGTTGCGGCGAGGCCGCGTGTGTCGAGGGCACTCAGCGGTGTGACGCCGGCGCGGTCCAGATCGAACGCTGCACCCGCGCCGCCGATGGGTGCCTCGAGTGGCGCGCCCTGGAGAGCTGCGCGCCGCTCCGCTGCTCGGCGGCGGTGTGCTTCGACCCCGACGCGTTGCCCCTCGGGGTCGGCGTGCCGCGAGACGTGCCCGGCCTGGAGTCCCCCGCCGGTCAACTCATGCTCGACGTCTCGCCCGTGCGCGCGGGCGAGGCGGGCTTCGAGACGCCGGGGTTTGTCGTGACCGCCGCCCACCCGCGCAGCGGCGTGCGGGTCGCCCGCCTCGACCTCGAGGGCCGCCTGCTGTCGGGGCCGCACGACCTCGGGCAGACAGCCCTGCCCCCCTTCGGCGCCAACAGCGCCTACTTCCCCTCGCTCGTGACCACACCGCTCCAGACCGCGGTCGTCTGGTCGGCGTTTGCCGCCGACGGCGACCGGGACATCTGGCTGCGCCGACTCGACTCGACCTTCACCCCGATCGCGGTCGCGAACCCGATCATCTCGGGCAACTTTCCGGGCTACCAACCGGTCGGCCGGGCCGCAGGCGCGGGGCTCCAGGTGCTCTACGGCCTGGGCCGCGAGGTGCGCCGCATCGACGTTTCGGAGCAGGGCGTGGCCCAGGCCCCACGCGGCGTCACGCCCGCCCACGGCGAGACCCGTGAAGAGACCTGGGTGGACGTGGCCGCGCCCGTCGAGGGGGGCCTCGGGCTCGTCTACATCCTCAATCGGGTCGACCTTCAGGCCCCGCAGCTCTACTTCCGCCGCATGGACGCGAGCCTGGAGCCCCAAGCCCCCGAGGTCTTGCTGGGCGAGGTCGCGTCGTCCACCCGCCATCGGAGCGCGTGGCTGTTCCCGTTGTCCGAAGGGGGCTTCGGGGTCGTGTCGTGGTCCATCACGAACGACGTCGCTCAGACCAAACGCACGACCTACACGCGCCTCACCGCGGACGGCGCGGTGCAAAGCCGCCTGGTGCTCAACGAGCTCGCGCGGCCGGCCTATGAGCCCAGCGTCGAGCCCGAGAGTGTCTACGCGGACGCGCAGCGCATCGGCGTGGTGCACCAGCGCTTCGCCCAGGGCATCGAGCCGCCGCACGTCATGGTACAGTGGATCAGCCCGGCCGGTGTCGACCAGGGCCGGACCGAGCTGGGACCGGACCCGGGCGTCATCGTGCAGCACCCCGACGATCTGCGATTGTATCTCGTCCTGCCGGGCGCACCCATACGCATCGCGCGGCTGGTTCAGTAGACGCTCGAGGGGCCCATGCTCAGCACACTCCGCGCGCTCGCGCAGCCTGTCCTGACCCGAATCCGTCGAGGCGGCCGACGGGTCCATGAAGCGGGCGCGCGTGTGCACGTGGAGCTGCGGGGCGTCGACGCCTTCGAATGGTCGACGGAAGCGCGGAGGCTCGAGGTCGAGCTCGAGGCCCTGCCCGGGGTGCGCTGGGCGCGTGTGAACCTCGCGCTCGGGGCCGTGATCATCGAGCGCGCGGCCGCCGAGCCCGGGCTCGAAGCGCTCGTGGAGGCGGTCACGCGCCTCGAGGCGAAACTGGGGGCCCGCGCCCACAAGTTCGATGCCCGCCGGCCCGAACGGCACCCGGGCGATGCCGAGCCCATCGAGCGGACGGTCGTGGAGCTCGCGGCGGATGGTGTCGCGGTGGTGACCGGCGCGGTGGTTCACTTCGCGCGCCTGCCGACCCCCGCCTTCGAGATCGACCTCGCGGCCCTGCTCACGCTGCTCGACACCGTGCCCGGCCTGCGCAAACGCCTCGAGGACAAGGTCTCCATCGCGACGACCGAGCTCGGCCTGGAGTTGGCGGCGGCCTTCGTGCAGGCCTTGATCGGGGGAGAGACGAGCGCCGCGGCGTCCACCGTGCGTCGGGGTCTGCGGCTCAACGAGCTGCGCACACGCCGCACCGCCTGGCGAGCCCGCGAGCCCGAGGTCTGCGGCACGCCGGACTTCGCCACCGATCGCGGTCCGCGCGCCCCGGCCCGGCCCGGCGCCTTGCCCGACGGACCGCTCGAGACCTACGCGCGCAAGGCCGGCAACGCGTCCATCGCGACGTTCCTCGCGGCATTCGCCGCCACCCGCAGCCTCGACTCGGCCGCGGCGCCGCTCTTCGCCGGCACACCGCGGCCGGCCACGCTGACCCGCGACGCCTTCGCGTCGTGGCTCTCCGCCCGCCTCACACACGACGGCTTCGTCGTCATGGAGCCCCAGGCCCTCCGGCGCCTCGACCGCATCACCCGTGTCGTGGTCGAGACCGACGCCACGGCCGACGACCCGGACGCCGAGCGGGTCCTCCGCGTGCGCTTGACCGCCGCGGGGCTCGCGCCGGAGTGGCTCACGGGGGCCTCGGTCGCGCCGCGCGTCCGTGCGCTTCAAGCCGAAGGACACGGGGTCGCGCTGCTTTGCCGCGGCGCCGAGGCTGAAACCGCGCTGGCCGACGTCACCCTCGCGCGGTGCGTCGTCGACGCGCCGCCTCCCTGGGGCGCCCACCTGTGGACCCCGGACGACGCGTGGCGCCTCGTGAGCCTGAGTCGACTCTTCGAGGCCGCGCAGGCCGCCACCCGCAAGGGCGTGAAGCTGTCCATGGCCGAGGCGGGCATCGGGCTCGTGCTGAGCCTCGGCGGCCTCAACCCGTTGACGACCCGGCGGGTGATGACGGCCACCGGGTTCGTTTCCCTCGTGGCGCTCGCCCAGGGGGTGCACGCCGCGGAGCAGCTCGACCGGCGGCGTCGCCTCGACAAGCCCGACCGTCGCCCCGCGTGGCACGCCCAGAGCGTCGAGGCGGTGCTCGACCTGGTCTCGTCGGGTCCCGCGGGGCTCGACGAGGCCGCCGCGCAAGGCCGTCGACCGGCACCCGAGCCTCCGACGCCGCGCATCATGGTCGCCGCGCGCCACTTCGCCGAGGAGCTCGACTCCCCGATGACGCCGCTGCTCCTGGCCGGGGCGGGGCTCTCGGCCTTGAGCGGCGGGCCCATCGACGCCGCGCTCATCGTGAGCGTGCTGGCCCTCAACGGCGCGTATGGCGGCCTGCAGCGCTACCGCGCGCGCGAGGCGGTCGAGGCGCTCGCCCAGTTCGACCGCCGGCCCGTGCGGGTCCTCCGGGGTCAGTCGGGGGTCCACGTCGGCGTGCCCCCCGAGCTGCTCGTCGTGGGCGACGTCGTCGTGCTCGAGGCGGGTGATGTCGTGCCGGGCGACGCCCGTTTGCTCACCGCCGTCGAGCTCGAGCTCAACGAGTCCAACCTGACCGGCGAATCACTCCCTGTCGCCAAGGCCACGGCGCCCGTCGCCCCCGACGCCGTCGTGGCCGACCGCCGGTGCATGCTCTACGCCGACACCGTGGTCGCGGCGGGGCAGGCCGTCGCCGTCCTTGTCGCCGTAGGTCGTGAGACCGAGACGCGGCGCGCCGACGACACCGCCGAGCGCTCGCCCTCGGACGCCGGGGTCGACGCCCGCCTCGAGGCGCTGACCCGGATGACCGCGCCCATCGCCGCCGGCGCCGGCCTGCTGGTGGGCTTCGTGGGCGCGTTGCGCGGAGCGCCCAGTCGAGAGGTCGTCGGCGCCGCGGTGAGCCTCACGGTGGCGGCGGTGCCCGAGGGCTTGCCGCTCCTGGCCTCGCTCTCGCAGCTCGCCTCGGCCCGCCGGCTCGCCGGGCAGGGGGCCTTGGTGCGCAATCCGCGGGCCATCGAGGCCCTGGGCCGCATGGACGTGCTCTGCGCCGACAAGACCGGCACCCTCACGGAGGGGCACCTGCGCCTCGTCGCGATCCACGACGGTCAGACGGTCCTCGACGTCTCCGACGCCTCGGCGCTGGACACACCCGCGCTCTCCGCGACGCTGGACTGCTTGGACCGCGCGACGCCGCGCCGAGACGCATCGGGTCGAAGTCTGCCGCACCCGACCGATGAGGCCTTGCGGGCCGCGCTCGAGGCGCGTTCGATCCCCGAGGGCGAGGTCGTGGGCACGCTGCCCTTCGAGCCGCGCCGCGCGTGGCACGCGGCGTTCTGGAAGACCCCCGACGGCCAGCGGCGTGTGAGCGTGAAGGGCGCGCCGGAGCAGGTGCTCGAGCGCTGCAAGCTGAAGCCGGCCGCGCGCCGCGCGATGCTCGACGCCGGTGAGGCCCTGGCCGCCGACGGCCTGCGGGTCCTCGCGCTCGCCGAGGGGCCCGTGCCCGACGCCGCGGTGCTCGACGAGGGCGCCGTTCAGGCCCTGAAGTTCATGGGGTTCGTCGGACTCGCCGACCCGCCCCGCGCCTCGGCGCGCGCGGCCATCGACACACTGCGACGGTCCGGCGTTCGGGTCATGATGATCACCGGGGACCACCCGCGCACCGCCGCGGCCATCGCCACACGCCTCGACCTCGGGCGCACCGCGGGCGCAACGCCCGTCGTGATGACCGGCGCCGAGCTGGACGCGCTGGACGACGACGCCCTGGCGATCCGCATCACCGACGTGGACGTCTTCGCGCGCGCCACGCCCCGCCAGAAGGTGCGCATCGTGCAGGCGCTGCGCACCGCCGGCCACGCGGTCGGCATGACGGGCGACGGCGCCAACGACGCGCCCGCCATACGCCTGGCGGACGTCGGCATCGCGCTCGGCCAGGGCGCGACCGAGGCCGCCCGCGGCGCGGCCGACGTGGTCATCTCCGATGGGCGGATCGAGACCATCGTCAGCGCCGTCATCGAGGGGCGGGGGCTCTGGGCGGCCGTGCGAGACGCGGTCGCGATTCTCGTGGGCGGCAACCTCGGCGAGATTGGCTTCACCGTCGTCTCGGGCCTCATCTCGGGCCTGCCGCCCCTGAACGCGCGTCAGCTCCTGGTCGTGAACCTGCTCACCGACACGCTGCCGGCCCTCGCCGTCGCGTTGCGTCCGCCCGTGGGCCTGACACCCGAGGCCCTGCTGGCGAGTGGTCCTGACCGCTCTCTCGGCGACGCGCTCATCGAAGACGCCGTCACCCGTGCGATCATCACGGCGACGGCGACCACCCTCGCGTGGGGTTCGGCGCGCCTGTTCGGCACACCGGCCCGTGCGGGCACCGTGGCCCTCGTCGCGCTGACGGGCGCGCAGCTCGGCCAGACCCTCGCCGTGGGCGGCCGGCGCGGCCCCGTGCTGGTCGCGGGGGTCGGCAGCCTCATCGCCCTCGCCGTCGTCGTGCAAACCCCCGGAGTTTCTACATTTTTCGGCTGCACGCCCTTGGGTCCGCTGGGCTGGGCGCAAGGGGCCGGCGCCGCCGTCGCCGCCACCGGCGCCGCCCTCATCGCCCCGACCGTGCGCACGCGCTTCCGACGCCGGCGAGAGAAACGCGCGCCTTCGGGGACGTGACCGCACGAGGCCGCGACTCTTCACTCGGGTGAATCGCCGAGTGCAGTTGACTGCGGTATGACCGGAGTCATACCTTGACGACATGAAGACCGCCATCTCGTTGCCGGATCCGCTCTTCGAAGCCGCAACCGGTCTCGCAACGAAGCTCGGAATCTCGCGAAGCGAACTCTTTCAGCGGGCTGTAGAGCGGCTCCTCAGCGAGTACGACGACCACGGGGTCACGGAGGCGCTCAATCGTGTCTACGCCGAAACCTCGTCCGAGGTCGATCCGGCGCTTGCCGCCCTGCAAGCGGCTTCGTTGCTCGACGAGGAGTGGTAGTGCAGCGGGGCGAGGTCTGGTGGGCCTCTCTTCCTGAGCCCCGCGGTTCTGAACCAGGTCATCGTCGGCCCGTGCTCGTGGTCCAGGCAGATGCTTTTAATCGGAGCCATATCTCGACCGTCCTCGTGGTCGTCCTGACGACGAACGTTCGACTTGCGGCGGCGCCCGGCAACGTCGGTCTCACGGCGCGGCAGACGGGCCTCCCGAAGGACTCGGTCGCGAACGTTTCTCAGATACTCACCCTGGACCGCTCGTACCTCACGGAACGCGCGGGGCAACTACCGCCGACCAAGATCCGAGAAATCGACGCGGGCCTACTCCGAGTCTTGGACCTCGGCATCGCGAAAGGCGTTTAGAGGGCGGGATGCCGTCCATCGAGGCTTGACCCGCGATTCGCGTCACGCCAGCTCGCTCGCCCGGTCTCCGCGCCGCCACACGAAGGCGTCGAGCAGGTAGTGGGTGAGCTGGGGGGTGGCGAGGAGCGCGACGAGAAACGGCAGGCCCGCGCCCGCGTCGAAGCCGGGACCGAAGAGGTCGGGCTGCTCGTGCCAGACGCCGCGGTCCCAGAGCAGCTCCTCGAAAAACGCCAGGGACCACACGACCGCGAGGAACGGCCACAGGCCGCTGCGGGTCATTCGGGCGGCGGGGCTCGAAGCGCTGGCGTGCTTGCGTGCGTAGAGCCAAACGAGCGCCAGATACGGCACGCCGTGCACAAAGACGTTCGTGACCGTGAAGGCGAAGTCGCTGTTCAGCCACTCGATGCCGACCGACCACGTCGCCGCCGTTGTGAAAACCACGAGGTCCTTACCCGGCGCCCCACGACCCGCCCGGTAGGCGCGCGCGGCCTTGAGCGCGTAGGCGAGGAGCAGCGCGCCCCACAGACAGCGCGAGGCGAGGACCACCGCGCTCGACACGGACGCGCCGAGGGCGTCGTGCAGGCCCAGGAAGTCCCCGGGGCGCATCCACGCGAACGCGCGCGGGCTCGACAGGTGCCAGACGAGCAGCGGATGCAGCGTGCAGACGTAGATGGTGGCGGTGTCGAGCCAACGCCCGGTGGTCTCTCCGGCGCGCGCCCGATAGAGCGCGACCCAGCCATACTGCTGGCGCACGAAGTGGAAGACCGCGATGTACGCGAGCACGCTCCAGAAGAGCGCGGGGTCGTGCAGGTGCAGCGCCGCGCCCACGGCGAACGCGGCGACCGGCGTGCCGTAGTACAGGGTCGGGCGGCGCGCGCGCTCGACCGGGTCCAGGTAGACGCGGAAGAGGGTCGACCACACGTGCGCCACGTCGACCAGCAGGATCCCGATGACCCAGACCCACGGCGGCGCGTCCAGGTGCAGTAGACCCGTCACCGCGCCCAGCCCCAGCAGCGCGAACGAGAACGCCGCGCTGCCGCCGAAGACCGCCAGGTCCGTGCGGGCGTCGAAGAGCCACACACGTGTCTCGCGGCTCATCCCGCGAAGCCCCCCGGCGTCGGTCGGCCGAGCGCCGTCAGGGCCTCCTCGGCCGCGCGCACCCCCTGGTCGAGGGCCTCTTCAAAGAGCGCCATGCCCGAGAGGTCGGTGTGGGCGAGGCGCACATTGCCGAGCGCCGCCTGAGCCTGGCGACGCGCGCCGCCCCACAGGAGACCTGGTGCGGGTTGCACCATCGCGTGCCCGTGCCGCACGAAGCGCATGCGTGTGACCAGCGTGTCGATGCCCGGGTGCATCGGGCGCAGGTCCGCGAGCACCCGGTCGCGCAGGGCCGCCGCGTCCCAGGCCAACAGACGCTCGCGGGCCTGTTTCGGCGGCTCGTCGGCCAGGGCCTCGTACCAGGTCCACAGGTCCGGGCCGAAGTCGGGCCCCCGCTGGTGCGTGGCGACGATGTAGCCCAGCGCGCGCGAGTCCCACGCCACGTTGTCCCAGGAGACGGGGAAACCCCGCCCCGTCGGTCGGCGTTGGAGCTCCAGGCTCGCGACGAGCCACGGCACCGAGGCGAAGCTCGAGAGGAACGCGGGGCGCTCGGTGCGCCACGGTCGCAGCAGGTGACCGGCGTAGGCGAGGGGTGCGCAAAGGACCACCTGGCGAGCGCGAAAGCCCACCGCGCGCGGCGGCGTGTGGCTCAGGTCGAGCGCGCGCACCTCGGCGAACGGCTCGCCGGGCGCGATGTCCGCGACGGCGATCCGTGTGCGCAGCCGGTCGCGCAGGGCCCCCGCCAGGTGCTCCACGAGGCGGCCGTTGCCCTCCGGCCACGTGATGACGGGCCGCTGGTCGTCACCCGTCTCGCCGCGCCGCGCCACGAAGTAGAAGAGGCCCGCCCACGCGCTCACCCGCTCCGGCGTAGAGCCGAAGTCGTCCCGGCACGCGTAGTCGCACAGCCAGCGCAGCCGTGGGCCCGTGAAGCCGTGACGGTCGAGCCAGGCGGCGAAGGACTCGCGGTCCAGCGCCGTGAGGTCCGGGTCGTCGCTGCACGCCGAGATCGGGACCGTGAAGGCGCGCCGACCGCGCCCGTCCCGCAGCGCGGCCAGGCGCGTGAGCTCCGCCTCGAAGGCGACCCGCTGCCGCGCGTCGTCCGCGGACTCGCCCGCGTTCAGGTACAGCCCCTCGTACCAGCGCCCGCCCCGAAAAATGCGGCTCTCGGGGTCGCGGACGGCGTGCGCTTCGGCCACCTGGGGCTGACCGTGGGCGTCCAGACCGTCGAGGGCGCCGACCTCGTCGAGCAACGCGCACATCGCGCGGTTCTCGGCGTTCGGCGCGTTCACGTAGTGCGCCCCCCAGGGGTGCCGCGAGATCGAGCTCTCGCCGGAGCGCGCGGTGCCGCCGGGGGCGTCCTCGAGCTCGACCACCCGGAAGTCCTCGAAGCCGGCGCGGCGCAGGCGCCAGGCACATGCGAGCCCCGCCACCCCGGCCCCCACGATGAGCAGCGGCACGTCCGTCCAGGCGTCGGCCGCGGGCTCGACCCGGGCGCCATCGCGCAGGCTGTGCCCCACACGCTCCGAGGCCCCCACGATCTCCGCCTCGACCGGCCCCCGGGCGCGCCCCGCGCAGGCGACGGTCGTGAGCGCGGCGAGCCCCGACAACGCGCCCCGGCGCGTCACTCCCACCGGCGCCACTCGCGCTCGTACTCCCGCACCAACGACTGGTTGTCGAGGCGGTTCACCTCGAGCGCGCCGCGCGGGTCGGTCGCGGGGTCGGGTCGGTCCATGTCGGGCGGGAAGATGAAGAGCCCGGGGAGCATCGCGTCCGTGAGGAAGCGCGGCGCGACGCTCTGCGCGCGCAGGCGCTCGGGCACGTCGAAGGGCACACGCCGCACGAGCGCATAGCCCCACACCCCGAAGGACGGCACGGTCACGTGGTACGGACGGACCTGCCAACCCGCGGCCTGCAGCGTCTCGACGATGGTCCAGAACGACCGGCGCGCGTACAGCGGGGACGTCGTCTGGATCGCGACCGTCGCGTCGGGCGTGAGCGCTCCGGCGAGGCGCTGGTAGAAGTGGCGGGTGTAGAGCTTGCCCAGGGCGTAGTTGTTGGGGTCGGGGAAGTCGAGCAGCGCGACGTCGAAGCCGGCCCCCGCGTTGCGCTCGATCCACAGGCTCGCGTCCTCGTTGACGACCGTGACACGCGGGTCTTCGACACTCGCGCCGTTCAGGGTCCTCATCGCCGGCAGGTCGCGCGCCAGCGCCGTCATGGCGGGGTCCAGGTCGACGAGCACGACCTCTTCCACGCTGGGTGCGCGCAGCACCTCGCGGACGGCGAGTCCGTCCCCCCCGCCCAGCACGAGGACCCTACGGGGCGGCGCCGGTGAGGCCGCGAAGGCCGGGAGCACGAGGGCCTCGTGGTAGCGGTACTCGTCGTGCTCGGCGAACTGGAGATTGCCGTTCAGAAAGAGGCTGAAGCCGCGCGCGCCCTTCGTGACGACGATGCGCTGGTACGGCGTGGTCCGCGCATGCACCACGGGGTCGACGAAGAGGTCCTGCTCGGCGACCTCGGTGAGGCGCTCGGCCTGCACCATCGCGACCGCGAGCACCGCGAGCACCAGCGCCGCGCGCGCACGCAGGAAGCGGACCTGCGTCCCGAGCATCGGCGCCAGCAGGAACGTGCCCCACATCGCGACCGCGGCGTTGCACAGGCCGAAGAAGATCGAAGTGCGCACGAGCCCGAACGTGGGCACGAAGAACAGCGGGAACGCGATCGAGGCCACCAGCGCGCCCAGGTAGTCGAAGGACAGGATGCGGGAGACGAGGTCCTTGAAGTCGAGGCGGTCCTTGCAGATGCGCATCAAGAGCGGGATCTCGAGGCCCACGAGGGTGCCGATGAGAAAGACCACGCCGTAGAGCACCACCGGGAACCACGACAGCCGCGCGAAGGCAAAGAGCAGCATCGGCGCGCTCAGTCCGCCCAGCAGCGCCACACCCAGCTCCACATCGAGGAAGCGGGTCGCGAGCCCCCGCTCGATGTGCCCCGAGAGCCACGAGCCGACCCCCATGGCGCTCAGGTACAGCCCGATGATGATCGAGAACTGCGTGACCGAGTCGCCGAGCACGTGGGACGCGAGGGTCCCCGCCAGCAGCTCGTAAACGAGGCCGCAGGTCGCGACGACCAGGACGTTGAGATACAGCAGCGAGAGCCGCGGCATTTATCCCTGGATGGCGGCGGCGATGATGTGGGCGAGCCCGAGAATCACCGAGGCCATGACGATGGCGAGGGCCGTGTTGTGGTCCTGCTCCAGCTCCTTGCGGATGGAGAAGGGCGAGACCTTGACCATCAGCCAGAACGCCAGGCCGAAGACGACGACGCCGATGCCCGAAAACACGGCGGCGCCCAGGAGATGTGCTTCCGTCAGCATGACTGCCTCACTTGCCCCCCCGATAACCGGGAATGTAGATGAATCCGACGCCCGAGCTGCGCCCGGCCGAGGCCCGCTCCTCGCTCGGCACGGTGTCGCGGGCATCGTCGAAGAGCTCCTGGCCCCGCAACGCCGCATTGCCGTAGAGCGCGAGCAGCACCGAGACCGCGACGGCGTAGAACTTCGCGAATCGACTCGGCCGTGTCTTGAAGTCGAGCTTCACGAATCGTCCTCCGACACCTTCGGAAAGTCGCTGTGCTCGAAGCGGCGGCGTTCGTGGGCCGCGCGCAGGATCAGCAGCACGATGGGCACGATCCCGAGCAGGCAGAAGACGAGAATCGGCCAACCCAGGCCCGGATCCCCTTCGATGATGCGGGCCGTCACAGACGTGGGCGCGGCCATGGGCGGCGCGGGTCCGCGTATGAACGCGAACTGCACCGTGTACTTGCCCGCGGGCAGTGCCGAGAAGGTCGCCGTCGCGTAGGGCGAGCCCTCGGACCACGACTCCCCGGACTCGACGCCGCTGTACCTCGACACCTCGATGGCGAAGGGCTGCACGAGGCCGCTCTCGACCCCCGCGACGGCGCCGTTCGCAAAGACCCAGGTCTGGGTCACGTCCGACGCCACCTGGACCGTGATGGGCTCGCCCCCCTCGAGCTCGAACTCCGGGCCGAAGACCGTGAGGGGCTCGGCCTCCGACGCCGACGAGTCGACCTGGGCGCTGACCTGCGCGACCTCGCGACGGTCCGCGGTGACCTGCTGGAAGAGGAAGAGGCCGAGCGCCACGAGCGCGCCGATGAGCGAAACCCGGAGGGCGAAGCCGTGACGGAACGGCTCCGTCATGCCGACACCCTCGGCGCTCGGCGCGCGCACCCCGGGGAAGGCCGCCTCGAACGCGGCGGTCTCCAGGTGCTTCGACAGCACCCAGTTCGCCTCGGTGCCTTGCTGCTCGCGGGAGATCGCGTAGGGCGCGCGGACCCAATCCTGGGCGAAGGACGACTCGCCCGGGTTCACGCGCCAGTTGAACTCCCCCAGCGCGAGGTCGACCACGGGCTGCCCGCGGGAGAAGCGCTCGAAGGACGCGCCGCCGATCTCGACCTCATCCCCGACCGGCGAGACCTCGCCCGCGGGTACGGGGCGCCCCAGTGTAAGGTGTCCGCGGTTGACCACCAGCCAGCGGAAGCCGCCGCCGTCGACCGCCAGCAGGTACTCGTCCCAGGGGTAGAACACCCCTTCGACTTTCACGCTGCGGCGCATCCAGCCGACGACCGTGACCTTCTCGCCCTCGAGCACCCCTTGTTTGCCGAAGGCGAGCAGCGGCGTTCGGTTCGCGGGGTCGCGGCCCACCCCGCGCGCGAGAGTCACCGTGCCGGCGTCGACGTCGTGCCCCTGTCCGCAGGCCGGGCAGAAGACCCGCACGGTCTCGGCGGGCACACGAATCTGTATGGATTTCGTGCACTTGCCACACTTCGCCTCGACCGCGGTCTTCTCGCCCGTGGGGGGCGGCGGCCGCGAGGTCGGGTCGCCCACGTGCGGAAAGACGAAGTCGGCCGACGAGAGCTCCTGGCCGAGATACACCCGGGGCGGATCGTGGCTGCCGTCCAGGGTGGCGAACCGGCCGCCCGGGGCCGAGAGGTCCACGAAGGTGTACGTCTCGTCGAGCCGGAAGAAGAACGGGATCTGGCCCTCGGCAGCGCGGATGCGGCCCTCGTCGCGCTCGTCGACCGTGAAGTCCACACCCTGCAGGCGCACGCGGTCGCCGGGCTGCAGCGTGTCGAGAGGCGGCACCTCCGGTGCATCCGCCACGGGCTGCGTGAGGAAGTAGCGGCCCTGGTCCTCGGCGATCCAGGCCCAGGTGCCGTCGTCCTGCTCGGCGTACCACTCGTCCCAGCGGTTGCCGCTGCCGTCCTCGGGCTGCGTGCGACCCATCACGTTCAGATACGCGCGCTTGTGACGAAAGCGCAGGCCCGTGTAGAGCTTGGAGCCGTGGTCGCGCAGGCGGCCCGAGACGCCGATGGCGCGCAGGCCCACGCTGGAGCGCTCGAGCACCGAGAGGCAGCGCGTGCACACCGTCACGCAGGTCGTCTCGAGGTCGAGCGAGACGTCGCTGCGGCACGCCGGGCAGCGCACGGTCTCTGGCGGCGCCTGGGTCTCGCTCACGGTGTGCCTCGGGCCTGCTCGCGCACTGTGACCCGCTCGGCGCGCAGCGCATCGGCCACGAGCGCGCGCAGGTCCGGCTGCACGTCCGGGCGGCAGCAGTAGAGGTTCAGCGCCGCGAAGCCGTGCTCCGGGTAGGTGTGCACCGTGAGGTGCGACTCCGAGAGCAGGTACAGGCCCGTCACCCCGCCCTCACCGGGGAAGGTGTGCCACTGCGGCGCGCCGACCACCGTGAGGCCCAGGCGCGCGACCACGTCATCGAGCAGAGCGCGCAGGCGGGCGGCGTCCCGCAGACGCTCCGGCGCACACCCGTGCGCGTCGATGAGCCATTCGGTCCCGGTCGTCACGGGCGCATTCTCGACACGGCCCGCCCGTGGGGTCAACGAGCGTACGGCCCCTCGTAACCCTTTTGCGCGTCGGCGTATCCTCAGGTGGACCCACCGAAGAGAGCGAGGCGCCGATGTTCTACGTCATGGATCCGCGCAGGCAGGCATTGCCCGAGGCCGAAGACTGCCTGCCCGGGCGCGATACGCCGATGCCCACCCCCGAGACCCACGCGGTGCACGGCCGACGCATCACGCCCCCGTTCCCCGACGGTCACGCGCAGATCGTCTTCGGTCTGGGGTGCTTCTGGGGTGCGGAGCGCAAGTTCTGGAAGCTCGACGGGGTCTTCACGACGGCCGTGGGCTACGCCGCCGGCCACACGCGGAACCCCACCTACCGCGAGGTCTGCACCGGCATGACGGCCCACAACGAGGTCGTGCTCGTCGTCTACGACCCTACGGTCATCAGCCTCGAAGCGTTGCTCAAGGTCTTTTGGGAGAGCCACGACCCCACGCAGGGCATGCGGCAGGGCAACGACTCTGGGAGTCAGTATCGGTCGGGCATCTACGTCGCCGACGCCGCGCGCCAGCGGCTCGCCGAGCGCAGCCGCGCCGCCTACCAGGACGCGCTGCGGGCGGCCGGCAAGGGCACGATCACCACCGAAATCCGCGACCCCGGCCCCTTCTACTACGCCGAGGCGTACCACCAGCAGTACCTGCACAAGAACCCCGACGGCTACTGCGGGCTGGGTGGCACGGGGGTGAGCTGCCCGGTCTGAGCCGAGGCCACCCTGAACCGAACGCCGCACCCCGGTCGATCCGGACGTCGTCCTCCGCTGTACACCTGGACGATTTCCAAGGAGACACCATGCGAGCCGCCCTCGTTCTGCTCAGTGCCCTGACGTGCCTCTCGACCTCGGTGACGGCGCAAGCCATGGACCGAAAGGGCGACGCGCCGGCGCCGATCCTCGAAGAAGTCTTGGACTACGACGGTTACATCGTTCGGACCATCACCTTCACGGTCGCCGCGCAAACGGCCCGCGTCCAACCGAGGGCCTTCACCCAGGAAGACGCGCTCGCCCAGGTGAGAGCGGGGGCCGCGGAGGCGCGGTCGACCGTCTACCTCTTCGAGGGGGACCTTCGGCTGGACGACGCCGACGCACTGGTTCAGCAGGCCCCGGCGTGCCCGGTCCAGACGACGATCGCCGCGACCGGGACGCGCTCCGTGGCCGGCCAGCCGCTGACCAGCGCGCGTGTGTGGGGGTGTTTTGTGCTGACCCCGACGGTCAAGCCGACGCCCGGTGAGTCGAGCGGGAACATCCAGTTCGGGGACCTGAAATTCGGGACGACCTTCGAGTTCTCGCGCTGAAGGGCAAGCGCCCTCGAACCCGGAACGCGGCCGCCTACGCGTGCTCGAGCGCCTGCGCCAGGTCCGCGATGATGTCGTCCACGTGCTCGATGCCCACCGACAGGCGCACGTAGTCGGGGGTGACACCCGTGGCGTGCTGCTCCTCGGGCGAGAGCTGCTGGTGGGTCGTCGAGGCCGGGTGAATCGCCAGGGACTTGGCGTCCCCGACGTTGGCGAGGTGCGAGACGAGTCGCAGCGCGTCGATGAAGCGCCGACCCCCCTCGAGCCCGCTCGCCACGCCGAAGCCGAGGATCGCGCCCGCGCCGAGCGGCAGGTACCGCTGGGTGAGCGCGAAGTGGGGGCTCGACGGGAGCCCGGGATAGTTCACCCAGGCGACCTTCGGGTGGCGCGTGAGCCACTCCGCGACCGCCAGCGCGTTCTGCGAGTGGCGTTCGATGCGCAAGGGCAGGGTTTCGAGCCCCTGCAGGAAGAGGAACGCGTTGAAGGGGGAAAGGGCCGCCCCGAGGTCGCGCAGGAGCGTGACGCGCGCCTTGATGATGTAGGCGAGGTTGCCGAGGGGGGCGAGCGCCGTCACGAAGTCCAGGCCGTGGTACGACGGCTCCGGGCCCGAGATCAGCGGGAAGCGGCCGTTGGTCCAGTCGAAGCGCCCGCTGTCCACGATGACACCGCCGATCGACGTGCCATGGCCGCCGATGAACTTCGTCGCGGAGTAGACCACGATGTCGGCCCCGTGCTCGATGGGCCGCAGCAGGTGGGGCGAGACCGTATTGTCGATGATCAGCGGCACCCCGGCGCGGTGCGCCACGTCGGCCAGGCCCGCGATGTCGGCGACGTCCAGCTTGGGGTTGCCGATGGACTCGGCGTAGATGGCCTTGGTGCGCGGGGTGACGGCACGCTCGAAGGCGCCGAGGTCACCGGACGGCACAAAGACGACCTTGATGCCGAGGCGGGGCAGCGTGTGGTGAAAGAGGTTGTAGGTCCCGCCGTAGAGGTTGTCGGCCGAGACGATCTCGTCCCCGGCCTGGGCGATGTTCAGGATCGAGATCGTGATCGCCGACTGTCCGCTGGCCACCGCCAGCGCCGCGATGCCGCCGTCCAGCGCCGCGATGCGCTTCTCGAAGACGTCGGTCGTGGGGTTCATCAGCCGGGTGTAGATGTTCCCGAACTCCTTGAGCGAGAACAGGTTCGCGGCGTGCTCCGTGTCTCGGAACTGGTACGAGGTCGTCTGGTAGATGGGGACGGCCCGGGCTCCGGTCGTCGGATCGGGCACCTGGCCGGCGTGAAGCGCGATGGTCTCGGGACGGTGCGTCGGGGTGCTCATCAGGGCTCCTGTGCAGTGGGGACGAGGGCGAGCTCGTGTCCACTATTGCGACAGAAAATCCACTAATCAAGACACATTCTCGTGACCGCCGCCTGAGCGGCGCCGCCATTCACCGCATCTCGCTCAACCGCCGCTCGTAGAAGTCCACGAGCCGCCGCGCGCGGTGGTCCCAGGTCTGGGTCGCGGCGAGGGCGCGGGCCTGCGCGCCGAGGCGTTCACGACGCGGCGCGTCGGCCAGGAGCGCACGCAGCGCCGACACGAAGGCCGCGGGGTCGTCGGGCGCCACGAGCACGGCGTTCACGTCGTCCTGGAGCACCTCGCGGGCGTCGGCGACGTCCCCGGCGAGGATGGCCCGCCCCGCGGCCAGGTAGCTGAAGGTCTTCAGCGGGAGCACGGTCTTGCCCGCCTTCTCGAGCGGCCCCGCGCTCGGCGGGATGAGCAGCACGTCCGCGGCCCGGTAGGCGTCGTCCAGGGCCCCGGCGGTCAGGAAGCCGGTGTAGCGCACGTTCGCCAGGCCCGCGCTGGACCGCTCGAGCGCCTGGGCGTCGGGTGTGTCCCGGTTGCCCACGAAGACCCACTGCACCTCGGGCGTGCGCCGCGCGGCGTCCACCAGCACGTCGCAGCCCTTCTCGGCGCTGAGCCGGCCGGCGTAGAGGCAGAGCGGACCCGCGGGCAATCCGAGCCGCGCCCGGGCCTCGTCCAGGGGGGTGTCGACCCGGAGCAGCGCGGAGCTGAAGCCGTTGTAGAGCGTGATGACCCGCTCGGGCGGCACGCCGTCCGCCACAAAGGCGTCCCGCGCGACGTCCGAGTGCACGATGAGACCGCCGAAGGCCCGGGCCCGCGAGAGCGTGCGGAACACAGGCCGCGTGACCGGGAGCTGGCGTGTGAGCGGGCGGTAGGTCTCGAAGAAGAGCGGTCGGCCGAGCGCGAGGGCGGCGAGTGAGGGCGCGACGATGCGTGTGTGCAGCAGATCCGGCCGCGGCCCCAGGGCCGCCCTGGAGCCGAGCACCCCCGTGGCGAGCTTGGTCAAGAGCCTCACGGCGCCGGGCATCTGCCCGGGCACGGGCACGAGGTGGAAGCCGCACTCGGCGCCGTAGTGCGCGACGAGGCGGGCCCGGAGCGCCTCGAGGTCGACCTCGGCCCCCGGGCGGACCGGGAGCACCAGGTCGACGTGCACCCCCAGCGCCGCGAGGGCCGAGAGCGCGTGCACGAACTGGATCGTGTCGGCGCCCGTCGAGGGCAGGACCTCATCGGTCACGAAGGCGACGCGCATGGCTGTCGCCGTTTGCCCTACGGCGACGCGGGGGTCAAGCGGCTCGCGCGCTCACGCGGGCCGTTCGGCGATGAGCGTGAACAGGATGGGCAGCGGAAACGCGGGCGCGCCCTCGCGGCCTTCGCCGATGCGCAGGCGAAAGCGCCCGTCGGCCTCGGCCGGGCCCATAAGCCCGCCGAAGGGGTCGAAGGCGCAGTCGAGGTGCTCGTCGAGGCCCCGCAGCAGGAGCCCGGCCCCCAGCGCGGCCTCGACGGTCTCACCGAGCCCGTGGGCCCAGCCCACGCTCGTGCTCTCGAAGTCGGCGTCGCGGTCGGTGTAGCTGCCTTGGAAGGTCTCGACCTGTGCCCCGTCGTTCAGGTAGGGGAAGTCGGCGATGGGAGGCCGCGCGCTCGAGAAGACACTCGCCGCGGGGTGGACCTCGAGGAGCACGAGCCGACCGCCGGGCTTCAGCATCCGCGCGACGGCGCGCATCCACGACCCCACGTCCTCGATCCAGCACAGCACGCCGATGGTCGCCCAGACCAGGTCGAAGCGGTGGTCCAAGTGCGCTGGTGGGGCGCACGCGTCGGCCTCGACGGTCTCCACCTCGACCCCGGCGCGCGCGGCGAGGGCGCGCAGCGTCTCGAGGGCCGTCGAAGAGAAGTCGAGCGCGCAGACCCGCGCCCCACGGCGCGCCAGGCTCACGGCGTCGAGCCCCAGGTGACACTGGAGGTGCAGGACCTCGAGGCCCCCAACGTCGCCGTCGGGCGGCAGCGCGCGCCGGAGCGCGACGCCCTCGAGGTCGCCCAGGGTGTCGTGCCCCGCGGCCACCGCGTCCAGGCGGTAGTAGGCATCGTCGCCGCGTCCGTGAAAACGCGCCAGGCGCTCCCAGTGCGCGTGATTCAAGGCTCTGTAAGAAGGCGGTTCCATGAGCACATTCCACGCGCGTTTCGTACGAAACGAAAGCGGTGTGCGTCGCATCTACTGTCCGGCCGGCGGCTTTTTGCGTACCTTGCCGGCCACGAGCGGCACTCCGGTGGGGGGGCCGTCGCTGAACGCCTCGACCGAGGCCGAGTCGACAAGGAGAGAACGGAAATGGCCGAGCTGAAGAGCTCCAAGACGCTGGAAAACCTGAAGGCCGCCTTCGCGGGCGAGAGCCAGGCGAACCGCCGCTACCTCTACTTCGCCAAGGTCGCGGACGTGGAAGGCTTGCCGGAGATCGCGTCCAACTTCCGCGAGACCGCGGAGGGCGAGACCGGTCACGCCCACGGCCACCTCGACTACATCAAGCGCGTCGGCGACCCCGCCACGGGGCTCCCGATCGGCGACACGGTCCTGAACCTGAAGGCCTCCGTCGCGGGCGAGACCCACGAGTACACCGACATGTACCCGGGCATGGCCAAGACCGCTCGGGACGAGGGCTTCAGCGAGATCGCCGACTGGTTCGAGACCCTCGCGAAGGCCGAGAAGTCCCACGCCGGCCGCTTCCAGAAGCTCCTCGACGGCCTCGTCTGAGCTTCGAGCAACCTCGACACGCGCCGTGCGGGTCCACGACCCTCTGAGGCAGGCATGAGCCACGAACCGAGCGACCCGCACGGGGCGAATTTCGAACGTCCGCCCACGACCGACGGGCACAACATCTCGTACCAGCCGACCGCGGGGCTCACCTACGACCCCAACGAGGCGAAGTACTGGGACGTGACCGCGCTCAAGGGCGAGATCGAGCGCGCCTTCGAGATCTGTCACGGCTGTCGCATGTGCTTCAAATACTGCGACTCGTTCCCGTCACTGTTCTCGCTCATCGACGACCGGCACGACGGGGATGTGCGCAAGCTCTCGCCCGCCGAGATCGACGGCGTCGTGGACCAGTGTTTCCAGTGCAAGCTGTGCGAGGTCCAATGCCCGTACACGCCGCGCGACAAACACGAGTTCCAGCTCGACTTCCCCAAGCTGCTGCACCGCTACCAGGCGGTGCGCAAAAAGCGCGAGGGCTTCTCCTTCCAGGACCGCCTGCTGGGCGATCCCGACACCGCGGGCAAGATGGCGCGCCTGAGCCTCGGCCTGGTGAACGTGCTCAACCGCGTCTCGCTGCACCGGCTCTTCTTCGAGAAGGTCGCCGGGGTCCACCGCGACAAGGACCTGCCGGTCTTTGCGAGCGAGACCTTCTCGTCGTGGGTGAAGAAGCAGGGCAAGAGCACCGAGCCGCAGGGTGAGGTCGCGCTGTTCCCGACCTGCTACGTCGAGAACAACGAGCCCGACATCGGCAAGGACACGCTCTTTGTGCTGGAGCAAAGCCAGGTCGCGGTGGACTGCCCGAAGGGTCAGGCCTGCTGCGGCATGCCGCGCTGGGAGCGGGGCGACCTCGAGGGCGTGCGGGCCCAGGCCAAGAAGAACCTCGACGCGCTCGCACCCTACGTGGAGCGCGGTCAGAAGGTGCTCGCCATCAACCCGACGTGCTCGATGATGCTGCGGCGCGAGTACCCGGAGCTGGTCGCGCCCGAGGACAAAGAACGCGCCGAGAAGCTCGCCGAGCTGGTGATGGACCCCTCCGAATTCCTGTGGTCCATCCGCAACGAGCCCCGGTTCAACACGCAGTTCAAGAGCACCCCGGGCGCCAAGGTGGCGTACCACGCGCCGTGCCACCTGCGCGCCCAGGGCAAGGGCTTCAAGGGCCGCGACCTGATGCGCAAGATTCCCGGCGTCTCGCCGCAGACCGTCATGGAGTGCTGCGGCCACGACGGCACCTATGCCATGCGGACCGACGGCTTCGAGCCCTCGATCCGCATCGGCCAGAAGGCCTTCGACGGCATGAAAGAGGCGGACGGTGCCGAGGTCTGGGCCACGGACTGCCCCCTGGCCGCGACGCAGTTCGCCCAGCACGCCGGGCGACGCCCCATCCACCCGATGAGCCTACTGGCGCGCGCCTATCGGGAGGACGGCTTCCCCACGAAGCTGCTGCCTCCGCCCGAGCCCGAAGGCGAGAAAGGCTGAATCATGCGAAGAGTGACCCGAGCTGAGCTCGTCGACTTCGTGACCTACGGCGAGGTGCGCGACGCGTTCCGCGCCGAGGTCCTCGCCGTCAAGGCGAACCGGCGTCTGCACGTGGCGCCTGCGTTCACCTTCCTTTTCGAGAACACCCTCACCGCCCGCTACCAGGTGCAGGAGATGATGCGGGCCGAGCAAATCGTGCGCGAGAGCGACATCCAGCACGAGCTCGACACCTACAACGAGCTGCTCGGGGCGCCCGGGGAGCTGGGGGCCACGCTGCTCATCGAGCTGGACGATGCCCAGGAGCGGACCCGCCTGCTGACGGCCTGGCGGGACGTGATGCCCGGCCTCTACGCGCGGCTCGAGAGCGGCGAAAAGGTCCGCGCCGTATACGACCCGCGCCAGGTGGGGGACGACCGGCTGTCGTCGGTGCAGTACCTGAAGTTCCCGACCCGCGGTCAGGCGCCCGTCGCCGTAGGCTTCGACGCGCCCGCGCTCAATACCGAGGGTGAGGTCCCGGCGAACGTGCGGGCGGCGCTGACCGAGGATTTGCGCTCAGACCTGTGAGGTCGTCGGGCGTCGCCGCCGCCGCAGGAGCCCCGCGGCCAGCAGGCCGAGCACACCGACGCCGGGCTGGCCGCGCACCGCGGTGGTGCTGCAGCCGGTGAGACCGTCCTCGGGCGCGCCCGAAGAGTAGCCGTCGTCGCCGCTGTAGCTGTCGTAGGGCTGGCTGCCGTCGTCGCCCGAGGACCCGACGACGGGGTTCGTCGGGGCCGACACACCGAAGCTCGTGTACGGGGACTGCACGCCGTATCGCAGCGAGAGCGCCTCGACCTCGGCGACCAGCGCCTCGGTTTCACCCTCGCGGGCGATGCGGTCGAGCAGGGCGTCGATGCGGGCCTTGGCCCAGAGCCGCGGCAAGAACGGGTTCTGACCTTCGGCGCACACGGGGAAGTCGACCTCGAGGCGGTGCGTCCGGGTGGCGCCGCCCTCCTGACCTTCGAGCGTGATGGTGGCGGGGCCGCCGTCGCGGTAGCGCCCCAGCAAAAAGAGCTGGCTGCCCGCGAAAAGGTCGGTCGTCTGGCCTTCGAGCAGCTCAGGCGCGCCGTCGAAGACGTCGACGCCCTGAATGTCGAGACGGGCGTCCGTGAGCACGGGCCGGTCGATGCGGTCGAAGAAGGCGGTCAGCAGGCCGGCGATGTCGGCCTGGGGCGACACCAGGGTCGCATCGCCCCGGTTCTCGGTGGCGAGGGCCCGCAGGAACGGGAAGTCGACCTCGAGCTCGTCGCCGATGCCGAAGGCGAACAGGCGCACGTCGTCTTCATTCGCGCGCAAAACGTTGCGCCGCAGGGTCTCGGTGTTCGTCTCGCCCACCGTGGGCATGCCGTCGGTCAAGAGCACGACGAACCGCGCGCGCTCGGGGTCGAAGCGGCTGTTCAACGCCGCGCGCACGGCCTCGTCGATGTTCGTGCCGCCCGCAGCATAAAGCGACCGCGCGTGCTGCTCGGCCGCGCGCCGCGCGGCCGTATCGGCCACCCGCTGCTCCCCGAAGAGGCGCTGTGAGGTGTCGCTGAAGGTCACGAGGTCGAAGCGGTCTCGTGCGTTGAGGCTCGAGACGAACGTGCGCGCGGCCTCGATGGCCTGCGCCATCTTGTAGCCGTCCATGCTGCCCGAGGTGTCGACCACGAAGGTGAAGTCCTTGGCGACGGCCTCGCCCTCGGTGACGTCCTGGCGGGGCTCGACGACGAGCAGGAAGAAGCCGTCTTCGGCGCAGCGCTCGTGGGCGGTGAGCAGCCGCAGGTACACGTCCTCCTCGGCGCGTACGCCGTAGCGCAGCTCCAGGTCGCGGTCGTCGTTGCGGGTCTCGAGGTGCAGCGCGAGCGCGCGCGCGCCGCGGGTGGTCTCCACGACCTCGGCCGCGTGGCTCGGGACCGACCATCCGACCAACGGACGCCCGGTCTCGACCCGCACGTCGAAGACGCTGGGGGCGGCGCCGGCCCCGATGAGCGTCGGCGGTGCGAGGGGGTAGCGCCACCGAACCTCGCCGCCCTCGTAGGGCGCGATCTCGAGCGTCGTCAGCCGCACGACGATGCGGCCGTCCTCATCGCGTGTGTCGATGAGGGGGAGCCAGAACGGGTTCTCGCCGAAGCCCGGCGACCCGCCCAGGGCAATGCCCAGGGCAACGCCCGCGGAGGGCACTCCACCCGAGAGGTCGCTCGGCGGCGTCACGGGCAGCGCGCCCATGTCCGTCGCGCCGACGCTGGCTTCGAGCCACGCGTCACCGTCCTTGAAGGCCGCGGCGACGACGCTGCCGTCCGCGGGTGTCGTGTAGACGAAGAGCGGCGCGTCGCCGGACGAGCCCGCGCTGGTGAGAAGTTCACCAGGCTCGAAGGTCAGCTCCACGACGGTCGTCGCGACCTGCTCGTAGAGCTCGACCGTCACCCGCCGCTCGGATGGGGTGGCGATGCCCGAGCCGTCGGCGTTGATCAGGAACGCATCCGCGGCAGCGACACCGGGCAAGAAGGCCGCAACGGCGGCCGCACGGGTGACGGAACGGAATCTCATGTGAATACCTCCTGGAGTGTGAGCGTCTGTGATGCAGTGGGATGGAGCACGCGCCGTGCCATGACATTCGCACCCTACACATCGGTGATTCTGGTGTGCCCGTGCTCCAAGTCGGAGTAGGTTCGGAGCAGACGCCCACCGCGCCGCCGCCCGAACTGGAGTGGCCCGCATTTTGCTGTTCGTGCGGGCATGCGATTCCACAGATGGCATGGGTGTGTCGGCCTGGGTCTGATGCTCGTCGGCTGCTCCGGGCTCGCCTCGGCGCCGCCCTACGACGGGCCCGTCGGGTGGCTCAGCGACCGCGCGATCGAGTTCTCGGTGGAGCACGAGGGCGCGGTGCTGGCGACGCACGAGCCGCTGCGGGCCATAGAGGCGAAGGAGCGGGTTCTGGACGTCGAACGGCATCGGGCGGGTGCGCCCCTGCTCGTCGAGGGGCACCGGCTGACGGTTCTCTCGATGCACCCCGCGGGGCGCACGTTGACGTACCGGGTCCGGATCGAAGGCCTCGCGAGTGACCCGGAGGCGCGTGTCGACGCCTACCCCGACGCGCTGCGGCCGCCCGTGGACGCACATCCTCGCACGACCCTGACCCGGACGGACCGACAGCTCTCCGTCGTGGTCTTCATTGGACAGATGGACACCGCGAAGCTCGCCCCCGACGACCTCGGTTTCGGCACGCGCGACCGCTTCGAGCGCGGGCTCACAGGTGCGGGCTATGTCGCGGAAGCGCCTGGTCGTTTCTCGCGGCCCGACGGGGTGCGAGTGACGGTCTTCGGCCCCGAGGATTGGCCGTTTCGGGCCACGGACGAGGCGCCCGGACCCGCTGGAGAGCGGCTTGAAGAGGCGCTCCGGACGGCTCAGGTCGTGATGGTCAACGGACACGCGAGCCAGAGCACCGTCGAGCGGCTCCTCGACCCCGAGGTCTGGATGGACGCCCGGACGACCCTGTTGGTGCTCGACGTGTGCTTCGGCTACGGCAAGTACGTCCGGGGCGTGCTCGAGGCGTCGACGGAGGCAAGGGGGCACGGGCGGCTCGAAGTGGTCTCGGTGCCGGGCCGTGTGGTCACCGGGAGCGAGGCGTCACTCTTCGCGCTCCTCGAGGCCCTGACGTCGCCCGAGACACGGCCCTGGCTCACGATCCTGAGAACGCTCAACGACCTGGCCGCGGCACGAGCGAACGCTCGTGCTTCGGCGGTCGCAGGGCACTTGGAGCCGCCGGAGGTCTATGGTGTCGCGGGGGTGGTGGTCCAGGGCCAGCCGTAGACGCTGCGATGAGTGCCCACAGGGATGCTCAGTCGACGGCGTCCTCGGCCGAGGCGGCGTCCAGTACCCGGTCGGCCCAGCGAGTGAGCTGCTCCGGGTCTTCGCACGCCTCGAGGCGCGCGCGCACCTCGGCGCTCACCTCGAAGCCCCGCGCGCGGAGCAGGCGCTCGAGCATGTGGCGCGCGGCCATGAGTGACGCCGAGGCACGCTCCGCCTCGGCCGCCAAAGTCCGCTCGCGATCGTCGACCAGCCGGACGAGCCGGCCGATCTCGTCCTCGGCGCTCGCGACCTCGAGGCCGTCTTGGAAGACCCGCAGCCGGCCGTCGACGACCGCGAACTCCACGCCCAGAACCGCCGACGGGTAGGCCCCGCCCTGCGGGACGATCGGGGCGTAGTTCTCCTGCCCGGGTGCGAGGCGCCAGGCGGACATGCGGCTGCGTTTGCCGTCGAAGACGAAGTACTCCGGAATGCCCAGCCGGGCGTACCGCTCGACGTTGGCGCGCAGGTCCTTCTTCTGGTCGCCGTGAAAGAGGACCTCGAGCACCAGGTCGAGGCCGCGCCCCTCGTGGGCGACGTTCCAGCTCGTGCGCTCTTCACCCAGGGGAACGTCGAGCACGGCCACGAGGTCCGGCGCGAACCCGGGCTCACCGACGTACTCGATCAGCAGGTTGCTCGCCAGGAAGAGGCCGCGGTGTCGCCGGCGGAAATGACGCTCGATGCGGTCCAGAGTCCCGCGAATGGCGCGCTCGTGCGCGGTGCCCTCGGGTGGCTGCGTCTCCTGCCAGGCACCGACCGAGACACGGATGCGCTCCGTGATCTCCTCGCGTTCGGCAGCGGTCAGGAGCGACGCCTCCTCGCGGCTTGGACAAATGCCGATGCCGGTCACCGGGTCGAAGCGCAGTACGAATCGGGAAGGAGACGCACGCATGTGGCCATCGTACCACGCGGCCATCCCCTCGATCAGCCTCAGTCGAGCATGAACTCCGCTGGCAACGCGCGCTGATTGTAGGTCGAGGACATGGCCCGCCCGTAGGCCCCGGCGTGGGTGAAGACCAGCACATCCCCCTCATGCGTCGGAGGCAGCAGGCGCGCGGTGCCGAGCACGTCCCCGGTCTCGCAGATGGGACCGACCACGTCCACGAGCGTCGTGGCGGGCTCACCCAGGCGGGTCAGGTTCGTCACCTCGTGCCACGCGCCGTAGAGCGCCGGGCGCAGCAGCGTGTGCATGCCGGCGTCGACCCCCACGAAGCTGCGGCTCATCTTCGACTTGAGCTGGGTGACCCGCGTGAGCAGCACCCCGGCGCGCGCCACGAGCCAGCGGCCCGGCTCCATCCAGAGCTCGACGCCGCTCAGCGCTGCGCGGGCGCGGAACGCCGTGAGGTGCGCGTCCAGGGCCGCCAGGTCGACGCCCGCGTCGGCGTCACGCTCGCCGACGCCGAGACCTCCGCCCACGTCGATGACCCGCACCTCCGGGAAGAGCGCGCGGGCCGTGGCGAGCACCTCGGCGTTGAAGGCCCAGGTGTCGGGATCGAGGATGCCGCTCCCTGCGTGGGCGTGCAGGCCGACGACCCTGATCCCGTTGCGCGCGCAGGCTTCGCGCGCGCGCTCCAGATCGGCGAGCGAGATGCCGAACTTCGAGGCCTCACCCGCGGTGCGCACATGCGCGTGGTGCCCTCGCCCCACGCCGGGATCGAGCCTGAGCAGCACCTCGCGACCCGCGAAGCGCTCGCCCCACGCCTCGAGCGCCCACAGGTTGTCCACGGTCACGTGAGCGCCCGCGTCGAAGGCCGCCGCGTACTCCGACCACGGCGCGAAGTTCGGCGTAAAGAGCACCGGCGCGTCGGGTGCAATGGCCCGCACGTGCTCGAGCTCACCCTGGGAGACACACTCGAAGCCGAGCCCTGCCGCGGCGAAGGTGCGCAAGACCTCGGGGTGAGCGTTGGCCTTTACGGCGTAGAAGATGCGGTCCACGCTCGAGAGCGCGCGCAGCGCCGCGGCGGCGCGCACGAGCGTGGGCCGGTCGTAGACGTAGACGGGCGATACGTCGAGCGCGAGCAGGGCGTCGCGGCGCCGGACCCACCACGTCTCCGCGGGGGGCGGCGCGGGCGCGCGTTGCTCGGTTTGGGGTGCGCCGAAGAGAGATGCGTGGAGCCTACGGACGAGCGACTCCGCGTGCGCTTCGTCCACCACGACGCTCAGGTTCAGGTCCGAGGCCGCCTGGGACAACAGGTGCACCGGCTGCGCCTCGAAGGCCTCGAGCGCGGGCCCCAGACGCGGGAGCGCGGCGCGGATGTGCGCGCCGACCAGCGAGACCGCGGCGCAGGGGCCGAGGGTCGTCGCATGACAGTGCTGCCCCAGGTCCACGAGCAGCGCCTGCATCCGCGTTGCGTCCAGCGCGTTGGACGCCGCATCGAGGCTGCACGTCACGTTCGTCTCCGAGGTCGCCACCAGGTCGATGGAGAGCCCGTGCTTCGCGAAGACGCCGAAGACCTCGGCCAGGAAGCCGACCTGCTGCCACATGCCCAGGGTGTCCATGGACACGAGCGTCACGCCGCGCCGCGAGGTCACGGCGCGCACGGCGGGCGCGCGGTTTTCGAGGCGCGCGATGCGGGTGCCCGGCAGGTCCGGCTCGAGCGTGCTCTTCAAGAGCATCGGGATCCCGTGGGCGCGGACCGGCGGAATGCAGCGCGGGTGCAGGACCTTCGCGCCCATGGACGCCAGCTCCTGCGCCTCGTCGTAGTCGACCTCTTCCAGGAACTGCGCTTCGGGCACGACGCGCGGATCGGCGCTGTAGAGGCCCCGCACATCGCTCCAGATCTCGAGGCGCTCCGCGCCGAGGCGCGCGGCGAAGAGGGCCCCCGAGGTGTCGGAGCCGCCGCGCCCCAGCACGACCGTCTCGCCGTCGACGTCCCGCGCCACGAAACCCTGAGTCACCGTGAGCGGCCCGGGCAGGCGCAGATTCGGATCGCGGTCGTGGGTGCAGGTCGCGGCGAGCCAGTGGCGATGACCCGTGGCGGGCTCGGTGCGCAGCGCGTCGCGGGCGTCCCACCACGTGGCGTTCAGGAAAGCCGCGCCGAGCCGAGTCGACAGGCGTTCTCCGACCGCGAGCACGCGGGCGGTCAGCCGCGGCGTGCTCTCGCCCGTGAGGGAGACCCCCGTCGCGACGCGGCGCAGCTCGTCGAGGTCGTCGTCGAGCAAGCCCATCGATACGCCCATCTCCGCCGCGAGCGCCGCGTGGCCCGAGCGCAGCGCACCCAACACCGCCTCGTGGGCGCCGAGCTTCGCGGCGGGCAGCAGCTCCTCCAGGCGGTTCGTCACGCCCGACATCGCCGAGCAGACGAGCAGGACCTGGTGACCCTCTTGTTGGCGCGCGGCGGCGATGCGTCCGATGGTCTCCCAACGCGGACGCGTCGAGACGCTCGTGCCTCCGAACTTCAGCACCACGATCGACATCAGCGGCTCTCCTGTGGACACGGAACGACGGGGCTGCATCGTCGACGTTTTCGGGGTCCGCAGAAAGCACAATGAAATCATGGGCTTCAGTTTGTGGAAGCGCGCATGCGCCCGATAAACCGGCGAACGAATTCCAGGGCATCGGAGACCTGGAGGACCCGGTGAGACGCCGAGGTCTCTGTGCTCGCTTTGTCGCCGAGCGTCGCGGATCCGCACCACAGGCGAACGTGAGAGGTGGTGCGGCGCTTGCACCACGATCCGGGCTCGCAGTACGGAGGTCCATCATGCGCTGCTTTCTCGCTGTGCTCGCCGCGATCTGGATGGCCGCCTGCGCCGACCCCGCCCCCGAGCCGTACACCGAGCACGATGAGCCGCTGGACTTCATCGTCGAGAAGTCGGCGGTGCGCGGCCTCCCCGGGAGCTTCGACCGCGAGTTCATCATGGAGGACGACTTCTTCACGAACGCGAACGCCATCGACGTCGACGACGTGCAGGCGTTCCTCGAAGAGACGCCCTACGGCAACCGCAGCTTTCTCGCCGACACACGCGTGGGCAACATCTCCGCGGCGCAGGCCATCGTGAACGGATCGCGGGCCGAGGGCATCAACCCCATCGTGATGCTCGCCCGCATGCAGGTGGAGAAGAGCCTGATCGGGAAGACGCGGCGCCCGAGCCGCCAGAGCGTGGACTTCGCCTTCGGCTGCGGGTGCCCCGACAACCGCGCCTGCAACGAGGCGTACCGTGGCTTCGACAAGCAGGTGGCCTGCGCGGCGCGCACCTTGCGGCGCCACTACGACGGCTCCATCGCCGGCACCAGCCCGTGGGTCGCGGGCGTCCGCAAGCGCACGCTCGACCCCATCTCCGTGACGCCGGACAACCACGCCACCGCGTCGCTCTACAGCTACACACCGTGGGTGCTGCAGGGGCGCGGCGGCAACTGGCTCGTCTGGAACGTGACCTTGAAGTACGTGCGAGCGTTCGCGGGTGTGATGCGCGACCCCGGGGCGCCGGCGCCGGTCGAGCCCGACCAACCCGCCGACGAGGCGCCGCTGCAGCCGGTCGAGCCCGCGCCGGAGCAGCCCATCCTGCAGGCGCAGTGGATCGGTGACGCCTGCAACGACGACCGCTCCTGCCGCTTCGCCAATGGCACGACGGGCATCTGTCAGCGCCTCCCCAGCGCGGCGACCGGCATGTGTACGGTGAGCTGCGAGGGTCTATGCCCCGACCTGGAGGGCCACGGCGTGACCTTCTGTGTGGCGGCGAGCCACTTCGGTGTCTCGGACGGCGGCTTCTGCACCCGCAAGGCCGCGAGCGACAACCGGTTCTGCGAGGCGGTCCCCGGCCTCGAGTCGCGCAACACGTCCCGATTTGTCGGACGCAGCGGCGCGTCCCAGCGCGACGCGCAGGTGTGCCTGCCCGAGCGCTGAAGCGCATCGTCGCTGCGCCGGGTGATCGCGCGTCGCGGCCGAAGACTACCTCGGCTTCGACTTCGCGATCCGCTCGAGCTCCGCAGCGACGGACGCCTTGTCGATGCGCCCCTCGGCGACACCCATCGTCAGCTCGTAGAAGGCGTCGGAGTCACCCTCGAGGGTGACCCCGTTCAGGTGAAGGAAGACCTGGGCGGTGAGTAGGCCG
>JBMOFP010000018.1:0-47877 GCA_049318805.1 Bradymonadia bacterium
CCGCCACCCCAGGTCGCTCCGCCTGTCGAGCGCCCGACGCCGGCGGCTCGCCCGGGCGGTCACAAGAAGCGAGACAGCGTGTACTTCGGGCCGGGGAGCAGCACCCTCGAGGCCCGTGACTTCGCGGTGCTGGACGTCCTGGTCGAGCGCCTGAACGGCCCGGATGCCGGTCGACGTGTGCGCCTCTCGGGCCACTCCGACAACCAGAAGTCCGCCGAGATCAACCGTGAGGTCTCGAAGAAGCGCGCCGAGGCCGTTCGCGACTACCTCGTGAAGCGGGGCATCGATCCGGCCCGCATCACGCTGGAGTCCTTCGGAGACGAACGGCCCATCGGGAAGAACGAGACGGAAGCGGGCCGCAGCGTGAATCGTCGGGTTGACTTCCTGGTGCTCCCGGGGGGGTGATCGGTCCATGCCGAGGTCGACCCTTTGAGACCGCTCGTGGCCTTACTGGCGTGCCTCGTTGCCGTGTCGGGGTGCGCGGACGGCACGCCGACGCCGCGCGGTGCGCCCGCAGACGCTGCGTTTCGCCCGCCGGACGGAACCGTGATCGGCCCCGCGACGTTCCCGCCGAGAGATGCGCGGGTCGAGCCCGGGGAAGACCTCTCCGGGGCGCGTGATGCCTCGATGCCGAGCGATGCCGTGGGCGCCGACGACCTGGGGCCGGGTCCAGCGACCGACGCCTCGCCGCCGCCGACGTCGACCGACGCGACGCCGCCGCCGCCGATGTCGACCGACGCCGCGCCGCCGCCGATGTCGACCGACGCCGCGCCGCCGACCGCCCCCCCGACGGACGCGCCGACCGCGCCCCCCACGGCGGCCCCCCTGTGTGTGCCGGGCATGACCCGATGCCTCGGCGCCTTTCAGTTCGAGGCCTGCAACGCGGACGGGTCGGGGTTCGGTGCGCCGACACCCTGTCCCGTCGACGAGACCTGCCAGAACGCGGCGCAAGCCTGTCGACCCCAGGCGTGCTCCCCGGCCGAGACTCGATGCGACGACGCCTTCTCGTTGTCCGCCTGTCTCCCCGACGGCAGCGCCTTCGGCCCCTCGATGCCCTGCCCAAACAGCGAGCTGTGTGAGGTGGACCGGTGTGTCCCGGCCGGCTGCTCGCCGGGCGTGATGTTCGTCGTGGACCGGAGCACCAGCATGGGACGCCACTGGGACACCGTGCAGCGCAGCATCGACCGCGTCGTCGCCGACAATCCGGAGGTGCGCTTCGGCTTCTCGGGTTTCCCAAGCCGCGTGGGCTTCTTCGACGCGTGCACCGTGGGGGAGTCGTGGCCGCATGTGCCCATTCAGCGGGCCGGCGGGCCGGCCATCCGTGACTGGTTCGCGGCGAACGACGTCGCGGGCGCGACGCCGCTCCTCAACGCGATGCAGTGGCTCGCGGACCACGTCGACGCCCTCTGGGGTCCGCAACCCGCCGAGGGTGTGCGTGGGTGGCTCGTCGTGCTCTCGGACGGGCAGGACACCTGCGACTGCGACAACTTCGAGGAAGATCCGGACGTCGTCGAGGCCTGCAATCGAGAGGTCTCGGCCGATATGGCGGGCCGCGCGCGTCGGCTGCGCGAGCAGGGCATTCGCACCTACGTGATCGGCTACACGTTCGGCGAGGATCCGCTGCAGATCGACTCGATCGCACGCGAGGGCGGCACGGGTCTCATGGAGCACATCGCCGCGGGCAACGAGGCCACCCTCGACAACGCGTTCGCCCAGATCGTCGACGACGTCAAGGACTGCCCGCGCTGAGGGTGCCGAGCGCGACCAGGTCGCGCCGCAACGTGGCCGCGTCCACGAAGCGCAGCGCGTGAAAGCCGAGGGCGCGGGCGGCCTGCACGTTCACCTCGCGGTCGTCCACGAAGACGCAGGCCTCCGGCGAGATGCCGAGCGTGCGCGCCGCATGCAGATACGACTCGGGATCGGGCTTACGCAGGCCGGTCTCGCACGAGACGAATGTCCACTCCACGAGACTCGAGACCTGCAGGCGCGCCTCGATCTGTCGGTACCACACGGGATAGTTGGAGAGCGTGTGGAGCGCGCGACCGCATCGCCGTAGGTCCGCCAGCACCTCGGGCACACCTTCGATCCACCGGTAGTGGGCGGCGAGGTGCGCGCGCAGGCCGGGGCCATCGAAGGCCCGCCCGTCGCGGAACGCGGTCGAGAACCACCCCGCCTCGTCGAGTCGACCGAGCTCGAAGTCGACCCACGCACCCGGACGAACGGCGCGGAAGAACGTGTCCGCGTCCAGACCGAAGTAGCCGGGCAGCGCGTCGAGGTACGGATCACGGACGAGCGTGTCCATTACGTCGAAGAGCACGACCTCGGGCGGGACCGAGCCGCTCAATCGATGCCGAGGGAGCCGCCGGCCGAGTCGGACCGCCAGGTCGAGCGTCGATGAAACGAGAGGTCGACGCGCCACTGCCCGACGAGGCGAGTCCGGGTCACGGTGACGACGGTCTCGGGGCCCTTCCAGACACGCGTATCGGGCAGGTCTTCGTCGGGGGCCGGGAGGTCACCCGTCAGGGGGTCGAGCAGCTTCTCGAGGTCCTGACCCGGCTCGTCGGGCAGGGTGAGCTCGACGGTGACCCGCGACAGGCCCCCCTGGGTGTCGATGTAGAGCCGCCCGGGGCCCTTCTTGCCCTTGAAGGTGACCGAGGCGTCGAGCACGGCGACCTGGCCGGCGCGCAGGGTCTTCTGGACCACCGACGACGGGTAGCGCTTCTTCAGCTCGGGGTGCGCGCGGACCACGCTCTGGTAGTCGGCGCCCCACGCGAGGGACCCGAAGCCGGCCTGAGACGTCGCGAGCACCGTGGAGGGTGTGAGCGACTGCCCTTCGGTGTCCTGGGCGAAGGCGACGGCAGGCGCGCCGAGGACGAGGAGTCCCCAACACCCCAAGACTCGAAGTGGTTGGCCCGTCATGCGGTGAGCACCTCGAAGACACCCGGACCGTGGGCCTGGATCGCGGGCACGATCCCGCCCGCGTCCGTGAGCGCCTGCACGATCCGGGTCGGCGCCTCGGCGTGGAAGAGGCGCCCGTCGACCTCGCAGGTGCCGCTCGCCAGGTCGACGATGACCTCGGCCTCGTCGACCGCCGCGGCGTAGAACGCGTCATCCCGCATCACCAGGAACGGGACCGCCTCGTTCACGAGGTTGCGCTTGTGGATGAACGCGTAGCTGCGCGCGATGACGACCTGCACGCCCGCGCCCTTCAGCGCCCACACCGCCTGCTCGCGGCTCGAGCCGGAGCCCCAGGCCTCGCCGGCCACCACGATGGACCGACCGGCCTCGACGCTCGCCTTGAAGCCGGGGCGCACGTGGAAGAACGCCTTCTCGCCGAGCTGGGAGAACTCCGTGAGGTGGCAGAACTCGCCGGGGATGATCGCGTCCGTGTCGATGTGGTCCCCGAACCGCTGCACGCGCCCGACGACTCGGCCCGTAGGGGCCGCGGAGCCTGCGGCGCGGTCCTCGCGGGTTGCGGGGCCGCTCGCGGGCGGGGCCACGGGCGTGGGCTCCTGGAGGTGCACCGCGGGGACGGCGACGTCGACGTCGCGCCGGAGGATGTGGCGGAAGCGGTCGCGGTCGACGCGGGCGAGCCAGGGTCGCGGGTCCGTGACCGTGAGGCTCGGCGCCGAGGCCGCGACCACGGCGCCCGAGGCGAGCCACGCCAGCGAACCTTTGCCCATGCGGTTCTCGTAGTTGCGGTTCTGGCTCGTCAGCCAGTTTTCGCCCTCTCCGGCGCGCTCGCTGGCGACGCCGAGGCACATGCTGCATCCCGGGGGGCCAATGCGGAAACCCGCGCGCTCGTAGGTCGCGAGGAGGCCGCTGTCACGCAGTCGACCGGCGATGTCGCTGTCGCCGGGCACCACGAGTCGATTGCGCGTCGGCACCGGGGTCACACCCTGGGCGAGCATCGCCTCGAGCACGAGCCCGCCGAGCACCAGCTCCTCCTCGGTCGTCGTGCACGCGCCGATGAAGGCGCCCTGCAGCGCCATGCCCTGGACCTCGGACAGGTTGAAGACATTGTCCGGGCTGAAGGGCTTGGCGACCTGAGGCTCCATGCGGTCGAGGTCGATGACGTGGCGCGAGACGTACTCGGCGTCCGCATCGGCGCGGAAGTAACGCGCGCCGTCGTTGTGCTTGCGGCGATGCAGCGCGAGCCAGTGGGCCACGGTCTCGTCGGCCTCGAAGATGCCGTTGAGCCCGCCGAACTCCGCGGTCATGTTCGCGATGGTGAAGCGGGTGTCGGTGGTGAACTGGCGGACGGCATCACCGATGTATTCGACGCTGCGCTCCATGGCGACGGTGTTGCGCCCCAGGTCGCCCAGCGTGCGGAGGATCACGTCCTTGCCGCCGAAGCCGAAGCCGAGCGCGCCGCGGTACTCGACCGCGATGGCCTCCGGCACCTCGATCCACGACTCGCCCAGGACCATGGCGACGGTGATGTCGGCGCCCCCGAGCCCGATGGCGAACGCGCCCAGTCCACCGTGGCTGCTCGTGTGGCTGTCGGCGCCGAGCACGACCTCGCCCGGCTGCACCAGGTCCCGGTAGAAGCGGGTGTGAAGGATCGTCTCGTTGGCGTCGTAGAAGTAGCGGATGCCGCTCTCCTTCGCGAACTCCCGAGACAGGTCCGCGAGCTTCTGCGCGCGCTTGTCCGTGGCCAGGGTGACGGGGTCGACCGTGTGGTCGATGGCCAGGTAGAAGCGGTCGCGGTCGTTCAGGCCAGGGCGCCCGAGCTGCGAGTAGGTCTTGTCCATGCCGTTCCATGCGAGCTCGCTCGCGATGGTCCAGTCGACCTTGATGCGAACGATGTCGCCGGCGCGCAGGCCCTCGCGCGGCGGACGGATCGCGTGCGCGTAGAGGATCTTCTGCGTAAGGGTCATCGGCAGAGTTCTGGCCACGAGCTGGGCTCCCGACAAAGCGTTGACGAAGCCGGGAGTATGTCAGATGGCGCGCGGGGTGTCAGTCCAGGAGACCGCTCAGAATCGGCGTGGCGGGGTCTCTCCGCCGCGCCGGGGCGGGGGGCCGCCGAGCTTCTTCTTCGGCAGACGCACGGGCAGGGCTTCGACCTCGCAAGGGCCCTGCACGAAGGACTGGCAGGCCAGGCGCTCCTGGGTGAGGTGGAAGATGCTGCCGAGTCGATCGCGCTCCAGGGTGTTCGGCGGCGAGAGATTCTCCATGCCACGCTCGACCCGGACCTTGCACTGAACGCACGCGCCGATGCCGTTGCAGAGTGTGTGCACGGGCGCTTCGCAGGCGTGGGCGGCCTTCAGGAGGGACTGACCCTCCTCGACTTCGACGGTCCAGCGCGCCTCGCCCTGGAAGAAGACCACGGGGTGCTTGGGCATGGGCTCAGCCGTTCCCCAGGAGTCGCGAGAACTGTCCGTGGACCTCGTCCTTGAGCAGCTCGGCGCGCACCTTGGTTTCACCGTGGTCCGACGGCGGCGGGGCGACGAGGGGGAGGACCTCGACCTCCACCTCGCGGCTCGTCTCGATGGCGAGGTCGAGCGCGCCTTTACGCAGCAATCGCTCCGTCCCGCGAATCACCACGGGCAGGATCGGCAGCCCCTCGTCCACCGCGGTGCGGAACGCGCCGACCTTGAAGGGCTTCAGGCGCCCGTCGGCGCTTCGAGTGCCCTCCGGGAAAAAGAGGATCGAGGCCCCCTGGCCCACGGCTTCGTGAATCCGGTGCGGCAGGGCCCGATTGAGCTGCGGCTCCTTGCGGTACACCGGGATGTGGCCGGCCATCTGCAAGTGGCGGCCGAGCACCGGCACACGGAAAACGCTCTCTTTGGCGACCCAGCGGTAGTCCCGGTCGAGGAAGCCACCCAGCACCAAAATGTCCAGCAAACTCAGGTGGTTGGACACGATCACGCACTGCGGGGCCTGGGCGAGCCGCTCGGGGGCCACCAGCGTACGCCGGATGCCGAGGCCGTCGGCGCAACTGCCCGCCCACTTGTACATGCACCACTGGGAGGCGCGTCGGGCGGCGTAGACGCGGTCCGCGAACAGGTCCACGGCGAGCGCGACGCTCCCGTAGCCCGCCGTGCGACTTGCCACGAAGCCCCAGTTTTTCGCCGCCCTGAAATAGTTCATCCCGCAACCGTACCATCGACCTGGGCGAACGCGCCTCGGCCCGCATTGAAGTCGAACGCGCCGGAATTTGACAGGGGTGTGGCCGCCGGGCTTCGGTGAGACGTGCAGTCTCCCCAGTCGCAGAGCATCGGACCGTATCGGGTCATCGGGACCATCGCGCAAGGCGGGATGGGCGAGGTCTTCCTCGCGGCGCTGCACCGCGAGGGGGGCTTCCAGAAGCGCGTCGCGTTGAAGCGCGCGCTGCCGGCGCTCGCGAAGGACCCCGGCTTCCTCGTTCGATTCGAGGCCGAGGCGCGCAACGCCGCGCTGCTCACGCACCGGCACATCGTGCAGGTCTTCGACTTCGGGCGGCACGAGGGCACGGCCTGGCTCGCGATGGAGTACGTGCACGGGGTCGACCTGAAGGCCGTCTTCGATCGTCTGGGCGGCGCGCCCCTCCCGCCGGCGTTCTGCATCGAGGTCGGCGTCGCGTGTGCCCGAGCGCTGCACTACGCCCATCGGGCGCGCGACGCGGCCGGCCGCCCCCTGGGCCTCGTCCACCGCGATGTCTCGCCACAGAACGTGCTCGTTTCTTTCGAAGGCGACATCAAGCTCGCGGACTTCGGTCTCGCGCTCATCGCCGAGGACGCGACCCGCGCCCCGGGCGCGATCATGGGCAAGTACGCTTACATGAGCCCGGAGCAAGCGGCGGGCCTCCCAGTGGACGGACGCTCCGACGCGTTTTCTCTGGGGATCGTCGTCTACGAGGGTCTGACCGGCAAGCGCTGCTTCTACGGCGACGACGGCCCCATGGCGATCCTCGACCGGGTGCTCGCGGCGCGACCCCTCGTCGCGCCGGCCGAAAGCGGGCTCCATCCCGCGCTCGTCGAGTTCCTGAATCGCGCGCTCGCCCGCTCACCCGACGACCGACCGGCGGACCTCGAAGCCTTTCACGAGGCGCTGCGCGCGGCGGCGACCCGAGCGGGGATCCGGCCCGACGAGAGCTCCCTCGGGGGCTGGCTGACGGCGCTCTTCCCCGAGCGCGCGCGCGCCCTTCACGACGACCGGCCCTTGTCGACGACCGGCGGGCCCGAGGTGGCGTGGGAGTCGACGCTGGCGGCCGCCTTGCCGGCGTCCGCGGCCTCGCCGTTCGAGGTCACGGACGCCCCGGCCGCGCCCGTCGACCCGCCCGCGGTCACCCCCCCGGCACCGGCGCCCGCCGAGGTCGTCGCGCGCCCCGCGCCCCCGCGCGCCCGCAGGGGGCTCTTCCCGTTCGTCGCCGTTCTCGCGGTGGCGCTGGCGGCCGGTCTTTGGGGACTCTGGGGCGACCGGCAGGCCGAGGTCGACACCGAGCCGTCCGCGGACTCGACGCCCGCCCCCGGCTCGACCGCGGGAACGGCCGCACCCGCCTCGAGCGCCGCGGCGCCGACCCGCGCCCCCGCGCCCCCGACGATCGCCACGTCGACGGCCGCCGTCCCGAGCCCTGCGCCCGCATCCCAGGGTCGCCCCTCGCCGCGCGCCCGGGTCGCCCCGACGCCGCCTCCGCCGAGCACCGCACCCGTGTCGGCGCCCGCTCTCACGCCCTCGAGCGCGCCACCGCCACCGCCGCCGGTCTCCGTCGCCGCCGCACCCAGCTCGGCCCCCAGGGCGCTCGAGGCGCCCGCGAGGGGACCCACGGTGCGGGTCGTGGCAGAGGGGGGGGCGCGCGTCCGCGAGTCCGGTGGCGCGGAGCATCGCACTGCGCGCGTCCTCCACGACGGCGCCGTCCTGCTGCACGTCGTCGGGGGGGCCGGTCCGCCCGTGAACCTGCGGGTCTTCGTGAGCGGCAACATCGTTCGCGCCCACGTCGCCGCTCGGCCCTGGGGCACGGTCGTGCTCGACGGCCTCGCGTTGGGAGAGACACCCCTCGCGGACCTCGCGCTTCGGCCCGGCGCCCATCGCCTCGCCGTCACCGGTCCCGACGGCCAGACGACCGACCTGGTCGTCCACCTGGAAGGGGCCGCACCGTGAAGCCCGCTTGGCGCTGTCAACGACGCTTGACACCGATCCGTGCGCTCTCGAGGCGCCGAGGCGCACGAACTTCGCGCATGGTTCTTGTATACTTGCGTCGTATGCCTCGCCTCTCAGCCCTGTGCGCGCTGCTCACGATCCTGGCCCTCACGGGCTGTGATCGGGGCGCCCGCACGGCCCCGGGGCTGATCGAAGCGCCGAATCTCGGCGGGGCGGTGCTCGACGAGGCCGGTGTGGCCCGCACGCCCGTGCGCATCGAGGGGATTCTGCACGTCGGCGAGACCGTCGACGGCGCCCTCCCGACCCAGGGCGAGCTCTTCGGGTGGGAGTTCGAGGCCTTCCAGGGCGCCGAGCTCACGGCGCAGTTCGCGTCGGGCGCGGCGGGGGGCGTGGCCCGCGTCTCGATCTACGGACCGCGGACCTCGACGGGGTTGTGGGACGCGGCGGTCGACACGATCAGCGGTCCGCTGCCGGGCGAGCTCACCCTCGAGGCCCGCACGCTCTCGCGGCCGGGCATGTACCTGATTCTCGTGCAGGCGAACCCCGGGGCCCGAGACGGCGAGTACTCCCTCGGGCTCGCGTGCCGGGGCAACTGCGGGACCGCGACGTGCCCCGAGCTCGAGCCCTGCGAGCGTGTGTGCGCGCTCGGCTTCCGCGTCGACGCCGAGGGCTGCCGGGTCTGCGAGTGCCGCAGCGCGGAGGCCTGCTCCGACGAGGTCCCGTGCCCCAACGGCCAGGTGTGCGGTGCGGACGCGCGGTGCGTCGAGGCGCCGCCACCGCCGGAGTGCGAGAGTCGCGCCGAGGTCTGCGCGGACGACGGGCGCACCTGGCCCAATCGGTGCCGCGCGGAGCAGGCCGGCCTCACTGTGGTCTCTGAAGGCCCGTGCCCTGTCGTCCCCGACGCGCAATGTGACGCCATGCGCCCGTGCGCGGCCCCTGCGCGCTGTGTCGAGGGCCGCTGCGAGCAGGTCGAATGTCGATGCGGGGACGAGGTGGAACCCGTCTGCAGCGTCTCGCACCAGACCTACGTGAACGCGTGCCGGCTCGTGTGCGCGGAGGGCGAGCGCGCCCTGGCGTACGAAGGGGCGTGCCTCGCGATGCAGCCTTGTCGCGACGACCGCGCCTGTCCGGACGGTACGCGCTGCGCACCCGTCCGTGAGCCGGCGAACCTGGAGCGTTGTGCCGAAGATCCGTTCGATCCGCGGTGCGAGCAGGTCTGTCTGCCCGAGGAGCGCCGCGAGCCCTGTGGGCGTGGGCTCGAGCCCTGCGACGACGGCGAGGCCTGTTACGCCCTCGGTTCGAGCCCGGGTGTGTGCGTGGCGACCTGCGTCCTCGACCAGGGGGAGTGCGGCGAGGGGGCGCGATGCGCCGACGTGGCCGACGACGACGGCCGCGGTCTCTGTCTCGCGCCCTGCGAGCCCGGCGGCCTTCCGGGGTGCGGTCGCGGGAGCTTCTGCCGTGCCGACCGCGCTGGGGTCAACTTCTGCCAGGCGTGTGACTGCCCGATGCCCGAGCCGGGGGAAGAGGTCTGCACGGACCAGGCCGTGACTTATCCTTCGGAGTGCCTGGCGCGGTGCGCGCAGGCGCAGAACTTCAGACCGGGCCGCTGCGACCGGGATGCCGTCTGCGAGTGCCCGCCGACCTACGCGGCCGTCTGCGCCGAGGGCCGCGTCTTCGACCGATGTGAGGCGGACTGCCTGCTCCCCGAGGGCGAGGGCGAGGCCGTCGAGTCCGTCGCGGAGTGCCTCGGCCTCGACGAGGTCGACGTCGCTTGCCGCGTGGACGCCGACTGCGTGCGCACGGGCTGTGGCGACCGGTTCTGCCTCGGCGAGGACGTGGGCGAGGCGGCCTGCGCCGAGCTCTCGCCGGTGTCTCAGTGTTTCGCTCGGGCTGGTCGATGCGGCTGTGTGAACAACCGGTGTGGCTTTGCGAGTACACCCGAGGCCCTGCGGTGCATCGACCAATTGGAGGCCGGCGGACCGCCGCCACCCTCGCCGCGTTCGCCGCCGCGCTGAGCAGGTCGACCGCCGGCCTACTCGGCCGGGCGGATCGCGATGAGTCGGGCGACGCGCGCGGCGTGGTCGTTCCACACGCGGACCTCGTCGCGGAGGCGGACTCGGACGGGCACGGTCGTCCACGGGCTCGCCTCGAGCTCGCGGGTGAGGGCGACGACGAGGGCGTCTTCGGGATCCGCGTCTTCCAAGGCCACCCGCTCCCACCCGACGGGTGTCCGAAGCTCGAAGTCGAGCTCCGTGGCGCCCGTGAGGCACGGCGCGCGGTTCAGGCGCGCGTCCAGGGTGGCGTCGCCCTCGACCAGAGTGAGCTGGTACGCGCCGCAGGCCGCCTGCGCCAGACCGCACACAACGAGGAAAATGGACAGTCGCACCGGCCCATCGTAACAGAATCTTCACCTGTGCTACGGTCAGGCTGCTGAGCGTCGACGACGGACGGACACCGAGAGGGTCCGAACCGCGCGGTCGCCGCCGCGGCCCACGTCGCTGTCGTCCACAACCCGAGTGCCCGAAACCGGCGTTGCCGGAGCGGGACAGGAGGCACCCATGAAGCGTCTTACGACCACGCAGCTCCGCCGTAAGCCCCGCGACGGTGAGCGCATCGTCATGGTCACCTGCTACGACGCCACCTTCGCGCGTCTGGTCGACGAAGGGGGCGTAGACGCCATCCTCATCGGCGACTCGCTCGGCATGGTGATCCAGGGCCACGAGAACACCCTGCCGGTCACGCTCGACGAGATGATCTACCACTGCCGCGCGGTGGCGCGCGGCTCCGCCCGAGCGCACTTGGTGGGCGACCTGCCCTTCGGTAGCTACCAGACCGGCACCGAGCAGCTCATGAGCAGCGCCGCGCGCCTGCTGAAAGAGGGCGGGGTGCAGTCCGTGAAGCTCGAAGGGGGCGCGGAGTACGCCGAGGGCATCGCGCGCCTCGTACGCGCCGGCATCCCCGTAATGGGCCACCTCGGCCTCACGCCGCAGTCCGTGCACCAGCTCGGCGGCTACCGTGTGCAGGCGAAAACGCAGACCGCGGCGGACCGTTTGCTCGCGGACGCCCTCGCGCTGCAGGAGGCGGGCTGCTTCTCCATCGTGCTCGAGGGCATTCCGGCGCCCGTCGCCGAGCGTGTCACCGCGGCGCTCGAGGTGGCGACCATCGGCATCGGCGCCGGCGTCGGGTGTGCTGGGCAGGTCCTCGTGCTGTACGACCTGCTCGGCCTCGACGAGCGCTTCCAGCCCAAATTCGTCAAGCGTTACGACAACTTGCATCGGCGCGTGGTCGACGCGGTCACGCGCTACGCACAAGAGGTGCGCACGGGCGCCTTCCCGACGGAAGAGCACAGCCACTACACGAGTCATTGAGAAGCACCGTGCAGGTCCTCGAGACGGTCGACCAGATGCGGGCGTTCACGGCGCGCTCGGGGCCCATCGCCTTCGTGCCGACCATGGGCTTTCTGCACGCTGGCCACACCCAGCTCATGCAGGCGGCGCGCGCCCATGCGCCGGTGGTCGTGGCGAGCATCTTCGTGAACCCGACCCAGTTCGGACCCAACGAGGACTTCGATCGGTACCCGCGGGACCGCGACGGTGACCTGCGGAAGTGCGCCGCCGCGGGCTGTGACGCCGTCTTCCTGCCGCCCGTCGAGGTCATGTACCCGCCGGGTCATCGCACGAAGGTGAGCGTGTCCGGCCTGACGGGCCCCCTGTGTGGCGCCTCGCGCCCGGGCCACTTCGACGGAGTCACGACGGTCGTCCTGAAGCTCCTGAACATCGTCGGTTGCCGCGTGGCGGTCTTCGGAGAGAAGGACTTCCAGCAGCTCGCGGTCATCCGCCGTATGTGCCGGGATCTGGACATGCCGGTGGAGGTCGTGGGCCACCCCATCGTGCGCGAGCCCGACGGCCTCGCGCTCAGCAGCCGCAACGTCTACCTCTCGCCCGAGGACCGGCTCGGCGCCCTCGCGCTGTCCAGAGGCCTCGCGGCGGCGCATGAGGCCTTTGACGCCGGAGAGCGTGATCCGCGCAGGCTCGAAGCGATCGCAACGGCGGGCCTCGAGGCGACACCCAACGCACGCATCGACTACGTCGAGGTCCGCGACGCGGACGACCTGGAGGCCGTGTCGGCCCCGATCCGACGCCCCGTCGTCCTCGCCCTCGCGGTGAAGTTCGGCGCGACGCGGCTCATCGACAACCGGGTCCTCGATCCACGATGAGGCCCGCGCCCTCGCGCCCTGCGAGGACGAGTACACGGGCGGTCACGCCCCGGTCATCCACGAGGCCCCGTATCGCGCGGGCCGTGAGGCCGGCCTCGGCGAGCGCGAAGAGCAGGGTCGCCAGGTGCCCGGCGTCGTAGACGAAGACGGCGCGACCGTGGGGCGTGAGCGCGTGGGCCGCCGCGCGGGCGAAGTCGGCCACGTCCCCCGAGAGCGCGTGTGTGGAGGCGTGCGTCGCGCGATCTCGGCTCTCTCGCCCCCAGTTCGGCGGGTAGAACGGCGGGTTGCAGAGGACCAGGTCGAATGCCCGCGGGGCGACGGGCGGGACCCTCACGTCCCCGAGCGCGATGACACCCGCGAGGCCACTGAGCGCGAGGTTGCGCCGGGCCTGGTCCGCCGCCGTCGGTTCGAGCTCGACGCCCACCAGCGCGCGGAGGCCCGTGTGCACCTGGGCAAGGGCGCAGAGCAACACGCCCCCCCCGCACCCGAGGTCGAGCACCCGATCACCTCCGCGGGCCGGGGCGAATCGGGAGACGTCGAAGGCCCAGGGGCAGGGCTCGAAGCCCGCTTCGGTCCGGATCAGCCACGCGTCCCCGAGGGGAACGACCCGCTCCTGAGCCCGAACCTCGACGCCCCGGGCGGCCGCTTCGGCACGACCCGCCCTCAACGTGGCCTCGAGATTCGCGTGACGGGGAGCATGTGCCGATAATGTCGGCATGCGTGCGCTGCTCAAAGCCGGAATCGTGTCCGCGGTGTCGGTCTCGGCGTGGGCGGGCGCGGAGGCGTCGGCCCAGCCGGCACCACCGGCCGGGCGATTCGAGCTCTCCGGGGGGGTCGTGGTGCCCACGGGCGTTCGCCTCGATGGCGACTCGGTCCACGCAGGGGGCGGCCCGGTGGTCTTCGCCTACACGTCCATGCCCCTTGCCGGTGGGCCGTGGAGCCTCGGTGGTCAGCTCGGCGTGGGCGCGATCAGCGTGGGGGAGCGCTCAGAGCAGGTGAACCTCGCGCAGCTGACCACGACCCTGGCGTGGAGCCGCGCGGGCGTTGCGGGCGGCACGCTCGTCCTCGGCGTCGGCGTCGGTTATCGGCGACTCTTCGCCGACGTGCGCGGCTACGACGCGATGAACGGCATCGCGACCGATGCCAAGGCCGCATGGCTGCGGCCCATGGCTCGGGGCTTCACGGCCAAGCTCGAGCTCGGCGCCCTGGCGCAGCCCTGGGGCAGCAATGGTGTGCACTCGGTCGCGCTCACGCCCGCGCCCTACCTGACGGTCGGCGTGGCCTTCTGAGGCGCGCGGCGCCCTCTCAGACGCGACCCATGACCTTCGTGGCGGCTTCGCGGCCGCCGAGCTGGGACGAGATGCGCCCCAAGGCCTGACGCTCCTCGTCGCTCACCTTCCCGAAGAAACCGAAGAGACCCCCGTTTGCCTTTGCGATGTGGGCGGCGAGGCTCTGCAGGTCGGTGCGGGCCTTCGCCGCTTCACTCTCGGGCATGGCCGCGAGGACCACGCGGATGTAGGTGAAGGCGGCGTCGTAGAACGCGCCGTTCGGCCGATGATTCAAGAGTTCCAAGAGCTTGGCGTGGGCGGGCGAGCCCGCGGCGACCCCCGCTTCCGCGGCCGCCTGCTCCAGGAGCGAGCGCTCCTCGTCCTGAATCTCACCGTCGGCCCAGGCCACCTGCAGCAGCGGCACGAGGTGCAGCACGGGCACGGTGTCTGCGGTGAAACCCAGCTCGGCCAACCACGCGATGAGGTGCGGGTCGTTCACGCCGGTCTTGTCGGCGAGCGCCTGAGCCGCCGTCTCCTTGTCGAGCTTGTCGCGCAGGCGCGCGATGAGCTCCTGGTTCTTTTTGTGGAAGTACTCCTCTTCGTGCGCGCTGCGGACTTCGTCGAGGGGATTGTCTTCTGAGTGGGCCATGGTCGGAATCTCCGGGGCGAACAAGACAAAGGTGCCGGATTGTCGCACCGGTACGGGCGACGCCGCAACGCGCTCAGTGGGCGCGACGGGCGTCGACCACGCGGTCACGACCGCCGTAGTCGCGATGCACCCGCACATCGACGAATCGGCCATCGGCGGCCACCACGGCGGCGGCGGTCTCACCCTGGTCGAAGCCGATCTCGAAGAGCAGCCGCCCGCCGGCCCGGAGCACCTCGCCGCTCTGCGCGACGAGCCGCCGGATCACCGCGAGCCCGTCCGGGCCCCCGTCCAGCGCGAGGCGCGGCTCGAAGTCGCGCACGTCGGGCGGCAGGTCGGCCAGGTCCCGCCCGGCGATGTAGGGCGGGTTGCTGACGATGAGGTCCGGCTCGAACCCACGCGCCGGTTCGAGCAGGTCCCCCTCGACGCAGGTCACGTTGCCGAGGCCCGAGGCCTCGACGTTGGCGCGGGCGATGCGCAGCGCGTCCACGGAGCGGTCGATGGCGAGCACGGTGGCGTTGGGCAGGTCGTGGGCCAGGGCGAGCGCGATGCAGCCGCTCCCCGTGCCCACGTCGACGATGCGCGGCGTCGCGAAGGCCGCCGCGGCCTCCAGCGCGCACTCGACGAGGCGCTCCGTGTCTGGGCGCGGCACGAGCACACCGGGGCCGACCTGGAGCTCGAGCTTCCAGAAGCCGCGCTTGCCCGTGATGTACGCCACAGGCTCGCGGCGTCCACGTCGACGCACCCGCTCGCGAATTCCGGCCAGCTCTTGCGCATCGAGAGGTCGGTCATGGTCGGTGTAGAGGTGCAGTCGGTCGAGGCCGAGGGCATCGCCGATGATCAGCTCGGCGTCGAGGCGGGGCGAGTCGAGGCCCTTGTCGCGAAAGAAGCCCTGCGTCCACTGGAGCACGCGGCGAATCGTCCAGGTCTCGTCGGCCATTCGGGCTCCGGCGGCGGCATCGGCAGGGTCAGCGCTTCAGGCCCTTGCGGTCGAACCGAGCCTCGTCGAAGGCCGCCTTGAAGACGGCGGCACAATCGTCCTTCTCGACGCAGGCTTCCACCGCTTTGAGCTTGAGCCGCTCGAATCGTGCGCGGGTCAGCTTCACACGCAAGTAGGGCACGACGGTCTCGGCGGCGAGGCGCCGGCCCTTCTGGTCCTTGCGCAGCACGTCGTGAAAAACGAGCGTGGCGACCTGGACCTCGGGCCACTCGGAGAAGAGCCCGCGCGACCCGGTCGAGAACTGCGTGCGGCCGAGCAGAAACCACTGCACGGCGCGGGTCTGGAGCGCGGTGTCCGATTGCCCGCTCGACGGCTGCCAGACGGCGATCGTGACGGCCGAGTCGTTGATCTCGACGCGTTCCGACGCGTGACGACGCGGTGGGATCGTGAGGTGGATGCCGAAGACCTCCTCGAGGCGCTCCTTCTCGCGCGCCTGCGGGTCCCCCGCGTAGAAGGCGCCCGTGCCCGGGCGTGCGGCGTCCATCCGCTGCGCTTGCCCCTGGGCGTATGCCGGGGCCGCACTCAGCGCCAGCGCCGTCACCCCGCTCAAGACCGCGGCGATCGCGAGACCGTGACTCAGGCGAGCTCCTTCTTCAGCTCGCGCCCCATCAGGTCCTTGATGGCGAGGGCCGCCGGCTTGTCCTCGTAGATCATGCGGTAGACCTCGCCCGTGATCGGCATCTCGACCTTCTCGCGCTGCGCCAGCATCCACGCGCTGCGCGCGGTGCGCACACCCTCGGCGACCTCGTGCATCTCGCCGAGGATCTCGCTCGCGCGGCGACCGCGTCCGATCTCGACGCCCACATGCCGATTGCGCGAGAGGCTGCCGGTACACGTCAACACCAGGTCGCCCATGCCCGCGAGGCCCGCCAGGGTCAACGGATTCGCCCCGAGCTTCACGGCGAGGCGTGTGATCTCGGCCAGGCCGCGGGTGAGCAGGGCCGCACGGCTGTTGTGCCCGAGCCCCAGGCCGTCCGCGGCGCCGGCCGCAATGGCGATGACGTTCTTGAGGGCGCCGCCGAGCTCCACGCCGGTGACGTCCTCCGTCGTGTAGCAACGAAAATACGACGTGCTGAAGGCGGCCTGCACCGTTTCGGCGACGTCCGTATAGCGCGCCGCGACGGTGACCGCGGTGGCCATGTGCGCGATGGTCTCGGCGGCGAAGCTCGGGCCCGAAAGGAACGCGAGGTCACTGCGCATCGCCCGGGGGAGCGCGGTGTTGAGCACCTCCTCCATGGTCGCGAGCGTCTCGTTCTCGATGCCCTTGCTCGCGCTCACGATGGGCACACCGGGCGAGAACATCGGACCGATGCGTCCGCACAGGTCGCGCATCGTATGGCTCGGCACCACGAGGGTCACGAGCGCGGCGCCGTCCACCGCCTCGGCGAGGTCGCTGGTCGCGCGGAGCTGCGTCGGCAAGAGCGAGGCGGTCTGGTAGCTCGGGTTCCGGTGCTGCTCGTTGATGCCTCGGACGACCTCGGGGTTCCTCGCCCACAGCACCACGGGCCCCTTGTTCGCGAGCACGGTGGCGAGCGCCGTACCCCAGCTCCCTCCGCCGATGACGGCCGTCTTCATGCGTTCACCCCCGTCGTCACGCGGTAGACCTCCTCGAACGTGGTTTCGCCGAGCGCGAGGCGCCGGACCGCGGCCTCGTGCAGGGTCATGAGACCCTCGCGCCGTGCGGCCGCGCGAATCTCGTGGCTGTCGGCGCCCCGGTGCACCAGACCGCGAATGGTCGGGGTCACCGACAACAGCTCGTAGACGCCGCCGCGCCCCATGAAACCCGTGCCTCGGCACTCGAGACAGCCCTGGCCTTCGCGCACCGGCAGCCCCTCGGCGGCGCCTTCGAGGAGCGCGAGGCCGAGCATGCCGACCTGGTCGGCCGTGAGATTCGTCTCGACGCTGCAGTGCGGGCAGTTCAGCCGCACCAGGCGCTGCGCCGCCACGCCGATGAGCGTGCTCGACAACAGGAAGGGCTCGACCCCGAGGTCGTAGAGCCGCGAGAAGGCCGAGGCGGCGTCGTTCGTGTGCAGCGTCGAGAAGACCAGGTGCCCCGTCAGCGCGGCTTGAACGGCGTACCGCGCGGTCTCGCCGTCCCGAATCTCACCGACCATGATGATGTCGGGGTCCTGCCGCAGCACGTTGCGGAGCGCGCTCGAGAACGTGACGTCGAGCCGCGGGTCGATCTGCATCTGGTTGAACGCGTCCGTCACCATCTCGATGGGGTCCTCGATGGTGACGACGTTCACTTCGGGCACGGCGATGGTGCGCAGCGTGCTGTAGAGGGTCGTGGTCTTGCCCGAGCCCGTCGGCCCCGTCACGAGCACGATCCCGTGGGGGCGGGTCACGAAGTCTCGCCAGGTCTCGAGCTGCGGCTCACTGAAGCCGAGGCCGCCCAGGTCCTGCAGGAGAAGGTCCGGATCGAAGAAGCGCATCACGACCTTCTCGCCGAAGACCGTGGGCATGGTGCTCACGCGAATCTCGATCTCGCGGCCCCCGAGCGAGAGCTTGATGCGCCCGTCCTGCGGTTTGCGGCGCTCCGCGATGTCGAGGCGCGCCATCATCTTCATGCGGCTGGTCACGGCCGGCACCAGCGCCCTGGGCAGGCGATGCACCGTGTGCAACAGGCCGTCGATGCGATACCGCACCGTGCCCTCGGCCCGCTTGGGCTCGAAGTGCAGGTCGCTCGCGCGCTGGTCCAGGGCGTTGCGCAGCAGGAAGTCGACCGCCGAGACGATGCTCTGGTCCGTCGCCTCCAGCTCGGCGTCGGTCTTGAGGCGAAAGAGCTGCTCGAGGTTCGAGACGTCGTCGGCCCGCGAGAACTCCCGCTCAGCCGCCTGGAGCGTGGACTTGAAGCCGTAGAACTCGCCGATGATGCGCATGATGTCGCCCTTCGCGGCGAGCACCACCCGGATGTCGCGCCCGGTGTGTCGGCGCAGGGCCTCGAACAGCTCCTTGTCGCGGGGTTCGGCGACGGCGACGATGAGCGCGGCGCCCTGCTCCGCCACGGCCACGCACGCGTTCCGGCGCGCGAAGGGGCGCGAGAAGGCGCGTGTGACCACGGCCAGGTCCAGCTCCAGGGGGTCGAGGCGCCGCCACGGCAGATCGAGCGCCTCGGCCACAATCTGCACGATGGCCTCTTCGGTCAGTGTCCCCCGGCCGTCGGCGCGCTGCAGGCGCATCGCCGCGAGCACTTCGGGTGTGGTGACCCGCGCGATGGCCGCGCGACCCGACGGGCCACCGACCGACTCCTTGGTGAGTCGGGCGCGCTGCGCGGGCTCGCGGAGCCGCGCGTCGCGGGCACCGGTTTCATCGAGCGCGCCTTCGCGGACGAGCCAGCCCAGGACCTCGGACGGGGTGAGTGCGTCGTGCATCGCTCCCTTGGTGGAATGCGGCGCGCGGCAGGTCGCCGTCAAGGGCCATGGATTCAGGGTTGAGTCGCCGAGCCAATGCGGCGATGATCTCTGGTCGAGGGCGGCTCGGCGGCCTTGGGGCGTCTTTGGTCCAGGAGAGCTTTCAATTGGCAACACCCAGCGCGCGTTCCCGCAAGATCCTCCTCGTGGAGCGCGATCTGCCGAGCGCGCACGACACCGTCAAGCAGCTCGCCGCGCTCGGCCTCGAGACGGAGGTCGTCAAGGACCCTCAGGCGGCAATCCAGCGCATGGTGGCGCAGGCTTACCTTGCGGTGCTCTGCGACGTGACGAATCCGCGGATGGCCGGGCCGCAGCTCATCCAGGTCGCGCGCTCGGTCAAACCGGCCGTCCCTGTCGTATTGCTCGCGGCGTCGGTCCATCCCCGCGACCTGGTCAAGGCCTACCGGATGGGGGTCTTCGACTGCCTGCTGAAGCCGTTCACGCGGGGCGAGGTCGAAGAGATCCTCCAGCGGCTCCCGAGTGGCCCGGCCGTCGTTGAAGAGGCACCGCTCGGGTCCCGCCCGACGCCGATCCACGGGATGCAGACGGTGTCGCCCGCGATCTTCACGGATGTACACACGCCGCTGCCCGTGCCCGGGCTCGCCGCCCAGTCCACCGTCCCGGGGCAGCCGGCGCCCCGAGCGACGACGGGACCTCTCTTCGAGCCCGAGGAGCCGCCCTCGGGTCTCCACGAGGGCCCGCTGCGGGTCCGCCTCGAGCGACACATCGAGCGGGACGTGCTCGACCTGCCGATTCCGGCTCAGCTCGTCCGGAAGTTGATGGAGCTCCAGGCCGAGTCGGACCCCGCAGCCGAAGAGGTCGTCGCGGTCCTGCAGTCGTCGGCCCAGCTCGGCGCGAGCATCATCCGCGCGGCGCGGGCCTCGGACATCTCGCGGGCGTCGGCGGCGCCCGTCACCGTGCAGGACGCGCTGATCCGCCTGGGTACGAATCGAGCGCTCCGCACGGCGTTGACGACGGCCAGCCACGCCATGTCTCACGACCTTCTGAGTCGGCGACCGGACCTCGTCCACGATCTGTGGCTGCACCACCTCGTCTCGGCGCGCGCGGCGGAGCACCTGGCGCGCGAGCTGCTGCCGAGCATCGCCGCGACCATTCACCCGTGGGCATTGTTCATGGAGGTCGGCGAGCTCGTCGTCCTGCGCGCCCTGGACGCGCTGTCTCCCGAGGTCTTCTCGAGCGGCGCCGGGGGGCAGGGCTTGACCGAGGCCCGTGCGTGGGTCGTGGACCTGCATGGGCAGGCCGGGCGTGTCGCGATGCGCCGTTGGCAGCTCCCCCCGGTCATCGCCGAGCTCGCGACCGCGCACACGCACGAGGTGGCCGCCGGGCATCCCCCCTCGAACTCTCAGAAGACCGTGATGGTGTTGAGGGCCGCGCGGGGCATCGCGATGAAGCTCCTGCAGAAGCCGACGCCCACGGCGCCCCACGCGCTCACGCCGAAGGAGCGCGCCGCCTGGCCCGAGCTGGACGACGCGCTGCTCGAGCGCGCGGGCCGCCAGGCTCTGGAAGACGCCCAGCAGATCATCTCGCAGCACCGTTGAGACCGACCTCCACGCGCAGCGCGGCCGTCGCGTTCGTCTTTGTCACCATCGTGCTCGACATCCTCGCGCTCGGCATGATCATCCCGGTCCTGCCGAAGCTCGTGGAGTCGTTCGTCGGCGGCGACTCGGTGACCGCGGCTGAGGTCTACGGGCTCTTCGGCACCGTGTGGGCGCTGATGCAGTTTGTGTTCTCGCCCTTGCTCGGCGCGCTCTCGGACCGCTTCGGCCGCCGCCCGATCATCCTGATTTCGAACTTCGGCCTGGGCTTCGACTACATCCTGATGGCGATGGCGCCCTCCATCGCGTGGCTGTTCGTCGGTCGCATGGTCTCGGGCATCACGGCGGCCAGCATCAGCACCGCGAACGCCTACATCGCCGACGTGACGCCGCCGGAGAAACGCGCGAACGCGTTCGGTCTCGTGGGGGCGGCGTTCGGCCTGGGCTTCGTGCTCGGTCCGGCGTTGGGAGGCGTGCTGGGGAGCGTCGATCCGCACCTCCCGTTCTGGGTGGCGGCGGGGTTGAGCCTCGCGAACGGCTGCTGGGGGCTCTTTGTGCTGCCGGAGTCCCTGCCCGTGGAGAAGCGCTCGAAGTTCACCTGGAAGCGCGCGAACCCCGTCGGCTCGCTGCGTCTGCTGGCGAGTCGACCGAACCTGCTCGGCCTCTCGGGCGTGAATGCGTTGAGCTACCTGGCCCACGAGGTGCTGCCGAGCGTCTTCGTGCTCTATACGGGCTATCGGTATGGCTGGGACGCGATGGCGGTCGGGCTTTGCCTGGCGCTCGTGGGCGTGTGCTCCGCGCTGGTGCAGGGCGGGCTCATCCGGGTCGTGTCGAAGCGCGTGAGCGAGGCGACGATGCTCACCACCGGTCTGTTTTTCGGGGCGCTGGGCTTCCTGGCCTACGGGTTGGCTACGGAGACGTGGCAGTTCTGGCTCGGAGTGCCCCTCATGGCTCTCTGGGGGCTCGCGGGGCCGGCGACCCAGGGCCTGATGACCCGCTGCGTCTCGCCCGGCGAGCAGGGGCTGCTCCAGGGCGCCCAGAGCAGCGTGCGGGGCATGACGGGCCTCATCGGTCCTCTGCTCTTTACCCAGGTCTACGCGCTCTTCATCGGCGACCTCGGCGGTCTCGGTCTCCCGGGCGCCCCGTTCCTCCTGGCCGGCGCACTGACGCTCGCCGCGATGGCGCTCGCGTTCGCGGTGACCCGGAGGACACGCATCGAAGCGACGCTTGCCGCGCCTGCCCCTTGAAACGACGACGCCGTCGGGGCATCCCATGCTGCATGCGCAGAACGAGTCGTGCCTCCCGAGTGTCGTGTTTCCTCTCCCTGGCGCTCAGCGCCACCCTGCCGGCGTGCGGTGACGACGCATCGAGTGACACGCCCTCGGACGCGGCGTCGTCCCAGCCGGACGGGACCGCCCCCGATGCCGCCGCACCGGTCTCCGACGCGAGCACGCCGGCGCTCGACGCCGCGCTTCCGAGCTGTGACGCGACGCACCCGCCGCTGGTCATGGCCCACGGCCTCCTCGCGTCGGGCGACACCTGGTCTGCGCACGTGCGGCGGTTCGTGGCGAACGGCGAATGCGCCGATCGCTTCCACGCCTTCGATTGGAACACCCTCGACCGCGCCCGGGACCACGCGGCCGACCTGGACGCCTTCATCGAGGCGGTGCGGGCGCAGCACGGCGCCGAGCAGGTCGACCTGATGGGGCACTCCGCGGGCGGCGGCCTCGGCTACGAGTACCTCGACGAGGCCGCGCGCGCCGCGAAGGTTCGCAGATACGTGCACGTGGGCAGCGTCGAGGCGCCCGCGCCGGCGGGGCCCGAGGGCGGGACGCCCGTACCCACCATGAACCTGTGGTCGCGGGGCGACACGGTCGTACCGGGCACGGACATCCCCGGCGCGACCAACGTGACCCTCGACACCGAGGACCACTACGCGGTGGCCACGAGCGCCGCCGGGTTCCGCGCGGTCTTCGATTTCCTGCGCGAAGGGGCGGCCCCGGCGACCGATGATCCTACGGGCGACTCGGGTTCGGACGGTCGCGTCACGCTGTCGGGGCGTGCGGTCCTGCTCGGCGAAAACACCCCCGACACCGGCGCCCAGGTGCAGGTCTTCGCGCTCGAGGCCGCGAGTGGTGCGCGCCTCGACGACACCCCCGAGGCGACCTTCGACATCGCCGAGGACGGCCGCTTCGGCCCCTTCGAGGCCGACACGACGCAGCGCTACGAGTTCCTGGTGACGAGCCCCCGCGCAGGGTCTCGGCCCGTGCGCTACTTCCATCGGCCGTTCGTCTCCGACGACGCCCTCGTCTACCTGCGCACGCTCCCCACGACGGGGCTGCCGGGGGCGCTGCTGGGACAAATCCCCTTCGACGACGCCCACGGGGTCGTCGTGGTGTACCTCGCACGCGGCGCGATGCTCGCCGGTCGGGACACTCTGGCGCTCGAGGGCGAAAACGTCGCCACCGAGGCCATCGCGGCGGCCGACGACACGACCATCGCGCTTTTCATCTACGACGAGGGCTCGGACCGGATGAACGGCAGCTCGACGGCGGCGTTCGAGGCCTTCCCGTTCCTCGCCGGCCTCGATCGTTTCCTCGAGCCGGACCCCGCGCGCAGCGTGCCCATCGCCTTCAACGGCGTCTCCCTCGACATCCCGCGGCGACCGAGCGGAACCGAGGGCGCCGCCATCGTGGTCTTCGACTGACCCGCTCCGAGAGAGGCCTTCACATGCCGACGTTTCAGTATCAGGACATGCTCGCGCTGGGCGAAGACGCGGTGCCCTACCGGCAGCTCACGACGGACTTCGTGCGCACGCTCGACGCGGGCGGCCGGCGCTTCGTCGAGGTCGATCGCGCGGGGCTCGCGCTGCTCGCCCGCGAGGCGATGCGGGACATCGCACACCTGCTGCGACCCGCGCACCTGGCGCAGCTCGCGTCGATCCTGGCCGACCCCGAGGCGTCGTCGAACGACCGCTTCGTCGCCCTCGACCTGCTCAAGAACGCGAACATCTCGGCGGGCGGTGTGCTGCCCATGTGCCAGGACACCGGCACGGCCGTGGTCATGGGCAAGAAGGGTCAGCTCGTGCTCACGCACAGCGACGATCCCGCGCTCGACTGCGACGAAGCCGGCCTGTCGAAGGGCATCTTCGACACCTACCAGACCTCGAATCTGCGCTACTCGCAGCTCGCGCCGCTCGACCTGTTCACCGAGAAGAACACCGGCAACAACCTGCCGGCTCAGATCGAGCTCTTCGCCGTGCCCGGGGATGCCTACAAGTTCCTGTTCATGGCCAAGGGCGGCGGCTCCGCGAACAAGAGTTACCTGTTCCAGGAGACCAAGGCGCTCTTGAATCCCAAGAGCCTCGTCGAGTTCCTCGACCGCCACCTGCGCGCCGTCGGCACCTCGGCGTGCCCGCCGTACCACCTGGCGGTCGTGATCGGCGGCACCTCGGCCGAGTACACACTCAAGGTCGCGAAGCTCGCGTCGGCCCACTACCTGGACTCGCTGCCCACCGAGGGCAACGCGCTCGGGCGAGGCTTCCGCGACCTGGAGTGGGAGGCGAAGATCCACACGCTGACCCGAACGCTCGGCATCGGCGCGCAGTTCGGCGGCAAGTACTTCTGTCACGACGTGCGGGTGATTCGGCTGCCGCGGCACGGCGCTTCGTGTCCCGTGGGCATCGCGGTGTCGTGCTCCGCCGACCGCCAGGCGTTGGGCAAGATCACGGCGTCGGGCATCTATCTCGAGCAGCTCGAGCAGGACCCGGCGCACTACCTGCCGCTGCCGGACGCCGAGGCGCTCGGTGAAGACGTGGTGCAGGTCGACCTCAATCGACCCATGTCCGAGGTGCGCGCCCAGCTCTCGCGCTACCCCGTGCGGACGCGTCTTTCGCTCACGGGCTCGCTCGTGGTCGCCCGCGACATCGCCCACGCGAAGCTGAAGGAGCGTGTGGACCGGGGCGAGGGCCTGCCGCAGTATTTCAAGGACCATCCCGTGTACTACGCGGGACCGGCCAAGACCCCCGAGGGCTACGCCAGCGGGTCTTTCGGACCGACGACGGCGGGTCGGATGGACGGCTACGTCGACCTGCTGCAGGCCGCGGGCGGCAGCCTCGTCATGCTCGCGAAGGGCAACCGGTCCAGCGCCGTCACGGCCGCGTGCAAGAAGCACGGCGGGTTCTACCTCGGCAGCATCGGCGGCCCCGCGGCCCGCCTCGCCCAGGACTGCATCAAGAAGGTCGAGGTCGTGGAGTACGCGGAGCTCGGCATGGAGGCGATCTGGAAGATCGACGTCGTCGACTTCCCGGCGTTCATCGTCGTGGACGACAAGGGCAACGACTTCTTCTCGGAGTTGATGCACCCGAGCGGACGGAATCCGTTGCCGATGGCTGAATGAGGTCTGGTGCAGTGCGCACCACCCTGTGCATATTCAGGGCATGCGCGTACTGATCACGTGGGTCGATTCCGGTTGGGGGAGCTCGGGCGCCGTCGGCGGTGAGGGCGCGCTGGAGCGCTTGCTCGCCGAGGGCACGAAGCGCTGGGACGCGCTGTACGTGCTCGCGCCGCGCGCCCTGCGCTCGCGGGCGACGGCGGCGCTGGCCGAGGCGAGCGAGCGCGCGGACGCGGCGAACCTGTGGCCTGTCGAGGTGAGCTCGCCGTCCGAGGTGGACGCGGTCGCCGCGGCCTGCGAGTCGGTGCTGCGTCTCTTGCCCGACGACGCGCGGGTCGAGGTCGTCGCGGCCGCCGGGCCTCTGGCGGCGCCCGAGGCGTGGCGGTTGTTGGCGCGCCGCCATGTGGGGCGCGTGAAGCTCCTCGGCGAGAAGTCGGCGACCGGCGCGCGGGAGGCGTCGACGCCCGCGACGGTCGCCCCGGTGGTCGAGGCGGTCGCCGCGAAGCCCGTGGTCTCGCAACCTACGGAGACAAAGCGCTCCGCATCGACCAGGCGCCCGGCCCCGACAAAAACGGGGCCGGCGAATCCGGACGTGGCCGCCTCATTCGTGCCCTTGGGCGTGCGGGTCGCCGCCGCGGAGCGTGCGGCCCTGACCGAGGCCTTGGAGCGGACCTCGGGCAACCTCTCGCAGGCCGCCGCGCTGCTCGAGGTCGACCGCAACACGTTGAAGCGCAAGATGGCGGAGCACGGTTTCCCGCGGTGAGGGCCTGAAGACGACGGAACCGATTGTCCGGCTCCGTCGTCTTCTGCGAGCGTGCTCCCCAACGTCGCACGAGGCCCCATGTCCGCCGAACGCCCCCCGCCCCCTCATCGTCGCGCCGTCCTCCGAGCCACCGTCGGCGTGTTCGCCGCGCTGCCCTTCGCGCTCTCGGCCTGCGGCTCCGAGACCTCGGGCGACGGCGAGGCGCCCGACGCCGAGCCGTTGGACCAGGGGGCGCCCCCGCTCGACACCGGCGCACCGGACGCCGCCGTACCCGACGCGGCCGAGCCCGACGCGGCGCCTCCCGGCCCGGTCGGCATCGTGGCGCTGCCCGTGGACGAGACCCGCTTCCCCCTGGGCGTGCAGGCGGGGAGCGCGACGTTCGAGGCCGCGCTGCTGTGGACCTTCGCGGCGGAGCCCGGCGCCTATGCCGTGCACCTGTGGCGCGACGAGGCCCCGGAGGCCGTGGACACCCTCGAGGTGGAGGTGCCGCCGGAGACCGCGGGCTACACCCGGGTCGAGGCGTTGGCCCTCGAGGCCGACACGGTCTACCGCTACGCCTTCACCTCCGGCGACGCCGAGGCGCGGGTGCGGTCGCCCCTCGGGCGCTTCGTCACGGCGCCCGCCGCCGGCACGCGGCGGGTCGTGCGCCTCGGGGCCACGACGTGTACGAGCTTCAACCGCGCGCCCTACCGCACCCTGGAGCTGATGGCCGCGGAGTCCCTCGACTTCTTCTGCCACCTCGGGGACATGAGCTACAACGACGGCGCCGAGACCCTGGAAGAGTTCCGCGCCAAGTGGGTGCGCACGCTCTCCGAGGGCGGCTACCGGGCGATCCTCTCCTCGACGGGCACCTACATCACCTGGGACGACCACGAGATCACGGACGGCAGTCGCCTCTATGACGCACCTGCCGAGCAGATCGAAGCCGGTCGCCAGGCGTACTTCGAGGCGCTGCCCATCCCGCGCCGTGAGGGCGACCGCTTCTGGGCGAGCTACCGCTGGGGCGACACGGTCGAGGTCTTCGTGCTCGACTGCCGCAGCGAACGTGTGCCCGAAAGCCGCCTGACGCCCGAGGCGCAGTACATCTCGCCGGCGCAGTTCGAGTGGTTCACGAGCGCGCTGAAGGCCAGCCCTTGCCGCTTCAAGCTCGTGATGAACAGTGTGCCCATCCTGGCGCTGCCGCCGTTGTGGATCTTCGAGGACGACCGCTGGGCGGGCTACCCCGCGCAACGCCGCGCGCTGCTCGACTTCATCGACCGCGAGGGCATCGAGGACGTGTTTTTCATCGCCGGGGACTTCCACGTGGGCGCCGTCGCGCGCCTCGACCGTTCCGGCGCCGATGCGCGCATGTACGAGGTGCTCGTGGGCCCGGGCGCCAGCAACGGGAATCCGCTGCAGCTCATCGCCGACAACGATCCGTCTCAGCGCGAGCAGATCTACCCGAGCGACCAGTTCGAGTACGCGAGCGGTCGCCACGCGGCCACGACCCTGGAGCTCGATCCGGACGCCGGGACCGTGCGCGTGCGATTCGTCGGGCTGACCCCGGACGGGGCCCCCGAGGTGCTCCACGACACCGTGCTGCGCTGGGGCGCGTAACACCGAATCGGCGTACGGAGTTTGCCCGACGGCGTGGTGGCGGCTACTCTAGCCACCCGAGTCCGCACGGGGGAGAGCATGTCGTTTCACGCCGATTTTGGGGACGATGCCGCGCTGAAGACCATCTTCGTCGGCAATCGGCCCGCGGCCAAGCGGCTGCGGAAGAGCAAGCTCGTGGTGCTCGAAGGCCCGGATGTCGGGCGAGAGCTGGTCGTGGCCCGGGAGGTGGTGATCGTCGGGCGCACGGCCGTCTGCGACCTCGAGCTCACGGACAAGTCCGTCTCGAGCCGGCACTTCAGCATCTCGGCCGTCGACAACGGGTACGTGCTGCGCGACGAGGGGAGCACGAACGGCACGTTCTACGGAGACGTGAAGATCCGCGAGATCTTCCTGCGCCCCGGCACGGTCTTCCGAGCCGGCAACACCGTGCTGAAGTTTCAGCCCACCGACGACCTCGTGACCATCGAGCTTTCGGCGCAGGACCGCTTCGACTCGCTTTTGGGGCAGAGCATCGCCATGCGCGAGGTCTTCGCCACCCTGGAGCGCGTGGCCCCGAGCGAGCTCACCGTGCTCATCCAGGGGGAGACGGGCACCGGCAAAGAGATGGTGGCCCGCGCGATTCACAACCACAGCCCGCGCCGCGCCAAGCCCTACGTCGTGCTCGACTGCTCGTCGATCCCCAAGGACCTCATCGAAAGCACGCTCTTCGGCCACGAGAAGGGCTCGTTTACCGGGGCCGTCGGCCAGCATCGCGGGGTCTTCGAGCAGGCCAACGGCGGCACGATCTTCCTCGACGAGATCGGCGAGCTCGATTTGAACCTGCAGCCGAAGCTCCTGCGGGTGCTCGAGAACCGCGAGGTCAAGCGGGTCGGGGGTGATCGCACTTTCGGCGTGGACGTCCGCGTCGTCGCGGCGACGAATCGGGACCTGCGCAAGATGGTCACGGACGGCACCTTCCGCGAGGACCTCTACTTTCGCATGAGCGTCGTTGCCTTCGAGCTCCCGCCGTTGCGGCGTCGCCGAGACGACGTGCCGCTGCTCGTGGGGCACTTCCTCGAGAAGTTCAACGAGGGTCGTCGTGAGCTCGGGCGTCCGGGGCTCGAGGTGAGCCCCGAGGCGATGTCGGGGCTTCTGGAGCGGCCGTGGAACGGCAACATCCGCGAGCTGAAGAACGTGGTCGAGCGGGCCGCCAGCCTGGGCGATGGTCCAGTGCTCACGCGGCGCGACTTCATGCTCGACGGCTCCAACTACGGCCTCGTGCACGTGCCGACGCCGCAGCCCGTCGTGGCCGCGCCCGTCAGCGCGCCGGCGGCCCCCGCCGCGTCGAGCGTGGGTGCACCGGCCGCGGGTCCCGCGCCAGCGCCCGCCCCGGGACCCGCGGTCGACCTCCAGAACACCGTGGTCTTCCCCGTCGACATCACGGCCGAGTTCAAGGACGCGAAGCAGGCCCTCGGCGACGCCTTCGAGGCGATCTACCTGCGCAAGCTCGTGCTCGCGAACAAGGGCAACATCTCGCAGTGCGCCAAGGTCGCGGGGCTGACCCGCTTCCACCTGCGCGAGCTCCTGAAGAAGCACGAGATCAAGGCCCGGGAGTAGGGTCCGCGCGTCAACCGGCCCGCAGGCCCACGACCCCGGCGATGATCAGCGCGACGCTCGCGAGCTGCAGCGGCGCGAGGCGCTCGCCGAAGAGCAGGCCGCCGAGCAGGACCGTGCCCACGGCGCCCAGGCCCGTCCAGATGGGGTAGGCCACGCCGACCGGAAGGGTGCGCAGCGCGAGCGTGAGGCAGGTCGTGCCCCCGATTGCGGACACGACGAGCCCCGCCGTCGGCCACGGGCGCGTGAAGCCCTCGCTGGCCTTCATGCAGACCGCGAAGCCGATCTCGAAGACGGTCGCGACCGCCAAGTAGACCCAGGGCGCGGTCATTCGAGGAGCGGCGGCGGCTCGGCGCCCGGCTCGCTGCCGAGGGAGGGCGGCGGCGCGGGCGCGGCGTCCGCAGGTCCGCCCGGCGCCCGCGAGACGACCCGGTACTCGCCGGCGAACGGGGCGTCGTCGAGCACGACCCGCCGCGGGGCGTCGTCCAGGAAGTACCCGACCGCCTTCGCGGCCCGCGACCCTACGGGCGTCAACATCAGACGCCCGCCGTCGAGCGCCCAGGTCCCGGCGCGCTTCTTCTTTTTGTCGGCGTTCCCCGCGTCGAAGGCCGCGGCATCGACGCTCCAGAGGGCGCCGCCCGTCTCGAAGTGCAGCGCACGTTTGTCGTGGCGCAGCCAGCGCCCGTCGAAGATGTGCTTCAGCCCGCGCGTGACGAAGGCGCGGTGCTTCTCCCGGGCCTCGTCGAGGCCCGCGACCGGCACGGGCTGCCCGCCGAGACGAAAGCCGATCTCCTGGAACCTCACGGGGGCGTCCCCGGGGGCCACGGAGCGCACGATGAAGCTCATGCGGTCGATGGTCAGCGGGGCGGGCAGAAACTCACCCAGGTTGCGTGTGCGCCGCGCCGTCCCGAAGTCCTCGTCGTCGATGAGCTTGGGGTTCCACTTCAACGGGGACGCGAGGGCGAGCTCGTGGGCCGAGCGGCCCTCGGCGGGCAGCAGAACCCGGGTGAGCACGGGGATCCGCTTCGACAGCGTGCTGTCGTAGAGGGCGAACTCCAGGCGCGTCGGCCGGCCGTGTTTCGCGGGCGCGGCCCCTTTGCGTTTCGCCGCGGGCGCTTCGGCCTCGGTCTCGTCCGCGGGTGGGTCGAGCACGATACGGATGGCGTCGAGCGAGACCGGCGCGGCGAACTGGAACTCGATGGAGTAGCCGTCGGACTTCTCAGCCGCGGGGCAGAGCCACCACCCCGTTTGCTCGTCGCCGTCCAGGGCGGCGAGGGGCGAGTACTTCACGGGGTCCTCGCCCTGCTTCGCCGAGAGGCAGTGGGCGGGGTACGGGGCCGCGAACCGCTGGAGGCTCATGGGCGTCGGGTCGGCCTGGGCAAGGCCCGCACCCGGTCCGGAGAGGAGCGCGATGAGCAGAGGGATCGCGTTTCGTCGCATGTCCGGTGGGTACCGCCCGGCTGGCCCTTTATCAAGGGGCCCGTGTGGGGCATTTTCCCCATCTTCGACCGACCCGCAGACGGAGTGTTCACCCCATGAAGCGACTCTTCAGCGCCGTTCAACCTTCCGGCGAGCTGCACCTGGGCAACTTCCTGGGCGCGATTCGCAACTGGGTCACGCTCCAGGACGAATTCGAGTGCATCTTCTCCGTCGTCGACTACCACGCCATCACGCAACCCTACGACCGCGAGCAGATGCGCGTGCGTGTGCTGGACGCGGCGAAGTGGATCCTCGCGTGCGGCGTCGATCCCGAGCGCGCGACGCTCTTTGTGCAGTCCGACGTGCCCGAGCACACCGAGCTCGCGTGGATTCTCGGCAGCGTGACCCCCATGGGGGACCTGCAGCGCATGACGCAGTTCAAGGAGAAGGCCGAGCAGCACGAGTCGGTGAACGCCGGGCTGTTCACCTACCCGGTGCTGCAGACGGCCGACATCGTGCTCTACAAGGCCGACGTCGTGCCCGTGGGCGAGGACCAGGTGCAGCACCTCGAGCTGGCGCGCGAGATCGTGCGGCACTTCAACCATCGGCACGGTCACGTCTTTCCGGAGCCGCAGGCCCGCGTGGGCAAGGCGAAGCGTGTGCTGGGTCTGGACGGGCAGTTCAAGATGTCCAAGTCCCGGGGCAACACCATCGCGCTCTCAGAGGACGCGCCGAGTGTGATGGCGAAGCTCGCGCTGGCGGTGACCGACGTGAACCGCAAGCGGCTCAAGGATCCGGGCGATCCCGAGGTGTGCAACCTGTTCTCGTTGCACGGTTTCGTGTCCCCGCCCGAGGTCGTCGACGAGGTGGCCACGGCCTGCCGGACGGCGGCGCGCGGGTGCCTGGACTGCAAGAAGATCCTGCACCGGCACCTGATGGAGACCCTCGCGCCCATCCAGGCGCGCGCCGCGGAGCTGGACGCCCACCCGGGTCGGGTGCGCGAGGTGCTCGACCAGGGCGCCGAGCGTTGTCGGGCCATCGCGCGCGAGACCCTGCGCGAGGTGCGCGACCGCCTCGGCCTGGACTGGCGAGCGCAGTAAGAGCTATCGACCCAACGCCGCGAGGAGCGCGTCCGTGAAACGGTCGTAGCCGGCTGGGGTCGGGTGGATGAAGTCGGCGGCGTACTGGGCCTGCACCCAGCCGCGCTCGTCGGTCAGCGACCGGCTCACGTCGACGATCTCGAAGTCCCGCTCGGCGTCGCGCACCCGCGCGTTCACGCGCTCCGCGGCCAGTCGCACCGGGTCGTCCGGCCGCTCCCGGTTGGGCGGAATCGCCACGGACACGCGTCGCGCCGTGGGCCAATGCGCGCCCAGCGCCGCGTGCACGGCGAGCACCCCCTGGGCGATGTCGTCGGGGGGCTCAGCGGGCTCCGCCAGGTTGTTGTTGCCGATCACCGTGACCACACACTGCGGGCCGAGGCTGCCGAGCTCCCCGTGCTCCAGGCGCCACAGCAGGTGTTGGGTGCGGTCGCCGCCGATCCCCAGCGCCAGCGGGCGTCGACCCAGGCGCGCGAACGATGGATCCTCGCCCCAACCTTCGACCACGGACGCGCCGTAGACGACGACGTCCGCGTTCACGGTCTCCGCCCAGGCGACGTTGCGCGTATGGCGGCGCTGCCAGTCCTCCAGCGGCATCCAGTCCACGGAGCGAGAGCGCGGGGACGGCGTGGTCGCGATACAGCCCATGGGCGCAGAATGCGGCGCGACGGCGCGGATTGCATGCGTTTGCGATTGCACCCCGTTCCACGTCGCCACTATCACCGTCGGCACCCCATGAAGACCCTCTTCCTCGCTCTCCTCGGGCTGCTTCTCGTGGCCACCGGGGCCACGTGGCTCAGCCTCCCGGAGCAGATCACCGGCAAGCCGGTCCTGTACTGGGTGAGCGATCCGAACCCCGTGCGGGTGGCGCAGGTCGAGGCCTTCCACGTGTGGATGAAGACGAACGTGCCCGAGCAGGACCACTTCGAGCTGCGGCTCGACGCGGCGAACAACAGCCCCGAGAAGAAGGTCATCCAGTCGGTTTCCGGCGTCGGCGGAGACGTGATGGACGTCTTCAACGCGGGCGAGATGCAGTACTACCGCGCCATGGGCATCCTCGAGGACCTCACGGACCGCGCCCGGGCCGGGGGGTACACACCGGACCGGACCTCGGCGGTCATCGCGCCCCAGCTCTCGGTCGAAGGTCGGCAGTACATGTTCCCGTGCAACATGAGCGCGAGCATGTACTGGGTGAACGCGGGCGCGCTGGCGAAGTTCGGGCTTCAACCGCCCCGTGCCGATTGGCTCTACGACGACTTCGAGCGTGAAGGGCTGGCGTTCGTCACACAGGCGAACGCGGGCCTCGAACATCGTCGCTTCTTCTACGCGAGCCAGCTCGAGCTCATCGTGCTGCTGCGCGACCGTGGCCTCGACACACTCAACGAGACGATGACCGCGAGCACGCTCGACCACCCGCTCCTCCTCGAGAGCCTGGAGCGGCTGCGTCGGTGGCGTCACGAGCTGCACATCCTGCCCTCGCAGGCCGAGATGCAGTCGATCAACACCGAGAGCGCGCACGGCGGCTCCGAGGCGCAGCTCTTTCGCACCGGCAACATCCCGCTGCACTGGAGCGGGCGGTGGGCGCTGTGTCAGTTCCGCCTGTGGGACGACTTCAAGTCCTTGCAGCTCGCGGTCGCGCCGCCGCCGGCCTCGCCCGGCGGGTTTCGCAACTCCGTGGCCTACACCCGCGCGGCGGTCATGTACGCGGGCTCGAAGCACAAACGACTCGCCGAGTACTTCTTCAAGTACCTCGCGAGCCCGGCCTACTCGCAGACCATCGTCGAGAGCGCGGACGCCATGCCGCCCTTGCCCGAGTCGACGCAGACCGAGGCCTACCGCAAGCCCGCCGAGTTCCCCAACGAGTGGGGTGTGCACGAGGCGTTCGCGACGTCCTTCGAGGCCTACGGTGTGCCCAAGGACGAGTCGCCCTTCGTCACGAGCAACTACTGCGACCGTGAGCTGGCCGACGCCGAGGCCGCGGTGATGGCGGTGCCGCCGCTCTACACGCCGGCCGAGGCCGCGCGTCGCGCGCAGCGCCGCATCAACGAGCGCATCGCGCTCAACTTGCGCGAGAATCCCGGGTTACGGCCGGCGTACGAAGCGGCCGTGGCGGACCAGGCGCGCATCGACGCCTTGAAGGCCCAGGGGCAGAAGCTGCCGCGGGCGCTCATCCGGAACGCCTACCACCTGCGGTATCTCACCGCGACGGGGCTGCTCGAGGGGGACGCGCCGTGAAGCCCCGTGACCGCGCCGCGATGCGCCGCGCCTTGCTCTATTTGTCTCCGAACCTCGTCGGGTTCCTGGGCTTCACACTCGTTCCGCTCGTGATCTCGCTCGTGATGGCGTTCACGAACTGGGACCTCAAACAGCACAACATGTTCCACCCCGAGGCGTCGCCGCGCTTCGTCGGGCTCGACAACTTCATCCTACTGCTGCGCGAGGACGAGTTCCTCCGGTACCTCGGCAACACCCTCGTGATGATGGTCGGCATCCCGTTCGGCATGGCCGGCAGTCTGGGCGCGGCGCTGTTGCTCAACACACCCCTGAACGGGACGACGCGAGGGGACCATCGGAGCGTGCTGCTCGCCTGCATCGGGATCAGCGTGGTCTCCGTGCTCTCGTCGGCGCTGCTGGTCACGCTTGGCCTGGGCGGGAGCGCGCTCACCATCGTGGTGTGCTCCTTCGGCGCGCTGTTGCTGGTCGGCGGCGCGGCGGGCGGCTCCACGGTCCACCGCACGATCTTCTACCTGCCGAGCTTCACCAGCGGCGTCGCGATCTTCTTGCTCTGGAAGAAGATCTACAATCCGACCACGGGCCCGCTGAACACCGCGCTCGAGGGGCCGCTCTCGCTCTTCGGCGACGCCGTCGCGGCCCTGCCCGCGGACCTCGTCCGCAGCGGGCTCTTTCTGGGCTTCGGGCTGACCGGTGCGCTGTCGATCGTGGTCGCCCGGAAGCTGCTGCGCGGCTGGCAAGACGGGGACGTCGGGCTCCAGGGCCTCGTCGGTGGGGCGTTCTTTTCGACCGGGGCCGCGGGCCTCGCCTGGCTTTGGCGGCCGAGCGATGGCTGGGGGCTCGCGGCCGCCGCGCTGGCGCTTGTGGGCGCGGCTGCGGCGATCATCCTACTGGTGCGCGGTGCCGCGCGTCCGCGAACCTTCACGTGCGCGGCGGACGTGGGCGTCGGCAGCGGTCTCATCCTGGGCGCCGGCGCGCTCGTCTTGCAGGTCGCCTTTCTCGGCCTCGGGGTCTGGGCGCGCACGCTCCCCGAGCAGGCGACCTCGGGCATCGCGCCGCCCTACTGGCTCGCGAACTACAACTGGGCCAAGCCCGCGCTCATCCTCATGGGCCTTTGGGCCGCGATCGGCTCGAACAACATGCTGCTCTACCTCGCGGGCCTGAGCGGCATCCCGAAGAGCCTCTACGAGGCGGCCGAGATCGACGGCGCGCGGGGTTTCACGCGTTTCTGGCATGTGACGTGGCCGCAGCTCGCGCCGGTGACCTTCTTCATCTTCGTGATGTCGATGATCGGCGGCCTGCAGGGCGGCTTCGAGATGGCGCGCACCATGACGCAAGGCGGCCCCGCGGGCGCCACGACCACCCTTTCGTACTTCATCTTCTCCGAGGGCTTCGAGACCGGGCGCCTCGGCTTCGCTTCGGCGGTGGCCTGGGCGATGTTCGTGCTCGTCTTCGCCATCACGCTCTTCAACTGGAAGTTCGGCGGCCGCTACAACGAGGACTAGGAGCGCAGTGAATCCGACCGAATCGCCACGCGAGAAGACCGGCAATCGGCGCCGCGTTTCGCGCGCCGTCTCGCTGAACGTCGCGCTGACCGTGTGCGGCGTGCTGCTTGCGTTGCCGTTCCTGTGGATGGTGCTCACCTCGTTAAAGAGCGCGGGCGAGGTGAACGAGGAGGGCTGGCTCCCCCAGGTTCTGCTCTGGCGGAACTACCTCGAGGTCTTCGAGACCGTGTCGTTTGGGCGCTTCTACTGGAACAGCCTCTTCCTCACGGCGTGGATCACCTTCATCCAGGTGCTCTCGTCGTCCATGGCGGCGTATGCGTTCTCGCGGCTGCACTGGCCGCACCGCGACAAGGTCTTCCTCGTCTACCTGGGCACGATGATGCTGCCCGGCCTCGTCGTCATGGTGCCGAACTACCAGCTCATGATCCGTCTCGGGCTCGTGGACAGCTACACCGGGCTCATCATTACCGCGAGCTTCACGCCCTTCGGCACGTTCCTCATGCGGCAGTTCATGATGCGCATCCCGCGTTCGCTCGACGAGGCGGCGGTCATCGACGGCGCGTCCCACTGGCAGGTCTTCTGGAGCGTCATCATGCCGCTCTCGAGGCCCGGGCTGATCACCCTAACGATCTTCACGTTCATGTCGGCCTACCAGAGCTTCTTCTGGCCGCTCGTGATGCTGCGGTCCGAAGAGCTCTACACGCTCCCCATCGGGCTGCTCTACTTCGAGGGCAGCAGAGGCGGCACCACGCACCTGCTGATGGCCGCCGTGACCATGAGCGTCGTCCCGATGATCCTGGTCTTCGTGATGACCCAGAAGCATCTCGTCAAAGGCATCCAGATGGGCGGGGTGAAGGGCTGATGGCCGAGGTCACACTGAAGGGCGTCTGCAAGGTCTACGAGGACCAGTCGGTGCGCGTCGTCACCGACGTGAACCTGCAGATTGCGGACCGGGAGTTCGTCGTGCTCGTCGGGCCGTCCGGGTGCGGCAAGTCGACCACGCTGCGGATGATCGCGGGGCTCGAAGAGGTCAGCGAGGGGGAGATCCGCATCGGGGGGCGGGTCGTGAACGACGTGCCGCCGTCGGAACGCGACATCGCGATGGTCTTCCAAGACTACGCGCTGTACCCGCACATGACCGTCTACCAGAACATGGCCTTCAGCCTGAAGCTGCGGAACCTGGCCAGGGTCGAGATCGACCGCCGTGTCCAAGAAGCCGCGCGCATGCTTTCGCTGGAGCCGTACCTCGAGCGTCGCCCCAAGGCGCTCTCGGGGGGTCAGCGGCAGCGGGTCGCCATGGGGCGCGCCATCGTGCGTGAGCCCGCGGTCTTCCTCTTCGACGAGCCGCTCTCGAACCTGGACGCGAAGATGCGTGTGCAGATGCGCGCCGAGCTCGCACACCTGCACGAGCGCCTCGACGCCACGATGATCTACGTCACGCACGACCAGATCGAGGCGATGACCCTCGGCGACCGGATCGTCGTGATGAGCGGCGGGGTCGTGCAGCAATGCGCCGCCCCGCTCACGGTCTACGCCTACCCCGCGAACGCGTTCGTCGCGCGCTTCATCGGCACGCCTCCGATGAACCTCTTCGAGGGCCGGCTCGAGGCCGTCGGCGACAGCTTCGAGTTCGTCTCGAGCGCGTTCCGAATCCCCTTGCCCGACTTCATGCGACCGGCGCTCGCCGAGTCTGCGGGCAAGCCGGTGCTCTTCGGTGTTCGGCCCGAGGATCTGCGCCTCGTGGACGCGGCCGACGGGGCGATCCCCGCGGTCGCGAAGATGAAGGAGACGCTGGGCAACGAGCTCATCGTGCACCTGGAACAGGACGGCAAGCGGTTCTTGTGCCGTGTGGACCCGTACGCCGGGCCGCGCCTGGAAGGCACGCTCCACCTGCGACCGGTGCTCGAGCGGTGCCACGTCTTCGATGCCGCGACCGAGGTCAACCTGACGGCGGCCCTGGCGCAGCAGCGGCCCCGGTAAGGCGACCCTCTCAGGGCGTTCGAATGACGCTCGGGGGCGCGGAGCCGCTGGTTCTGCGGCCCGCGGCCTCGACCAGCAGCGACATCGCGTCGCGGTTCTCGGGCTCACGCGCGATGATCGCGTGCATGATCTCTTCGCACTCCGCGTAGAGGCCGCGCCCGCACGCCTGTCGCCCCTTCCGCATCAGCTCGGGCACCGGCAGGTCGTCGCCCAGGGGGACACGAGACGGGGCCACCGTGACCTCTCGCGGCGCCGCGGTGGGTGGGGCCACCGCGACGACCGGAGGCGTTGGCGCGAGCCCCGGCGTAGGTTCACCGACGCTCGCCCGGTCCCAGATCAGGAGCGCGACGATGACCCCCGCGATCATCGCCAGACCGAGCGCCACCTGACCTACGTACGCTTGCCGGCGCAGGCTCGGATCGGGGGCGAGGTATCGGCCGGCCGCGATGGACTCGGCCACCTGCCAGGCGTCGTAGATGCCGAACAGGTACGGGAGCACGAGCGGGGTGCCGAGGGCGAACAGGATGCCGCGCTCCCGCTGACCGTTGTAGACCTGCCCCAGGCCGGGCACCAGCATGCTCATCCACGCCGCGCGCCGGGGATCGTGGTCGAAGTGGGACGACGGCACCATCGAGGGGCGCGCCTGGGGGATGGGCTTGCGCGCTTCCCGGGGCGTGTGGGTCGCGGCCGCGGGGGCGGGTGCGGGCGCCGCCGGCATGGGTCCCGAGGCCACACGTTCCGCCGGCGCGCTCGCACGGGCCAGGGCCTCGTCGGCGGTGACTGAGGTCACCACGGAGGGCTCGGCCTTCGGTCGGGACGGCGGGAGCTTGTAGACCCCCGGGCGCTCGGTCTGGACCGCGCCGGCACGGGGCCGACGAGACTCGGCTTCGGCGACGAACCGCGCGGCGGCGTCCGTCACCGGATCGAGGCGCACGGGTGTGCCCAGGCGCCCCGTATCCGACGGCAGGGACGGCGGCGCGGCGAGCTGGAAGATGCGCGGTCCGGGGGCGACGCTCCCCATGCTGCCGGTGTCCATCACGTCCAGGGCTTGGGGCGTGTGGCCGTCTCCGCCCGCGAGGCGTGTCGTGTCGTGCGAACCTGCGACGGGGTTGCGGGGCACGGTCGCCCGGTCCGCGATGCCGTGCTGCGGGATCGTCGCGGCCTGCGCGTGCAGCGGCGCAGTGCGCGCGTCCTCGGAGACGCCCGAGTCGACGTTGAGCTCGGGCGAGGGCCAACGGGCGGCGCGGGCCGGCATCTCCCGAGTCTCGAGCTGGTCCATGCGGTCGAGCTCGGTCGTCTGCGCAAGGTTCCCCCCCGGGACGGCGGACGCGACCTCGAGGCTCGGACGACGCAGCTCGACGGTCGCGAAGGGATCGTCCCGCTCCAAGGCGTCCTCGGGCAGGGCGGGGGACTCGAGGGAGGCCAGGGCGTCGGTCGAAGCGACGTGCGCGGGCAGGACCGTGGTGTCGGCGCCGGCTGCCGCCTGGGGCTGCGTGGGGAGGGTCGCGACGTCGCGGACGGCGGGTGCCGCCACGATGGGCGGCGCCGCGCTCGCCGCCTGAAAGCGGGTCGTCGGCGGCTCGGCCAGACCGGGACCCAGCGCGCTCAAACGACGGGTTTCGCCAGGTTCGGCGGCGGCCGCGGCGGCGCCCACGCTCGACACAGGGCGGGTGCCGCTCACCACCTGGCGCCAGGCGCTCGCGATCTGCGCGGCCTCACTCTGGGCGAAGAGCGGGCGCGTCGAACGGCTCGAGGGCTCGACCAGCTCGGCCAGCGCCCCCATCTGACGGAAGACCTCTACGAGCTCCCGCGCCTCGTTCTCGGTCAGCCCCTCCTCGAGCACGATGGGGCCCTTGGAGAGCTGCTCCGCCAGCGAGCCTGTGGGCCTGCGAGCGAAGGTCGAGAGGACCCGCGCGAGGTCCTCGAGGGCTTCACGGTTCGATCCGTCCGGCGCGTGCAAACGCACGCCGAAGCGCGTCGCGTTGGAGTCGGTCGGGGGAGAGGCCATGGGTGCCGGCGCAGCTTAACGCCAAACGTGCGGAGTGCCGAATTCCCGTGGCTGCGTGCTATCGTGCCCCCAAGGAGTTCCGATGCCGCTGGGTTCGCAGAAAATTCTTGCGTTGTGTGCGTGGATGACCGTCGCGTTGGCCGGTTGCCGCATCGAACAGGGCTCAGCGCCCGCGCCCCGGGCGACTCGGGCGACCGTGTCCGCCCCTGCGCCCGCGACGGCCGCACCTGCGAGCGCCCGCGCGGCCGCGCCCTCGCCCGCCCCGCGTGTCGAAGCCGGAGAGAAGAAAGTCCACCTGCCCGCCGAGGTCGCCTGGCAGACGTGGGACAAGGGCTTGGCGCGCGCCCGCACCGAGCGCAAGCCGGTGATGCTCGTGGTCTACACCGACTGGTGTCCGCACTGTCGCGACTTGGGGCCCGTGCTCGCGCGCCCCGATGTCGTCGAGCTGTCGAAGCGCATGGTCATGATCTCCCAGGACGCCGACGAACGTCCGACCTGGCTGGCCGAGCGCTTCGACGGACCCTACGGAAGCTATGTCCCGCGCGTCTTTTTCCTCACGTCCGAGGGCGCGGTCCGCGAGGATCTCCAGGGCGGGAATCCGAAGTACCCGTACTTCTTCGCGCCGCAGGCCCCGGACCAGCTCGTCGCGGCGATGCGGCGCGCCCTGGAGAGCTGACCCGGCCCGTCGCGGCGCCCCCACCGTTCAGTGCGGCGCTCGGACGGCCTTCACCTGCGCGATGCCCCAGCGCTCGAGCTCCTTGCGGGTCGACGCGAAACGCGCGAGCGGCACGAGGCCGTCGCGGGGCGGGGCGTCGTCGGCGAAGACACGCCAGCGCATGCACGGCCCGTCCTTTTGGCGCCAGCGGTCCACGTTCCCTGCGTGCACCGCGACCCAGAAGCGTTGGAACGAGATCTCCTGCCCGGGAAACAGGGGGATGGGATAGTAGCGAAAGTAGACGAGCTCACCGGGGCGCTGAGTAAGGCTCGTGCCCGGTTGTTCCAGCGTGCGGGCGCGGGCCTCGGAGTTCACGAGGACACGCGGCAGAGTCACCTCCACACCCACGTGGTGCGCCAGGTTCCGGCCCAGATTGCCGAGCAGCGTGTGGAAGCACAGCATCGTCTTCGGGCCGCGCGGGTCGTCGCTGACACGCTCCGGATCACCCCACGGATCGACCCGCACGAGCGCGACCTTCGGGTGACGTGTGCGTTGCAGCACGTCCTGGATGTGCACGTGTCCCATGGGCCGGGACTTGCCCGCGATGCGCAGGTAGTACCGGTGGTCCACGGCCTGGTGCGGGGCGTCCTCACTGGCGCCGATGTCGAGCACGTAGACCGCGCAGCCCGAGCGGATGCGGCTGCGCTTGCGACCCACGGACTCGGCTTGCCGAACCTCGTACACGTTGAACCGCCGGAGCGGGGGATCGACGCTCGTCGTGAGGATGTCCTCGAGCCACGCGCGGGTGCCGCCGCCCTTGAGGTCCACGGGCAGGCCGCCGTCGATACGCCCCTGGTCGTCCAGGCCCAGGAAGATGCGCCCCCCAGCGCCGTTGGCGAAGGCCGAGACCTGCCTGGACAGCGCCGCGGTGAAGCCCGAGACGATCTGGCGGCCGTCCGCCAGGAAGAGCGTGCCCTTGAACTCCTGGAAGTCGTGCTCCGACGGCTCCAGGGCCTCGAGCATGGCCTCGGTCCACTGCTCCGCTTCCGGCGCGGGCTTCTGCCCCTCGGCGGGGCGCTGCCTGGAACGTGTGGACCCCACGCGGGAAGGATAGCCTTTCGGCCGTCGCCTGCGGTACGGGTCTCCTGAAAGGAGTGTGTGACGATGGCATGGGGACACGACGGCAAGACCGTCTACTACTGCGTGGATCTCGAGGCGAGCGGGCCTGTCCCGGGCCTCTTCAACATGGTCTCCGTCGGCGGCGTCGAGGTGCGGTGGAACGGCGAGCGGCACGTGCCCGGGCGCTCCTTCTACTTCGAGGTCGTGCCCGACTTCCCGGGCTTCGAGGCCGGGGCGATGAAGATCCACGGCCTCACCGAGGCCCACCTGCGCGCGCACGGCAAGCCCGGGCGCGAGGTCATGGCCGAGATCTCCGCGTGGGTGAAGGCGGGCCTGAAGCCCGGCGAGAAGCCGCTCTTCGTGGGGCACAACGCGCCCTTCGACTGGATGTTCGTGGCCTACTACTTCGCGTGGGCGGGCATCGAAAACCCCTTTGGATACAATGCCTTGGACACGAAGGCGCTCGCCATGGGCAAGCACCGGTGCTTCTTCAAGGCCACGAACAAAGAGCGCCTGCTCGAGCTGTATCCGCGCCTCGTGCCGCTCGCGAAGGAGCGTGTGCACAACGCCCTCGGGGATGCGGAGTTCCAGGCGGATATTCTCTGCGCGCTGCTGGACGATTGAGCGAGTCGCCGACTCAGCCCACGTGGGTGGCCAGATTCAGATGAAGCTCGGCCTCGACGTCCGTCACGTCGTCGAAGTGCAGGGTCAGGGCCTCGTGCAGGTTGGCCAGAGCAGTCTCGACAGTCTCCCCCTGACTGGCGACGTCGACCTCGAGGCAGTGCGCGAAGTACCAGTCCCCTTCTTTGGTCACGGCGGCGGTCAGGCACATCTGGGTTCCTCATTCGAATGTTCCGGCAACCCAATCGACGTCAAGCCAGGCCAGACCATCGGGTCAGGGGTCCGGATGCCGCGCGCTCGAACATCCCTCGCGTGGCTCGACGGGTCAACGGGCCCTGCTGACGACCCGATCGAGATGAAGCTCCACAAGCTTTGAACTCTCGTTCGCCTCGACGATCGTCTAGAGATGACGCTTCACGAGTTCGAGAAGCACAACGTTCGATACATTGCCGACCGCGACCAACAACAGTCGAGTCGGCCGACCGCTCGCCAAGTGACTGACGACGAAATCAGCGTCCTTCGTGACGACCACCCGATCGTGCGTGTCCGCTACACGGGCGACTTCGCTGTCGGGCGTAGCGTTGCCCTCCGGCAGGTCGAGGGTATGGAGCGCGTCGTGGCCACGCGCCGAAAGGAAGCGGACAAGGCGGCGCGGAAGCTGCGCGTCGACGAGGAACTTCACGCCGCAAAGACACGAATCGACTTCACCTCTGCCAGCCGGGTCGCCCAAAGGAAACAGGCACGCAGGTCGTCGGGCTCCAGGTCCTCGTAGTCGGCCAGAATCTCGTCGGCGCTCATGCCCCCCGCGAAGAGTCCGAGGAGACTCTCGACCGGATAGCGCAATCCTCGGACACAGGGCTTCCCGTGGCACACGGCCGGGTCGACCGTGATGCGCGCCATGAGTGAGGGTTCGTCCATGTGAGGATCAGAGTGCGGGCTGCTGTCGCTTGTCAAGGATGCCCGCCCGCCTACGTCTTCAACCTGCGCAGTGCGTCGACCACCGCGTCGCGCATGGTGCCGATGAGCGGCGGCGCGGTGGGCAGGGACCAGGGGCGCTGCCCCGGCGTGGTCTGGTCGGCGTAGAGCACACCCACCGCCTGGCCGCGGATGCGCATCGGTAGGAAGACCAGGCCCTGGGGCGAGTAGCGCGCGCGGAACCACGGCGGGGTCGCGGCCACCACGTCCGAGCCCGGCAGCACGTAGCGGTCCTCGCCCAGCTCCAGCGCCTCGGAGAACGGATCCCCTGCGACCCCCACGCCGAACTTGAAACCGTCGAGCAGCGCCTGACCACCGGCACCGATGGCGAGGCGCCCGGTGACCTCGCCCGTGCGGAAGTGCCTCAGGCAGAAGACCGCGTTGTCGATCCCGGCCTCGGTCTGCAACGCCTGCAGCACCCGATACACGATCATCTCCAGGCGCCGGCCCTCGGCCGCGGCCACCACGATCTGCGGCACAATGGCCGCGAGGCGCTGGGTCGTGATCTTCGGCGGCGAGACGATCTGCTCCACACGCCGCGCGAGTCCGCGGGCCACCTCGACGCCGACGCCGGCCTCGGTCGCGTGCTCGATCACGGCCGCGGCGGTGCGCTCCATGGCGGCCTTCACCCGCGCGCCGTCCAGCGAGACCGCGTCCGCGTGGCTGCGCACGATCGCGGTGAGGCGCTCGTTGCGATACGGCGTCTCCGGCGCTTGCAGCACCGCGGCCATCTCACTGCCGAAGGCCGACAGCGCGCGCAGCTTCTTCAGGCCCGGATCGTCGATATGCTCGTCGATGGGCCCGAGCAGACGCCGCAGGCGCTCGGGGAAAGCGAGCCGCTCGGCGATGAGCAGGTTCAGCGTCTCGAAGGTCGCGCCGAGCACCTCGCGGCACGCCTCGTCCTCGGGCAAAACGGCCGCGCGTGTCCGCACCCGCTCGGCGAGCGCGGGCTGGCGCACCTGCAGCAGATGACGCGACAGGTTGCGCATCAACGCGCCGGTCGAGGCGTCCTCACGCGAGACCCCCGCTTCACCCTCGGACAGCTCGCGCGCCATCACCGCGCTCGCCAGGGAGCGCAGCGCCGACTCCAGCAGCGGCGTGTCGCTCGAGCCCTCGAGGCCGCCGAGGATCGGCAACGACATCGCCACCCGACGCACCTGCTCGAGCCCCATGACCATAACGGCCCGGCTCACGCGGGTGATCTCGGGGTGATTCCCTCGATAAAACGCGGAGTTGGCGATGCGCAGCAGCTTCTGGGCGAGGCCGATCTCGCTCATCAGCTTCTCGATTTCGCTGTCGGCGGCAGCGCTCGGATCGTTGCACAGCGCCTCGATGGTCTGGACCACGGTCGCGAAGACCGGCAGGTCGGGCGAGCTGCACAGCGAGGTCACGAGCGCGTCCACACCCTGGCCCGGCGTGGGTGTCTTCGATAGCCCGGGGGCGGTGCTCGACTCGCCGCCGAGCCCGAGGATGCCGCTCATGGGCGCGCCGGGCTGGAGCAGGGCGTCGAGTCGGTCGCGCACGACCCCGCAGTCGGCGGGCCGCTGGTCCGGCCGGGGCGCCAGCATCCACCGCAGCAGCTCGCGCAGGCCCTCGGCTGTGGCGGGCTCCGCGCCGGGCGGCACGAAGTCGCGCGGCGGCTGGAACAGCTTCTGCTGCACCAGCTTCTGCACGGCCGTGTGCTCGAAGGGCTGGGTGCCCGCGAGCAGCTCGTACAGCACCACGCCCAGCGAGTAGATGTCGGCCGCCGCGGTCGGCGGATCCCCCAGAATGACCTCGGGCGCCATCGCCATCGGCGTGCCCACGGCCGGCCCCAGCGTGCGCTCCGGGGTCGACCCCGGCGCCACGAGGCGCGCGATCCCGAAGTCGAGGATCTTCACCCGCTCGTCGGACTGGCCCCGCTGCACGAGCATGAGGTTCTCGGTCTTCACGTCGCAGTGAATGACCTCGTTCTGGTGGGCGTGCGCGAGCGCGTCGGCCACCTGACGCACGAGCTGCGCGGCGCGGCGCCAGTCGAGCGGCCCGTCGTTCAGGAGCGACGGGAGTGAGTCGCCGACGATCAACTCCATCACCAGGAAGAGGCCGTCCTTCGAGGTGCCGAAGTCGAAGACCGTGACGATGTTCGGGTGCTGCAGGCGGCTCGCCGCGCGGGCCTCGACGTAGAAGCGCTCCCGATACTCCGGACGCCGCGCGAACTCGTTGCGCAGCAGCTTCAGCGCCACCGGGCGCCCCATGGAGAGCTGCTGGGCGGCGTAGACCTCGCCCATGCCGCCGACCCCGATCAGCCGATCGATGCGATAGCGGCCGTCGATGAGCGCGCCGTCCCGTGTCTGATGCCAGACATTGGCGGTGGGCTCGGAGCCGAGGCTCGGCCACGTCGTGTTGCTGGGGGTCGACATGAAGCGGTTCAGACTACGGTTCCGTCCCTTCCATCGACAAGCCGCGGACGACACCGCGCACAGGTTGTGAGTTATTCGACGTGTCGCTTTTTTGTCTACCTGCGCCTACCCGGTTAGACTCTCGGGCGGAGGTCCGATGAACCCAGCCGCGATTCGAAAGCTCCTGGGCACGACCTGGCCGGCGGTCGTGCCGCTCTTGCTCGCCACCGTGGCGCTCCAGGCCGGGTGGAGTCAGGGCCTGCAGGTCGTGCCGCACCTGGGCGGCCTCGTGCTCGGCGCGGCGCTTTTGTTCGCGTGGCGTTTCAACCGCAGTCGACTCGTCTACGCCGCGGCGACCCTGGGTCTGGCCGCGCTCGCGACCGACGCGCTCCAGGCGCACCCCGTCGCCCGGGCCGCGGTCCTCGCCTGCGTGCCGCTGAACTTCGTCGTCTGGACGCTCGTGCAGGAGCGCGGCCTTCTGACCCCCGTGGGCCTCTCGCGCTGGGCCCTGTTCGCCGTCGAGGCGATCGGCGTGTGGACGCTGCTCTCCCCCGACAACGCGCTCGTGGCGCGCTGGCTCGTCACCCCGGTCTTCTCCGCGCCCTGGTGGCTCCACCCCTCGGCGACGCTGCCCGCGGCCCTGGCGTGGGGCTTCGCGTTGCTCGTGCTCGCCGGCCGCGCGTGGCGCTCCCGCGCGCCGGTCGAGATCGGCCTCGCGGGCGCGCTCGTGGGTGCGTCCCTCATGCTGCACGCGGCGCCCGGCTCGGTGGAGCGCGCCGTGTACCTCACGGCCTGCGGCCTCGTGCTCGCGCTTGCCATGGTCGAGGCGTCTCACACCCTCGCATACCGCGACGAGCTCACCGGTTTGCCGGGCCGACGCGCCCTGAACGAGGCGCTCCAGCAGCTCGGCGGCACGTACACCCTCGCGATGCTCGACGTGGACCACTTCAAGAAGTTCAACGACAGCTACGGCCACGAGGCGGGGGACCAGTGCCTGCGTTACCTGGCGACCCATCTGGCGGACGTCGGTGGCGGGGGGCGCGCGTTCCGCTACGGGGGCGAGGAGTTCACGCTGCTCTTCCCCGGGCGCGAGGTCCAGGACGTGGCCGCGGACCTCGAGGCGTTGCGGGCCGCCATCGCGGGCTCGACCTTCGCGGTCCGCGCGCAGGGGCGACCGAAGCGTCGACCCGACAAGCCCTCGAAGCCCGGCCCGATCAAGCAGGTGCAGGTCACCGTCAGCATCGGCGCGTGCGAGCGCAACGACGCGCTCAGCGCCGCGCACGAGGTGATGGAGCGCGCCGACAAGCGCCTGTACAAGTCCAAGAAGGACGGCCGCAATCGGGTGACGACCCGCGGCTGACCCAGGACTGAAGAGCGGGAGCCGTGACATGAGACACATCGCGGCGTCCCTGCTGATCGCGACGGTCCTCGGCGCCTGCGGGGCCGCCTCGCCGCGCGCGACGCGCCTCGAGTACACGGTGACCCCGCACGCCGACCTGGGCGGCGTCAGCACCCTCGCGTGCGGGGGCGGCGACTCACCGGACGCTTGGATCCCGGGCACCGTCGACGGCCGGACCCTGCTCGCGACCGTCACGCGCGTCGGTGGCTGCCTCCGCTTCGAGGTGCGCTGGCCCGCGGAGCGGAGCGTGGTGGAGTCGCGCTGGTTCGCCGTCGAGCGAGAGCAGGTCGTGGCGCCCGTGGGACTCTGGCTCTGGCGTCCGACGGACCTGGGGCCCGAAGCCTCGGCGACGCTCCGGGTGGACGCGTCCAGCGGGGTGCGGCTCGTGACCCCCTGGCCGACCACCCCCGACGGCGCGGCGTTCCACCTCGGGCGCTCGACGTTCGCGCGCCCGAACGTCGTGGTCTTTCAGCGCGCCGAAGTGATCCAGCTCGACACGGCCTTCGGCCCGCTTCGGGTCGCGGAGCGGGCGGGCTTTCCCACGGACCTCGCGCTCACGGAGGCCCGGTCGACGTGGCTTCGGGCGGCGGCGGACGAGGTCGGCGGACTCTACGGCCATGCGCCTCGGCGCGCCGTGCTGGTGCTTCTGCAGCCGGTGCCCGCCGAGGTCGCCGGCGATGACCCGGTGCCTTTCGGAGAGACTCAGCGCGGCGGCGGCGGGACCGTCTCGCTCCACGTCTCCACGTCGCTGAACCTCGAGAGCGCGCGCACGGACTGGGTCGCCGTGCACGAGCTCGTCCACCTGGGCGTGCCCGTGATGACCGCCGACGACGCGTGGCTCTACGAGGGCCTCGCGTCCTACTACCAGAACGTCCTGCGCGCGCGGAGCGGTCGTTTGTCGGTGGAGGCGGCCTGGGCCTCCCTGAGCGACGGGTTCCGCCGGGGCGCGTCGACCCGCACGCGCCGTTCGCTCTGGGACGAGAGCCGGGACATGCGCACGACCCACGCCTACTGGCCGGTCTACTGGGGTGGCGCGCTGTGGGCGATGCGCGCGGACCTGGCGCTGCGCAAGGCCCGCCCCGGACACGGCGGCCTGGACGAGGTGATGCGGGGCTGGGTCGAGGGCCTGGACACGTCGCGCTTCGACCGCGCGCTGAGCCTACTCGCCCAAGCCGACGCGACGCTCGGAGTCGACGTGCTGGCGCCCCTGGCCGAGCAGATGGGGCGGGCGCCGCCCTGCGAAGGCTACGAGGCGCTCGGCCTCGAGGACTTCCGCGGCATCGTCGACGGGCCCATCAAAGCTGGACCCCGATGACGCCGCCCGGCCACTGCTGAATCCTGAGCGAGTCGGTGGTCTCGGAGAGGCCCGGGGTGAAGCCGAGGTCGGGCGCGGCGCGGTCGACATCGGAGAGCAGCACGTTCCACGTCGGCCCCGCGAAGACCGCGAACCGCGGTGCGACCTGCCAGCCGTAGACGAGGCGCAGCGTGTGCAAACTCGCCGGCCGCTCGTTGTCCATCTTCTTGGTGTCGAGCAGGACGTACGAGAGCAGGTCCACGTCCAGATAGCCGGGGCCCAGGGGGTTGTGCTGCCCGAAGCCGATCATCGGGAGCAAGCGCTCGTCCCCCGTGAATCGTGTGCCCACACCGAAGAGCGCATGCGTGCGCGAGGCGCCGATCTTGTAGACCGCGCTGGCGTGCACGGCTTCGCCGCCGAAGACCGTGGCGTGGTGACGCCCCTCGAGCACCACCGGTATCACCCCGACGGAGGCGCCCTCGACCTTGCGGGCCACGTTGATGACCCCGACCTGTGCGCCCTTCACCTTGCCGCCGATGTTGATGACCCCGACCTGCGCGCCCTCGGCGTCCCCGCCGATGTTGAGGACGCCGAGCTGCGCGCCGCGAAAGTCGTGGGCGACGTTGAGCGCGCCGCTGGCCTGAACGCCGCGCATTGGGCCGCCCACATA